>NZ_BAABKK010000006.1:0-384625 GCF_039543785.1 Arthrobacter gyeryongensis
CACCCGGCACCACCCACACCCCACAGGGTCCAGGATCGCTCCGGAGCAACTTCCCAAACTTACCCGAACTGCCAGGATCAAGCAAATCGGCGTTTCCGCGATTCACTGCTCAACAGGGGTCCCCACCCATCCACAGCACGCTAATCAGCGAGCCATTTCCAGGCCGTTTATCAGAGGGGGTCGGTCGCTATCTTTCCGCATCAGCGGCGGCGACTCGAACTACTTTACACACCCCCAAGACCACACGCAAATCACGCCTCAGGCCAGCAAGAACCGCGGTAATCCGGGACAGAACAGCCGGTTGCGCGCAAAAAGAAGCCGCCGGCGTCGTAATTCAGCATTGTGTCCTGCGCCACTTAATCGCGAATCCGGACACCCGACGCATCAAACCTGGAACCCGGGGCCCTAAACGCAAGAAGGACCGGCAACCAAACGGTTGCCGGCCCTCCTAGTGCTTCTGGATTACCAGGAAGACTTGGTGATGCCCGGGAGCTCACCACGGTGAGCCATGTCGCGGAAGCGAACACGGGAGATACCGAACTTCTGGAAGGTACCGCGCGGGCGGCCGTCGATGATGTCGCGGTTACGCAGACGGATCGGGGACGCGTTGCGGGGCAGCTTCTGCAGGCCGAGGCGAGCCTCTTCGCGTGCTTCGTCAGTCGCGTTGGCGTCAACCAGGGTCTTCTTCAGTTCGAGACGCTTGGCAGCGTAACGCTCAACGATGACCTTGCGCTGCTCGTTGCGAGCAATCTTGGACTTCTTAGCCATGTTTAGCGCTCCTCTCGGAATTCGACGTGCTGGCGGATCTTGGGGTCGTACTTCTTCAGGACCAGACGGTCCGGGTCGTTACGACGGTTCTTGCGGGTTACGTAGGTGTAACCGGTTCCCGCAGTCGACTTAAGCTTGATGATCGGACGTACGTCCTTGTCTTTTGCCACTAGAGCTTCACCCCACGAGCCAGAACTTCGGCGACGACTGCGTCGATGCCGCGAACGTCGATGGTCTTGATGCCCTTGGCCGACAGGGTCAGCGTGACATTACGGCGCAGGGACGGAACCCAGTAGCGCTTCTTCTGGATGTTGGGGTCGAACCGACGCTTGTTGCGGCGGTGCGAGTGCGAAATGCTGTGTCCAAAGCCCGGCTCGGCTCCGGTCACCTGGCAGTTTGCTGCCATGACGACTCTCCTAAAAAATAAAATGAAACGGCCAGCAGAGTTCCTGCTTCCCGTGCAATAGGCGACGTCCGCAACCAGTCCACACCGTTTTCGGTAGTTCCCGCAGGCTGGATCGCTCGACTGAAACCAGCCAATGATCACCGCTGCGGCGAAGGTAGTGGGTCCGGACAACAGGCCGGAATACTGGGCGAATACTGGAATGCACGCAACTTGAGCCCCTAACTACCGGCCCGCGGATCTCCCGTTGTTGCCAACAGTTACCGCCAACCGGAGCAATTGCACACGCTCCGCGCCACCTAGCGCCTAATAAGTCTAGGGGCTGGGGGAAATTAAGACCAATCGGGTGTATAAGAAACCAAGTGCTCAACTCATAAGCGGAGGCTAGCCCCTTCACAGCAGATCGAAAGGTTGAGCATTCAATCTTGAGTCATGAACTCCCAACTCCTCGCCTCTCCGGGCCAACGCGTGGATACACCGCCAGGCCGTCGTCCTCAAACGTCACCGCGACGCAATCCCGCTAAGGGAAGGTTCGCGGCGCAACATCGCCAGCGCATGCGCCGGGCGGACATGCTCACGGTTGCGCTTTGGGCATCCCTTGCGGCGGCGCTGGCGTTGTGGCTCGCGGACGGCGGAGTGTCGACCGTCGGCAACCTCACCCAGGCGGTCACCGCCGTCGGGATCCTGGCCGGACTCGCCGGCATGGACCTTGTCATACTGATGCTTCTGCTCGCGGCACGCCTCCCTTTTGTGGACGGCGCAGTCGGGCATGACAGGGCACTGGAATTCCACCGGAAGCTAGGCAAACCGGCACTGTACTTGTTGTTGGCGCATGGACTTCTCCTTGCAACCGGCTACGGCATGGCCGAGGGCCTGAATCCCGTCAGCGAGGCCGTTTCCCTGTGGGTCTTGGTACCCGATATGTGGCTGGCGTTCGTCTCCATGGCGTTGTTCATTGCTGTGGTGGTCACTTCGCTGGTAGCTGTGCGGCGCCGTTTTCCCTACGAATTCTGGTATTTCGTTCATCTGCTCACCTACCTCGCGGTAGCAACGGCAATCCCGCACCAGTTCAGCGTGGGCGGCCTGTTCGCCGAAGGCACCTGGCAGCGCTGGTACTGGCTCCTGCTTTGCTTAGGAACGGGCGCGGCGCTGGTTTGGTACCGCGTTGCCCAACCGGTGATTGCCACCTACCGGCACCAACTGACGGTGCGCCGCGTGGTTCGGGTGTCCCCCGACGTCGTGAGCATCGAAATGACCGGGCTGCGATTGAACGAATTGTCGGGAAGCGGCGGCCGGTTCTTCGTGTGGCGCTTCCTCGCTCCCGGGATGTGGTGGCAGGCCCATCCGTTCAGCTTGTCGGCAGAACCGCAGACCGGGAAGTCATCGCGGCCGCCGACGTTGCGGATCACCGTCCGGAACCTGGGGGCCGGTTCGGCCCGCCTCGCTTCCCTCAAGCCGGGAACGAAAGTAGCGATCGAAGGACCATATGGGGTTTTCAGCACGGCAGCCCGAAGCAAGGACCGGGTCGTGATGATCGGTGCAGGAATCGGGATTACGCCCCTCCGGGCGCTCCTGGAATCAACTCCCTTCGCCCCAGGCCAGGCGACAGTCCTGCTGCGCGGCAGTAGCGCGGAGGAACTGTTCCTCGGAGACGAGATCATGGAACTGTGCCGGAAGCGTGGCGCGACCCTGTTCCACCTGACGGGTCCGCGGTCCGCCCATCCTCAGGGCGCATGGCTGCCTGCCTCTGCTGGCTCCTCGAGTCTGCGGGACTTTGTGCCGGACATAGCGGACGCTGATGTTTACGTTTGCGGCCCGACAGCATGGGCTGGCCAGGTACTAGCCGACGCAAAAAGCTCCGGTGTGCGGGAGGAACAACTCCACTACGAAAGGTTTGACTGGTGAGACTCAGGGCAGGAATTTCAGCAGCGCTGGCATCGGCGGCAATCCTCGTGGTGGGCTGGCAGGCGGGCGCACAAGTGGCGGCATCCAACGCTTCCACCGTCACGACGTCCGCGGCGGGAACCACCGGCGGGACCGGTACGGGCTCGACGGCGGCCGGCGCCGCCGGGAGCAGCGCGTCCGGATCGTCCTCGGGAACCGCGGCCGGCGCCAGTTCCAGCACAGGCTCCAGTTCCAGCACGGGCTCGAGTTCCACTTCCACTCTGGGAGCCTCGGCCAAGGCCGGCGGCACCTATGCGGGCACGGCAGTGGAGACCCGCTTCGGAACAGTCCAGGTCCAGGTAACCATCAAGGCCGGCGTCATCACGGATGTCACAGCCCTGCATCTGACCGACCAAGAGCAACGATCCGTCCAGATCAGCGCCAGGGCAGCACCCCTGCTCCGCTCCGAAGTCCTGAGCGCCCAGTCGGCGAACGTGCAGACCATCGGCGGGGCCACCTTTACCAGCGAGGCGTACTTGACGTCGCTCCAGGCAGCCCTCGATGCAGCCCACTTCTAAGCCCGACGGGCACGGACAAGGCAGCGCGGAGCCCCGTCTTCGTTCCCGCACGTTCACCAGCATGGGCACTGTGGTGAGCCTCGCCATCCCCGCTGCTCCAGGGACGGCTCCCCAAGCTGCGGTGGAAGAACTCGAGGCGGCCACCGCCGTCGTCGAGCAGTTGTTCAAGGGGTTGGATCGGACGTTTAGTCTCTACCGTCCCGACTCGGAGGCGAGCGCGATGGCGCGGGGCGAGCTGGCTCTGAAGGACGCCTCTGCGGACATGCGACGGCTGTATGTCGAGGCGACAGAATGGCGCACCCTTACGGAAGGTGCGTTCACGGCGGAACGGCCCGACGGCGTCGTGGACTTGTCGGGGATCGTCAAGGCACACGCAATCCGGGAAGCCGGAACGTCGCTGCTAGCGTTCGGCTTGAAGGATTGGTGCCTCAACGCGGGCGGGGACGTCCTGGTGGACGGTTCGCCGACGCCGGGCAGAGCGCGGCCGTGGCTGGCGGGAATTGTCGACCCGGAGGATCGGACGACGCTCCTGACAGCGTTTCCGCTCGGCAACGCGGGCAAGCACGCGCTGGCGACCTCCGGAACGAGCGAACGCGGCCACCACATTTGGTCCGCGGGCCTCCAATCGGCGCGGGACCAGGGGTTCCGCCAAGTTTCAGTGGCAGCGGCAGACATCATCACGGCCGACGTCCTGGCCACCGCCATCATGGCGGGCGGCGCCGGGACCCTCGCGCTGGCCACTTCCCACTGGGACGTGGACGTGCTCGCGGTGAAGAACGACGGCGGATTGCTCGCCACGCCGGGGTTCCGGAAACTTGCCGCTCAGCCCAGTTAGGGCCGGGTGAGCTGCGGGTACTTCGGGCTGAGACCGTCACCTGAGGACTTGCCCGTCACGCGGCGGACCACCCACGGGGCGGCATGTTCACGGGCCCAACGCGCATTGGCCCGCAACGCTTCCACGCGCGCAGGCTGGGGTTGCGGGACCGGCGGCGGAACCTCGAGGGAACCTTCGTGCTCCAGGACGGCCAGCACCCGGTTGGCCATGTTGATGTGGCCCGCAGTGGACATGTGCATCCGGTCCTGCGCCCACATGTGCCAGTCGTGGTATTCGCTGAAGCGCCAGTAGTCCACCACCAGCGCACCGTGGTTTTCGGCGATTTCCCGCAGCAATTCGTTGTAGATCGCGGTGCGTCCGCGCATGGTGCCGAAAACCTTGGAACTGCGGGCATCGAAGCCCGTGAAGAGAAGCAACGTGGCGCCGGTGGCACTGAGCTTCCCGATGCCGGCCTCGTAGTCTTCCATCAGCCTGTCGATATCGACTTTGGGGCGGAAGATGTCGTTTGCGCCCGCGTATAAGGTCACCAGCGTCGGTTGAAGCGCGACGGCGGCGTCCACCTGCTCTGCCATGACTTGCCGGAGCTTCTTGCCGCGGATGGCCAGGTTGGCGTAGCCGAAATTGTCGTTGCTTTGTGCCAATTGATGGGCGACGAGGTCCGCCCATCCCCTGACTCCGTTGGGGCGCGATGGGTCAGCGTCGCCAAGTCCTTCGGTGAAAGAGTCACCCAATGCCACATACCGGGCAGAAAAATCCATGGCGCCAGTCTTTCATCAGTGGGGGGCGGCCGTCACGCGCGGCGCCGGCTGCGCAGCCGGCCGCGGCTTGGCGTTCGCCGGCACAGCTGCCGCGGCTCAGTGTTCGCGCAGGATCCAGTGATCGTCGTCCAGCCGGGCCACGATTTTCTCGCCGATCCGCGCGAGATCGGCTACGTCGTCGTCGGTCATGGCGTCCAACATCAAGGCGCGGACGGCATCCACATGCCCCGGGGCGAGGGACACGATGGTGTTCATGCCGGCGTCGGTCAGGTGCGCGACCGTGACGCGGGCATCGCCCGGGTGGGCCTCGCGCTCCACCCAACCGCGTCCTTGGAGCTTGGTGACAACGTGCGACAACCTGGACAAGGAAGCGCTGGTACGGGCGGCAAGCTCACTCATGGGCAGGAAACGCCCCTCGGCTTCGGACAGCATGGCGAGCACGTTGTAGTCGAACAGCGACAATTTGCCGGCCGCCTGCAGTTGGGTGTCCAGGGCTGCCGGCAGCAGGGTGTTGATGCTCAGGAGGGCCAGCCAGGCACGGCGTTCGTCGGCGTTGAGCCAGCGCGGTTCGGTCATGGATTCATCTTAGAAGGAAATTGATGCTTGACACTTCAACTTAAGGCCATTATTGTTTTAGTTGAAGCTTCAAGTAAAACAATTTGAACTCAATGAGCACCCAAGCAAAGGAAACAACAATGGCTGACATCACCATCATCGGTACCGGCAACATGGCGTCCGGCATTGCGGCCCGAGCGGCCACGGCTGGCAAGAGCGTCCAGGTCCTCAGCCGCGACGCCGGCTCCGCTGCTGCCCTTGCGGCGACGGTCAACGGAACCTCCGGCATCACGGGATCCCCGGTGGAAGGCAGCATCGTGGTGCTCGCCACTCCGTTCGATGCCTCCAAGGCAGTCCTTTCTTCCTATGGCTCAGCGCTCAACGGCAAGACGATCGTGGACATCTCCAACCCCGTGAACTTCGAGACCTTCGATTCCCTCACCGTCCCCGCCGGAACCTCGGCGGCCGAAGAACTCCAGGCATTGGTCCCGGGCGCCTCAGTAGTCAAGGCGTTCAACACCGTCTTCGCAGCCACTCTCGCTGAGGGCGAAGTCGGCGGCCAGACCCTCGATGTGCTCGTGGCTGGCGACGACGCCGAGGCGAGTGCCGCCGTCGTCGATTTCGTCAAAGGTGCCGGACTGCGCCCGGTGAACGTCGGGCCGCTGCGCCGCTCGCGTGAACTCGAAGCCTTCCAGCTGCTCGTCATGACGCTCCAGATCAGCGAGGCCCACCCCGACTACAACTGGAACTCCGCAGTCAAGCTCCTGCCGTAGTTCATTTTGGAGGGCGGCCCGGCTGGCCGCCCTCCGCGTTGTAGGCTGGGCGGCATGTTCGTGGTTTCGCTGACCTACAAAGTTCCCGACGAGATTGTCGATTTCCACCGCCCCGCACACATGGATTGGGTCAAAGAAGCGTTCGACGCCGGCACTTTCGTCGCGTCCGGACGTCGCGTTCCAGCCATCGGGGGTGTGCTGTTGTCCAACGTCGATCGTGCGGCACTGGACGCTTCCCTAGCGACGGATCCGTTCTACGTCAATGGGGTAGCCGACTTCGAGATCATCGAATTCACAGTCACCACCGCGTCTGAGGGGTTCGAAAACCTGCTGGACTGAGTCTGGTGGGTGTCCGGGGCGTCACGCAGAGCACATTTTTGGCGCCTCGACTCGGCGAAAACCCCGGAAATTCGCGGCTTTGATGCCCGCCCGCAGCCAAAAAGCTGTCAGCCGTGACGCTGACGCTTCAAATCCGGACCGGTTCGGCGGACGTCCCCAATCGCTCCGGCAAGACCACCGGCATAAGGGCCGGCCAGCGGGCGCTCAGGTGATCACCGCTCGAAACTCCCCTGAAACGACGCGAAAGCCAGGGTGCCACGTCGCGCCTGAGCCACGCGGCGTCGTCGGCCATTATCTCGGCGCGGCTCCGCGGTTGGAGCGTCCCAAGCACGGGTGAGCCCAGCGAGTGCGGGGCGCCCAACACCTCCAAGACTTTCTTCGCCATGTACTCATGTCCAATGCCGGACATGTGCAGCCGATCGGGAGCCCACATCCGGCGGTCCTGGTACTTTTCGAAACACCAATGGTCCACCAGAAGCGTTCCGTAGGCTGCCGAAATGCGCCGGATGTGTTTGTTGAAAACCGCCGTGCGCAGCTTGAGCGGCTCCAACACCGGCGAGAGCGGCACGTTGTACTCGGTGAACAGGAGGACCTGGGAACCACTTTGGGCGATCCGGGCAACGGCGTCCTCGAATCCACGGACCAGTAGGCGCATGTCCAGCCGGGCACCGAGGAGATCGTTGCCGCCGGCGTGGAAACTGACCAGCGTGGGAGCCATCGCGAGTCCCGGCTCAAGTTGTTCAGCCACGATCTGCTTGAGCCGACGGCCCCGGAGGGCCAGGTTGGCGTACTGCGTCTGCGGCCGGTGCCTGGCCAGTTCCTCGGCCACCCGGTCGGCCCAGCCGCGGCAGTCGTTGGGGAGGCGAAGGTCTGTGTCGCCGACGCCTTCGGTGAAGGAATCTCCAACCGCGACGAATCGCAGCGGTGCATATATGGCCATGGTCATGTCCCCCCGTTGTCTTGGGCTTTTCCTGGCACCTTGCTTTGAGCGTGGGCTGAGCCTGCCCCGGCGGCTTGGCGTTCCGCGAGTTTTCGCAGACCGGCCTTCCGTGGCACTTTCACGGGCTCCGGCCAGCGTGGGCCAAGGCTGTCCCCGAGCGTGACGCCGCGAAGCTTCCGGCCGAACAAGGGCAGGACCCAATCGTTCACCCAGCGGCGCTGACGGCGTTCCCAATCGCGCAACTTGAGCCGTTGCGGCGGTTCCCAGTCCTTGGGCGAGAACTTATGCGGTACGCCGAGGTGATCAAGTACCTGCGCCGCCATGTATTTGTGCCCGGCCTTGGACATGTGGAGGCGGTCCGAGGCCCACATGCGGCGGTCGTGGTAAGCGTCAAAGCACCAATAATCCACCAGCACGGCCCCGTACTTGGCGGCCAGTTCGCGGACGCGCTCGTTGTACAAGGCGTTCCGCTTCTTGAAGGGTTCCAGCACGGCCGAGACCTTGACGTCGTACCCCGTGAACAAGACCAACGTGGCTCCCGTGGCTGCGAGACGGGCCACGAGCCTTTCGTACTCGGCCATGAGGATGTCCATGTCCGTGCCGAAATCCAGGATGTCGTTGCCGCCGGCGTAAAGCGTGATGAGCGTGGGTTCCATGGCCAGGGCGCGGTCCAATTGCTCGTCGACGATATGGCGGAGCCGCTTGCTCCGCACGGCAAGATTGGCGTACTCCCAGCCAGGTTCGGCCTTGGCCAGTTTCTCGGCAACGCGGTCGGCCCAGCCCCGGACGCCGTTCGGTAGGGCCTCGTTCCGGTCCCCCACACCCTCGGTGAAGGAATCGCCCAAGGCAACAAACCGCCGTCGTCCGTTCTGGTCAGCATCAAGCACGTTCCCAGCCACGACGCCAGCCTAGCCCCGCCCGGTTGCCCGCCGGCAAAGCCTAGGTTAATTCGACGCTCGCTCACTTATGTGGTGTTTTGACCAAACGCCCGCTCACTTATGGGGCATTCGGTCAAACGCCGGCTCACATGATATGAGCGAGCGTTCCGGCTTTTGGCCGCATACGTGAGCGGGCGTCGGGCCTGCGGGGACTAAAACGCACGGGATTTTGGACACCAAGGGCGGCGTTTGCAAAGATGACAGAGCCGTTGATTCAACGAACCGCGCCAGGGCCGTAGACGCGGTAAAGATCGAGAGGATGAGCATGCGCACTGCACACGTTGGCGCTGCCATGGTTGGCGAGGTGGCCGTGTTGGCCTACTTTGCATCTCCCTCTGCGTCGGCCATCCCGCTCGGCGGCCAGGGAAACTAACCCCACCGCCCCGCGCGAGAAGCACACGAAGGGTTCCTTTGCTGTGCCCTCGGATCGCCGGACGCCAGAGTCCTTCCTCTTCGGAGCCCAAACGATCTGAAAGAACTTCGCCGTGCAGAAAATCACCGCTCAACAAGTCCGTTCCTCATTCATCAATGCGAGCCGCTCGGAGGCCGCCAAACTCAACCTCCCGAAGGACTTCGATTCCCTTGACTGGGACAACCTCGAATTCCTTGGCTGGCGCGACGAAAAGATGCCCATGCGGGGTTACCTCGTCCTTCCGAACGGTGGTTCCCTCACGGGCATCATGCTTCGCGCGCCCGAGGGAGGCTCCGGCAAGAAGCGTTCGGTCCTTTGCGAGCTGTGCCGCGACGTGTTTTCCAAAGACGATGTGTATCTTTGGGTTGCCAAGCGCGCAGGCCAATCGGGCCGCGACGGCAACACCGTGGGGACGTTGATCTGCGCAGAATTCGGCTGCTGCGCCAACGTCCGCAAGGAGCCCCCAGCGAATGAGATCAATCCGGACCCGGCCGCCGTCGTCGTTCGCCAAATCGCCGGACTGCAGTCACGATCCGCCCAGTTCCTGGGCCGGGTCCAAGGAAAGTAGACGCCTCAGCGGCGGACGCCCGCTCGCTTCTAGTGAGCGAGCGTCCGCCGGAAACCAGACATACGTGAGCGAGCGTCCGCCGAAAGTGCCACATAAGTGAGCGAGCGTCGGAGCTAGCGGAGCACGATGTCCACGGGGTTGGCTTCGGAGCGCCATTCGCCGGGCATGCCCGGGCCGCCGATGACGGGAGCCGTGAGCACGCCGGAACGGTTGGTTCGCTTGTCGCGCAGGATTTCCGTGACCGAACCAAGGTGCCGGGAGAGGTCGATGACGTTCTCGGGCGCGGCCAGCAGCAACTGGAAACCGAACTCATGCAGGGCCTTGATGCCTGCACCGGCGAACTCCTCCGAGGCCAGGACGAACGCCTCGTCCATCATGACCGTTCCGTAGGTGGTGAAACCCTGCTCGGCGATACCCAACTGGTAGCTCAGGGCCGCGGCCATGATGAACGCCGTGAATCGCTGCCGCTCGCCACCGGACATCGAGCCGGTGTCCGCGTGCATGTACACCTCGGTCTTCTTGCCACTCCGCGGGCCTTGGACGGAGCGGTGCTCCTTGCACTGGATGAAGAGATGCCCGCGGACATCCAGCACCTCGGCTCGCCAGCGCCGGTCCTCGGGGGTCTGCGAACCGAGCCGTTTGACCAGGGTTTCGAGCGACTTATAGCGGTTGGTGAGTTCGACGTCGTCCTCCGCCTCGGGCGAGCCCCCGGCACTCGATGCGGCGCCGGCCGCGCGGGACGGCCGCGAGTGGCGCGTCTTCAACGCGTTGTGGATGGCGTCCTTGAACTGCTTCGCGGTGGCGGGCAGCGTCTGCTTGATGTCGAGTTCCAGGAAGCTGCCCTCGTGGAAATTGACCTCGGACAGGATGCCGTTGAGGGGCAGGATACGGCTCGTAATGGCGCGGCGCTCCTCGTCGAGCAGGTGGAGCAGCGTGCTGAACGATTCGTGCGTGCGCTGGTTGAAGAACTGGCGGAATTCGGCTTCCTGCGCGGGCAACCCTTCGCTGACGATCTGGTGGTAACGGGACTCGAATTCCCCCGCGGCACCAATCGAGGTGCCATGGTCCGCGGAAATGGCGGTGCCCCATTCACGCACGAATCCTTCGAACATACGCGTCAGCCGCTCGGCCAACGCCTGCCCGCGGGACTCGGAGGCGTGCAGTTCCGCCAGGAGCTTGCTTCGGACTTCGGCAGCGAGCGTGTCGAGTTCGTGGAGCTCGCTCACCTCGGCGAATGCGCTGAAGTACGGTTCGAGGGCAGTCACGGTAGTGCCCGACGGCGGCGCCTCGTCAAGGCGGTTGCGCGCAGCATCCAGGAGGGCGTCAGCCGTGGTCATCTGGTGGTCGAGCGTCTTGTACTCGCTCTGCAACACCGCCGCCGACCCTGTGGAGGACTGGTGCTTTTCGCGCACGGCCTCGATGTTCGCGCGCAAGGGCTCCAAGTCGGCCTGCGCTGCCAAGGCATCCTTGAGCCGCTGTTCGATCTTCGCGAGCTCCTCGGCCGCCACTGCTGCCGAGACCTGTTCCCAGCCACGCTCGTCGTCGGCGATGCGGCGCAAGGCTTCAAGCTGGCGGGTCATGCCTTGGTGCGAATCCTCGCGGCTTTGGGCGAGTTCGGCGGCCTTCAGAAGCTCATTTTCGAGCTCGCCGACCTTCGCTGCCACGAGCTCCAGCTTGGAAGCATTGTCGAAACCGAGAACGTAGTCCTGGCGGCTAGTGAAGCGATCGTCCTTCTCGACTGTGTTCCTGTTGCGCTTGACCACTCCGCCAAGGCTCAGGCCCTTGTCCAGCTGGGCGAGCTCGTCCGGGTCTTCCACGCACGGGTAGGCGAAATCGAGGGCGATCCGCTCGCGGATCCACTCACCGGCGTCGGCATTCGCCCCCAAAGTGAGGATGTTCAGCTTCGTCAGCAGCTCGCCGTCGGACACGTCCTCCACAGCCAAAGCGCCGCCCGCGAGCGGTTTGGAAACATCCACTGCCCGCAGCGCTCCGCGGACGGTGTTGTCGTTCAGGTAGCGCGTGACGGCGGCAAAGTGCTCGCCGGGAACCAGCAGCGTCGTGGCGAGGTTCCGCAGGGCGCGCTCGGCCGCGGGCCGCCACTGTTCCTCACCCTCGGCGAGGTCTATCAGCTCGCCTCCAAAGGGCATACGGTCCTCCGGAACGCCGGTGGCTGCGGCGATCGCGGCGCGGTTTTCAATGCTCGACGGCGGCAGAAGGGACTTGCGCGTCTTCAGCGACACGAGCTCCTGCTGGGCTGCGGCGAGTTCACGTTTCTTGGTGGCGTGGCCGTCGAACGCTTCGAAGCGGAGTTCCCTCAGCGCTTCGGAATCGTCTTTGAGTTCGGCGGAGCGGCTCGCGGCCTGCTCGTGGGCCTGCTCCCAACCGTCAGCCGTCCACTCAAGGTTGAGTCCGGCGTCGGCCAATGCTTGCCGGGCCGCCTCCTCCACCTGCTGGCGAAGCTTGAGGCCGACCCGGGCATTTTCGAGCGACTGCTCGATCGCCGAAATCGCGTTCCCGCCCTGGTTGTTGTAATCCGATTCGAGCTGGCGAAGCTCCTTGGCGAGCGCGTCCCGGATACCCCGCTCAGTGCTGAGCTCCTTGGCCTTCGACTGGGCAAGGTCCTTGAAACGAGCCAAAGTCTTGGCGTGGACCGTGACCGAGAGCTGCTGCTTGTAGGCGTCGAATTCCTCGCCGCTGAGCTCCCTGAGCCGGTTGGCCTCCAGCAACGACTGGGCATATTCCTTGTTCATCCCGGGCACGGGGGCGAGCTGATCGCGCTGCTGGCGAACGTCCTCCAGCCGCTGCCTGATGGACATGAGGTTGCTGAATTCCTCGACGACGTCGTCCGCAGCAGTGAGCGTCGCGGGCGCGTCGAGCACCTGGTCGCGGAAGAACGTGTTGACGCTGCCGCCGAGCCCCTTGCCGGCCTGGATCACGCGCAAAAGCGGGAGCGCCTGGTCCGAGTTGATGCCGAGAAGCCGCCGGAAACGCTCCGCAAAAGCCTTGTGGACATCGAAGACCTGGGCGTCCGGGAAGATGGTCTCCAGGGCGCCCTTGGTGAAGCGCTTCTCCGCGATGCCCTCGATCTCCCCAAGATCCAGGGGCTTGTTGTCAATCACGTAGAAGCGGCCGACGCTGGACTCGGTGCCGTTCTTGGGCAGGTCAAAGAGGGCCGAAATAGTGATCTTGGTGCCGGCCGCGTTGTCGAACGTCAGCGCGACGGCGGACCAGGTGGCACCGGGGCGCTGGAAGGCACTCGCCGAGCCCTCGCCCACGGCCTTGTCGCCCACTTTTCCACGCATGTACGTGAACGTCGTCCGCTTGTCCTCCACGGCCCCGCCGGCCCGCTGCGCCGCAGCCTCGTTGGAGCGCGGACGGGCATCGAAGACGCGGAGCATCGCGTCGAACAGCGTCGACTTGCCGACGCCCGAATTGCCTGTCAGCAGCGTGCCGTTGCGGTCCACGTGCATCGTGTGGGCGCCATGGAACGTGCCCCAATTGACCACCTGGACCAAGGCGAGGCGCATCTGGCCCGGGTTGGTGAGCTCGCCGATCGGAAGCATGGTTGCGATAGTCACTTGGCTGCCTCCTCAGGCGAGACTCCGTCGGAACCGTGGTCACCTTTCGCGACGCCACCGGACACATGCTCGGCATGCTCGCTCGTTCCTCGCTTAGACGCATGCTGCCGCATGCCCCCGTCGTCGCCGCTGCTGCCAGTCACCACGTCGACCTCTTCCTCGGTGCCGGAGTCAGCGTCGTTGGGGTTTGGGTCGTCGCCGTCGTCGTCTGTTTCTGTTAGTTCGATGAGGGGTTCCGTGCCCGATTCGTCGGCTGCTACGGCGATCAGGGCTTCGATTTGGGCTGGGATGTCGCCGATGTTTTCGAAGGGGAGGGCCAGGGGGAGGGCCTTGGAGATCGCGAACGTGTCTTCGATGCCCGTGGCCAGGAGGAGTTGGCGGGCCAGGAGTTTCGTTATGGTGCGGTTGACGACGTCGGTGTCACGGAGGGCGTCTTGTTGGCCGGATGGCTGGTAGTGCGCCACGAGTTCGGCGATTTCTTCCCGAGTGATCACCGGGTCCGTCTGGGCCGTGACGTGGCGGTCGAGGAGGAGCCTCAGGCGCAGAAGCACGATGGTTTCCACCCGGCTCAACGCGCGTTGCTGGCGAAGGATGCTTGAGCGGGTGCTGCCTCCGATGGCTTCGGGATCGACGGGTCGAAGCACCGCGATCTTGCGTTCGTGGTCGAGTTGCAGGTTCAGGAAGAGCTCGGAAAGCCGGCTGCGGAGGATCACTTGGCTGTCGAGAAGGGTGGTCCAGAGCTTTTCGTCGCGGCCGCCGTCGACATAGGGGCCCTTGAGCAGCCGTACGAGGGCCTGGCGGACCTTCATCGGCAGGACACCGGTGTCGCCCGGGAACAGCGCCGCGCCGTCGACGAACGTGTCGCGGGGCGTGACCCGGAACGGATCCGGGTGGACATGCTGCGTTATGTCCACCCCTTGCTCCGGAGAGGGGGCATGCTCGGTGGGGTGGGCGTCAGTCATCGGAATCCTTAGTCAGCGTCACGAGCGGCAGGTACGCAGTGCGTTTGCTGCCATCGATTTGTTCGAAGTCGATGTTTTCCCAGGCGGACCGGTCGAAGGCCGCACCGCCGTGCAGCGCTTCGGACAGCAGGGCCCGGACCGTGTTGATGTGCCGTTCATCCTCCGGGAGGTTCGCCCAGGCCCCCGCCAGTGTGGAGGCGCCTGCCATGGCTGAGCGGACGACGTCGGGCCTCGCCTTCGCGGAGCGCAGCGAACGGACCCGGTCCGAATCGCTGAACGCGATGGGGTCGGCGAGCTTTGGAGGCGCCGCGAACTCATCCGGATCGAAGAGCTTGACCATGGCGAGTGATTCGAACCCGGCATTGAACAACACCGGGCCGCGGACCAGGCCGGGACGGTCGCGTTCGTAGGGCATGGAGCGGATAGCCTGTTCGGCTTCGCGCAGGACCTGCCGCAGCCGGACGGACTGGCGGATGTCATCGCTCTGGATGTAGTTGTTCAGGCTTTCGGACAGCCGGCCGTAGATGCGTTGGATCTGGCTGTGCTGGGTACGCAATTCCGCCACGAGGTTCTTGAGGGTTTCCCGGTCCTCGTGGCCGAGGTCGTCTGCGAATTGGCGGCTCAGCACGTCACCGATCGCCGAACGGAAACGCAGCTGTTGCTGCGGGTCCTCGAGGAACGCCGTGAAGGAGCGGAACGTGCGCCCTTCGGGACTCTGGCGCAAGCGTTTGTCTGCCTCCAGGACCTGCGCCATGGTGGCACCCTTGCTGAGCGATTCCTCGATGATCTGGTTGCGGAGCTCGCCTACCAATTCTTCGATGCGGTCACGCATCTTCTTGTAGTCGGCAGGCAGGCTCGCCGCAAGGTCCAGGATGTTCCCGGCCGCTTCGACGGCTTCCTCATCGTCCAAAAGACCGTCGAAGTCGCCCGAGCTGATGTCCTCGATCAACTGCTGACGCTCCTGGATCTCCTCTTCAAGGGATTCCAAACGGGCGCTTTGGTCCGGGTTCGTCTCGTTGGCGAGCTTTTCGACGTCGCCGAGCAAGGTCCCGAGCCGGGAACCGTTGAGGGTAGAGCGCTCACTGGACAGGCTGTCCAGGAAAGCCAGGACGCGCGCGGCGGCCTCGGTGATTTCGTAGACGATCTGGCCCGACTGGCTGCGCCTGGTCAGGAACTGCTTGCGGGTCCATTCGTCGGCAAATGCCTTGCCGCTCCCCTGGCCGCCCAGCCCGGGATCCTGCCTGCGGAGCTGCTCCAGGAAAGCGTCGACGTCGGCATGGAACTCTTCGAGCGGAAGCTGCGGTTTCGTTCGGGTGAAGGAAGCCTGGAGCACCGCGATGACCCAAGGAGCCGAGCGTGTGAGGGCCCACGCGGGGCCTTTGGTCAGGAGTTCGAGATCCCTGAGCCGCGCACTGATGGCATCGGCTGAGGACATTGCTGAGCGGGACACTTACTCTCCTTCAGCTGCCGCGGAACCTTCTGGCAGCGGAAATCCCGAAAACTGCCCCGTACAAGGTTAACGCAGGGTGCACCGCAACCCTTCCGTGATCTACCTGCCGGTATGGTTTCGATCGCGTATCAACAGGCCCCGCGCCGGTGTTGTTGCTGGCTGAACCGTTGATTCCGCCCCTAGTGTCGACACCAACGACGTCGACGCTCCGACGTCGGCTTTGGCAGCGTTGCGGAGGGGACCCAATGCAGTTCGACTTGACCACCTTAGACAGCAGCAGTTATGTCTTCGCGGGAACACTAATCCTTGGCCTGGTTTTGGCAGCCTTCATCGCGGTAGCGGCCATGGCCGCCCTTGCGTTGGTCGGAGCCGGGAGCCTCGCCTGGTACACCGTGAAGAACGTGCTGGGCGGCCTGGTCCACGGCATCAATTTTGCGTGGGACCAGCTTGTCCACCAGGCCGGAAAAGTGGAACTGCCGGTGGAATTCCCGACGCAGACCGCCCCTAGCACAGGTACCTACCCGCGGGTAGCATTGAGGGACAGCTGAAGGGTCCCCCACCCGAGGCGGATCCTGGGCTCGAACCGGCACAACCGGCAAGAGGAGTCCTCCCATGACCTCCGCCACTGACAACAAGAGCAACGGCGTCACGGCCGCAGAAGCCCGCGCCGTCGCCGAGGCCGCCCGCGACACCGAATGGAACCGTCCGAGTTTCGCCAAGGGACTGTATTTGGGAGACTTCGATCTGGGGCTGATCCATCCCTGGCCCCAGGCAAGAGCCGAAGACGTCGAGCGCGGCGAAGAGTTTATGGCGAAGCTGACGGAGTTCTGCGGCACCATGTCCGGCCGGGCCATCGAACGCGATGCCAACATCCCGGACGAATACCTCGCAGGACTCGCCGAATTAGGCGTTTTCGGCATGAAGATTCCGCGCGAGTACGGCGGCTTGGGCCTGTCGCTGGTCTACTACGGCAGGGCGTTGGCGCTGCTGGGATCAGTCCATCCGAGCCTTGGCGCGTTGCTTTCGGCCCACCAGTCGATCGGGGTCCCGGAGCCGGTCAAAGTCTTCGGCACCCCCGAACAAAAGCAGGAGTACTTGCCGCGTTGCGCGGCCGGCGCCATCACAGCCTTCTTGCTGACAGAGCCCGACGTCGGCAGCGACCCTGCACGGATGGGCTGCACCGCAGTGCCAAGCGACGACGGCGAGTCTTACGTTTTGGACGGCGTCAAACTTTGGACAACCAACGGGGTGATCGCCGAACTGGTGGTGGTCATGGCGGTTGTTCCTGCCCGCACCGCCCCGGACGGCACGGTACTCAAGGGCGGAATCACGGCATTCGTAGTCGAAATGGACTCCCCCGGCATCACCGTCGAGAACCGCAACGCCTTCATGGGCCTGCGCGGCATCGAGAACGGCGTGACCCGGTTCCACCAAGTCCGCGTACCGGCAGCCAACCGGCTGGGCCGCGAAGGCCAGGGACTCAAGATCGCGCTCACCACGCTCAACACCGGCAGGCTCTCCATCCCCGGCCTATGCGTGGCTGCGGGCAAGTGGTCGTTGAAGATCGCCCGCGAATGGTCCAACGCCCGCACTCAATGGGGCCGGCCGGTCGGAAAACATGAGGCCGTTGGCAAGAAGATCGCCTTCATCGCCGCCACCACCTTTGCCCTTGAAGCTGTTTTTGAACTGTCTGCCGAGATGGCCGATGCCGGCCAGAAGGATGTGCGGATCGAGGCGGCGCTGGCCAAGCTTTGGTCCACTGAACTCAGCTACACGGTGGCTGATGAATTGGTGCAGATCCGGGGTGGCCGTGGCTTTGAGACGGCGGATTCATTGGAAGCCCGCGGGGAGCGTGCGGTGGCCGCCGAGCAGCTGCTGAGGGACATGCGCATCAACCGGATCTTCGAAGGCTCGTCCGAGATCATGCGCCTGCTCATCGCCCGCGAAGCCGTCGATGCCCACCTTTCGGCCGCGGGCGAGCTCGCCTCCGCCGACGCAACACTGCAGGAGAAAGCGCGTGCCGCCGTCGGCGCCTCTGGTTTCTACGCCAAATGGCTCCCTAAGCTTGTGGCCGGAGCTGGCATGGACCCCCGGTCCTACGGTGAGTTCGGGCGCCTCGCTAAGCAACTGAGGTACGTGGAGCGGGCTTCACGCCGACTCGCCCGCCAGACGTTCTACGGCATGGGCCGCTGGCAGGCGAGGCTCGAATACAAACAAGCGTTCCTCGGCAGGATCGTGGATATCGGGGCCGAGTTGTTTGCCATGGCAGCGTGCTGTTCACGGGCCGAGATGCTGCTGCAGACCACACCGGAGCAAGGCGCGGCGGCGTACGAGCTCGCCGAGGCCTACTGCGAACAGGCGCGGCTTCGCGTGGATGGATACTTCGATCAGTTGTGGCGGAACACCGACGACGTCGATCATGAGTTGTCCTCGAACGTGCTCGCGGGCGACTATGCCTGGCTTGAGGCCGGAATCCTGGACCAATCCGAAGGAACGGGTCCATGGATCGCCGACGCCACCCCGGGTGCGTCGTCAAAGGAGAGCCTGCACCGGAAGTACCGCTAGCCGACGTCGCCGTCGAGGTAGTACCAGCGCCTGTCGATCCGCAGGAAGCGGCTGTTTTCGCGCTGGACGCCGCGTTCGCCGTCGGAACGGTAGTGCGCCGCGAACTCGACCGTCCCTTCGGTGTCCAAGGGGCCGCCTCGGCGCGTCGCCAGGATGTCCAGCCGGCGCCATTCAATGTCCGGGTCCAGGTCCAGCGTGGCAGGCCTTGTTTCCGGGTGCCACGTGCGCAGAAGGTAATCGCTGTCAAGGACCACAAAGGCCGAGTAACGCGAACGCATGAGCTGTTCTGCCGTGGGCGCGTCGGTGTCTCCGCGGTGGAAGCGTCCACAGCAGTCGGTGTACTGCTCTCCCGACAAACAAGGGCAAGCGCCTAGTCGGAGGCGGGCCGGATCGAGTGGCATTGGAGCCCTATCTGGAAGAGAAGGTGAGAGCTAGGCAACAAATTTTGTCACAGCAGATAACAGCTTCGAAACAACCTTGGCGAGCCGGAGTTTGGCGGATGATTCATTAACATTTCGCCCTTAGGCTAGATGACATGCGCGCAGACCTACGGTTGCGGCGTCCACCCCACAACTCTGGCTCGAGGAGGCTACGTGGAGGATCCAACAACACTTGGCCTCAATCTGACTTTTTTTGGAACGCTCGGGTTGGCTTTGCTGATGTTCCTTGGTTTGGCCTTCCTGATGGTTGTCACCTTGGTGCTGGCCGGCGTCGCGAAGCTGGCTTGGATCATCCTGCTCGCGATGGTGGGGATCTTCCCGAAACGCGACGCCGTGCCGGTGGTGCACTTGCCCGCGCGGCCTCGTCGCGCCCCCGCACCGTCGTCGGATTCCGAGGAATCGACGACGGTGGAAGACGCCTTGCTGGGCGCCGAGCCATCCGTTCCCCGGAAGCCGCGTCTTGGAATCGTTGGGACCACAAGGTTGCTGTGGTCGGCGTCGTGGTCTGCTGTCCGGAACGTCCCATGGAAGTCGCTGGTAAACCCACGGACGTGGCCCAAGCCTGCCCAGATCAAGGACGGTATCGCGGCCACAGCCACCGCCGTGGCCACAACCCAGGCGAAGGAACATCCTTTTGTGGTTGCGGTAAAGCAGGATCCTCCGGTCCTGAACAGCCAGTGGGCTGCCGCTGTCGCCGAGGCTGATGCCCGGGCTGCAGCACGCGAAGCTGAACGGGCTGAGGAAGCGTCAGCCTCCGGCCCGGAACCGGCGGCTTCCGACGAACCCGCTGAAGGGAACGTCGCGGAGTCGTCCGGGACTGGCACGGCGGTCCGCGAACACCGGGGAGACCCCCACGGCGGCAAGCCTGTCTCTTCCGGCCGCGTGACAGCCTCTGCCGGGGCCCGCCCCCGCGCCTAGCGCCCCGCAGTCCCCCGACTGACCCAATCCGCAGTGCCCGGCCGACCCAACTGACTAGCATTTGTTGTCGTTTTGACGCCCGATAACGACAACAACTGCTAGTCAGTTGGGGCCGCGACCAAGCTCACGCGGCCAATTGCCTGAACCCGGCCCCGTGGTAGATGAGGGGCTCGGCGTCGTGGTTGATCTCCACGGACTTCACTTCGAGGAGGACGATCGCGTGATCGCCCGCGGGGGTTTCGGAGACTACTTCGCATTCAAGTACAAGCGCTGCACCATCGATCAACACGGCACCGGCGTCGCTCGTTGAGGTCGCCAGGCCAGCGAATCGGTCCTGGGTCCGCGAGGAGAGCTGCAGGCACACCGCTTCCTGGCCCTGGGCAAGGATGGAAACACCCAGTCGCGGGGCGCGCCGGAGCTTGGGCCATGTCGTGGAGGACTTCTGCACCGCAAACATGACCAGCGGCGGCTCGAGCGAGACTCCCACTGTGAAGCTCGATGCCACCAGGGCCTCCGGCGCGAAGCCGACCATGGCACTGAAGGCCGCCACGCCTGAGGGAAATTGCGCGAACGCCTGCTTGATCGAGGCGGCTCCATCCACCGTTACCTGGGTCATGGCGGGTTCCTTTCTTTGTAGTTTCGTGCCTGCCTTTCTACTAATTCATTGGATGCCGATAACGGCAATATTTGTGTATTCGCGTGTCGATTGAAGTCAATTAATAATTCGTCATGCCTTGTTTTCGTTACCCCGCAATACGAAAAACGAAGAATTTGTACGTTTTTCGAGTGCCCCGGCCACGACATGTGTAGCGTCGTGTCAATCCATTGCACAGCCTTGATTCTTCACGGAGGAAGCCGGAGATGAGCCTCAACGAGCTTCGAACCTTGGGACGCACAGGCGCCCTGATCAGCCCCCTTACCCTGGGAACCCTCAACCTCGGGACGGGCTCGGCGCCCACCGGCGCCGAAGAAAGCATCCGCATTATCCATGCGGCCCTGGACGCCGGTATCACGAGTGTCGATACCGCTGACATCTATTCCCAGGGCGAGGCAGAAGCTATTGTGGGCCGGGCCCTCCATGGCAGGCGGGATGACGTCTTCCTTTCCACCAAGTTCCACGGACAAATGGGTCCGAATCCAGCACACGCAGGAAATTCCCGGCGCTGGATCATGAAAGCCGTGGAAGGCAGCCTGAACCGCTTGAAGACGGACAGGATCGACCTTTACCAAGCGCACCGTCCGGACTACAACACAGACGTCCTGGAAACCATCACGGCCCTCAACGACCTCATCCGGCAGGGCAAGATCCTCTACTACGGAACGTCGGTGTTCACGCCGTCGCAGCTCGTGGAGGCACAGTGGATCGCCACCACGAACCACCTCATACCGCCGGTGGTGGATCAGGTGCCCTATTCCTTGCTGGTCCGGGCGAATGAGCGCGACGTCTTCCCGATCACGCAGCAGTACAACCTTGGCGTGCTCAGCTACGGACCGCTCGACGGCGGTTGGCTCTCCGGGAACTACCGCGTGGGAGTCCCCCAGCCCGCAAGCTCCCGCGCGTCGGCCGTTCCCGGGCGCTTCGACGTCTTGGCACCTTTCAACAGGAACAAACTCCTGGCAGCCGATGCCTTGGCCCGTGTCGCCGAACGGCATGGGCTCACCTTGGTTCAGCTTGCAGTCGGCTTCGCCCTGAATCATCCGGCCGTCAGCAGCGTGGTCATCGGTCCACGCACGGAGGACCATCTGGTTGATTACCTCAAGGCCGCGGATGTTGTCCCCAACGAAGCAGCCTTGGATGCCATTGACGAGATCGTGGCGCCCGGCACCAACTTCCTGGAGCGCGACGCAGGGACCGTCGTCCCGCACCTTGAATACGCGGAACTTCGACGCCGGTAATCGGCTTCGCGGACAACAGCCCAGGCCGCGCGCCGACTATACTCGTTCGCAATCATGACTAGCCTTCCGACTTCCGCCCAAGCATCAAAATCCGGCAATGTGCGCATTGACGCCTGGCTTTGGGCTATCCGCGCTTACAAGACCCGTTCCGCGGCGACGACCGCTTGCAGGGCGGGACACGTGCGAATCAACGGGAACCCGGTCAAGGCCTCGCAGTCCGTGATTATCGGCGACACCATCCGTGTCCGGCAGCCCGGCTTCGAGCGCATCCTTGAGGTCCGCAGGCTCATTGCCAAGAGGGTAGGGGCCGAAGCTGCGTCCCACTGCTTTACCGACCACACTCCGGAGCGCCCCGCCGCGCCCGCCCTCGGGCTGCCGCAGCGCGATCGCGGCGCAGGACGGCCTACCAAGAAGGACCGGCGCGATATGCAGAAGCTGAAGGGACAGTAGCCCGCGGAAAAGCGGGACGGGAAGCTCGCTGCAAGGCCCGGCGTCGCGCAGTTTTGTCCCTCGGCTCTGCAGGAGCGTGAGCGACGCGTAAAGCGACGGCGTAAAGTGGCAAGGGACGCCGATTCTGGACGCCGCGCTGCCGAAGGAGAGAACGTGACCATTGACTGGGACGAAAAAAGGGCTTTGCTACAGGAGCCCAACATTGCTGCGGTGACGCAGCTGTGCGACGAACTGATGGCCAAAAGGCCCGGTTCCACCGTGCCTTACATCGATCCGGTGCATGACGAAGATGAGTGCCGGATCGTCACCCTCCAGACCAGCCCAGGGCGGGCCCCCACCTCGGGTTTCGTATCGCACCTCAACGATGACGACGCCGCCCGACGTGCGCAGCTGATCTACGACTCAGCCGACTTGGACGTCCGTTATGTCATGCCGTGGAACTGCTACCCCTGGGTCCGCGACCCGGAACTGCCGCCGGCACTGAGCGCACAGGAGAAGACCGACGGGCTCCGCCCGTTCCGCCAGTTCCTCAAGATCAACAAGAGAGTTTCCGCCGTCGTCGCTCACGGCGCGGAGGCAGCCGCCTTCCTGGCGCTCTTTGAGAAGACCTACCACTCGCCGCTCCGGCAGCACGGGATCAAGGTTTACAAGGCAAGCGCGCTCGGGGGACGGGCATTTGCCTTGTCCGAGGCGAAGCAGCAGGAACTCCTGGCCAAGAACATCGAAACCTACCGGGACGCCATGCAGCGGGCAGGCATCCAGCATCTATAGGGAAGCCCTTACGCCCGTGTGACGGCGCGGAGGACCTCCCTTGCGGTGTCTTCCCATAGAGGCAACACACTGCTGGCTGCCTCGGCTGCCGCCCGCCATCCCTCCCGCAGGGCAGGGTCGCCGAGCCATCTCCGAAGGAGCTTCTCCAACGATCCGATTCCTGCCGTGAGATCGATCGCTTCACCGGCACCGTGGGCGCCGAGCGCTTCGACGGCGCCGGTTCCCTTGCGCACGACTACCGGTATGCCGTGAGCCAGGGATTCCTGGACCACCATGCCGAAGGACTCCGAATGTGAGATCAAGAGACTGAGTTCAGCACGGAGCCACTGGTCTTCCAAGGCCGGGCCGGAAAGCTCACCTGTGGTTTCCACCCGCTTTTCAAGTCCATTCCGGAGGATACGCTCCCGCACGGCGGCGGCGTAGGAGGGGTCTGCTTTTGTGGAGCCAACAAGCGCCGCTGTCCACGCCAGGTCCTTGATCCGTGCCAGCGCGTCGACGAATAGGATCTGGTCCTTATTGGGGAGCAGCGCGCCCACCATGATGAAATGCGGTGCCGCCCCAGCGTCTCGCGAACTCGGGCGTGCTTTCGATGGGAGATCCACACCGGGGATCGCCAAGTGCACGTTGCCCAGGCCCAGGGTTCTGGCCGCTTCGGCAGTCCGGGAACCTGTGCAGAGAAGACCTGTCGCTGCGCGCAGCGCGCTCGTTTCTACTGGATTCTCCCCGGAAGGGGGCATGTGGAGCAGCACCCAGACACGGCGCCCGGCAGCGGCTGCGCTCTCAATTTCCGCGAGTGCACCCGAGGCAATCAGGCCGTCGACAATGTAGATGGCCGGTTCCTCTCCGGTAAGTGCAGCTGCAAAGCGGTTCCGGTCTCCGGTACTCCCCGAAGGCCAGTCGCCGTCGAGCTTGCAGACCGAGACCTCCGTGCCCAGGCCCCGGAGGGCTTCAGCCAGCCTAGCGTTGTAGATATTTCCCCCGGAACGATGGCGCACATTCGCGGGCAAAATCATGCGGATCTTGTCCAAGGGCTGCTCCCTTCCATCGTGCCGGTTGTTTGGCCTCACGGTACTCGGCGATGGTGCTGACGATATAACCCGGGCGGGTGGCGTGGAAGGCGGACCCCATGTCCGGCGCTGAGCATCGGCGGTAGATTGTGGGCATGGGACAGACTTCTTCAGACCGTCGGGATGTGTTCGCTGACCGGCTCTTGGGTGTCGCGGAGTTCACCCACGCACACTGGTTCTTCGGCAATCTCTATGAGGCCATCGTCAAAATCCCGGACCGGGTCGCGGCCTCGGCAGCGAGCAGCGAACTCCCCCGAACCCCCTTTGGAGCGGGAAGCCCCGGGCGCTACTACGCGCCGGTCGCGCCACTCAGTGCCCCTGCCGCCGTCGCTGCCCTGGTCGCCGGGTGGAAGCATTCCGACAGCAGACCTTGGCTGATTGCGGGTGCCGCCAGCTCCATCACGGGCGCGGCCGCTACGGCGTACCTGCTTCGATCCGTCAACCCCAAGCTGTTCTTCAGCCCCCAGCCGCTCGACGAGGCGCACCGCAAGCCCCTGTTGAAGCGCTGGTACAGGGTCCACGCCCTCAGGCTCACGGCCAGCGCGATTGCGCTGGCCGCCATCCACCATGCCAGAACGATCCGGCTGAGAGGCAACGGATAAGAATTCCAGGTCGAGCAAAAAATCGGCGTACAATATTCTGTACGCAACTCAGGGAGATCACCATGCGCACACTCAGCTACTCGGAATCTCGAGCCCACTACAAGGAAACTCTCGACGCCGTCACGAATGACCGCGAAGAAGTAATCATTACCCGGCCAGGCAAGGAAGACGTCGTCATGGTTTCTCGTGATGACTACGAGTCCCTCCGTGAGACCGCTTACTTACTGCGCAGTCCAGCCAACGCGCAAAGGATCCTGTCGTCCATCGAGGAACTGGAAGCTGGCCGAGGCGTGACCCGGGATATCGTTGAATGAGGCTGATCTGGTCCTCAGCGGCGTGGGACGACTACGTTTGGTGGCAATCCCAAGATCGCAAGACGCTAAAGAGAATCAACGGGTTGCTACAGGACATAGCCCGGCACGGCAATGAGGGCATCGGCAAGCCTGAACCCCTGAAACATGGTTTCCACGGGTATTGGTCACGGCGCATCACGGACGAACATCGCCTGGTGTACAAGTTCGTCGAAACTGACGATGGCGTCGAAGTGCTTATCGCCGCTTGCAGGTACCACTACGGCAATTGAGGGAAATGCTGGCGGTTCCTGATCCGCGATTCGCCGAAGTCAACTCCCACCTGGCCAATCTCCCACGGTCCGCGGCCCCTGTGCAATGGCCTGCCCACAGCCACATGGGGTACCCAGCGAGGCGAGCGGAATCCAAGGGCAGGGGAGCTGAGGATGAAGTCGTCGATGTTGTCGACAAGCAGTTCATCCAGGAGTTCATGAAGCGCGTGTACAAGGGAGACCTGAAAGTCATGCACCGAGGCGGGCACATCTACTTCCAGTCCGCACACTCCGCCGCTGCCCAGGACGATCAGCCTTTCGGCGCTGCCGGAGAAGGCCTCCAGTACGGGCAGTGCCTCAAGCCACGCGACGGTCCTGAGCAGGGCCGAATCGGCGCTGGTGTTGCCTTTGGTCCAATCAGCCACGTCCCGGCAAAAGTCATCCAGGACGCCCAAATGCAATAGCGTCATGTGCAATCCCCGCTGCCTGCGCAAGGCAAACACGTAACGCGCCAACTCCTCATAGTCCGCAGGTCCCGCCCCGACACCGAGGACCGGCACCTCCACTGTGATGGGTGGTGCTGTCTGTGTCGTTGAATCCCATCCCCCGCGCGGACGGTTGGCCATGGGAGTAATTATGCTCCGGCAGCAGTTCGTTCGCCTCACGAATGCCGGTTCGACCGACTGGCCTATTGAGGCTCTCTCAATATCTGGGGCAGGAATCCCATCTGGTCGAGGCGCCATATCAGCAATGGTGTCAACTCACTCGGAACCAGGCGGAGGCGGTAAGTCCTCCTACCGTCGCCAATCGGCTCGATGACGCCTCGATCAAGGAGCGTACGGATGTTCTGGCTACGCGTGGCAGCGGAACTCGGGAAAGCGGATTCAAGCCCGAACAAGTCCGTGTGTCAGCGTAGTTCCCGGGCTAACCGATGCATCGACGAAGGCCGTTGCTTGTTGCAATGGACGATCTCTTGAACACCATCATTCTGCTGCACGTCGCCATAGCGATCGGCCCGTTCCACGCCCGCCACCGCGTCGACAATCGGTGTGCGGTTTCCTTCGATGCGCGCACTCATGATGTTCGACATCAGCTGGAAGAGGTCCTTCAACTGCGAAAAGATCGCAGGATGAGCCGTTCCCTCGCCCATGTCGCTACGTATCCGTTCAAGCTCGATGATGGCCTTGGCGAGCGGAGAGCTGAACAGGAAGTCGGGAAATTCGATGGGCTTCATCGCACCGAGATTTTCGCCAGGGTAGTCATAACAATTAAGTTAACGCCCGGTCCCGCCTCTAGAAATCAACCAACTCGCCGCCATAAGAGCGTCAGACAATTAAATATGGGGCATTCAGCTTTTAAGCCGAGGCCCACCCAACAAGCCAGCGAATCTTGACACCACCCTGTGACCCGTGCCATATTCGTAGAGTGAACCTGTCAGACAGCCGGACAGCCGGACAGGCCGCCACTGGACAGCCAGCCGTCAGCCAGAAAGCTGCGGCTGGCGAGCGCACCGCCACAAGCGGCGCCGTCCCCCGGGCGGCCCAAGTGGCGCGGCCATCAAGCTCCCGGCCCCTCGCCCGCTTCAGTGCAGCGGAAGCCGTGTTCAGCGCCATCCGCCAGGACATTGAAGACGGAACCGTGGAAGTGGGGGCCAAACTCAGTTCTGAAGCCACCTTGGCCGCGCAGTACGGGGTAAGCCGTTCGGTGATCCGCGAGGCGCTCCGTTCCTGCACTGCGCTCGGGCTGACAGTCACCAAGACGGGCAAAGGCACGTTCGTCGTCGCGGACCGGGTGGCCAATGACCTCACACTCGGCCAGTACTCGGCACGCGACCTCAACGAGGCCCGCCCCCATATCGAAGTCCCGGCAGCCGGCCTGGCGGCAAAACGCCGCAGCCCGGAGGAACTTGAACACCTCAAGGAAATCGTGGGTTCAATGGCGGCCGAGACCGACCCTGAGACCTGGGTCAGCCTCGACGCCAGTTTCCATTCTGCCATTGCCCGCGCAAGCGGCAACAAGGTCTTCGAAAGCGTTGTCGCAGACATCCGAGAGGCCCTGGCCCATCAATCCGAAACCTTGAACATGGTGGCCGACCGCCAGCATGTTTCAGACGATGAACACCTCCGCATCGTCGAAGCCATCGAAGCCGGCGACGCCCCAGCCGCCGAAGCCGCCATGGCCGACCATCTCAGCGCCGTCAGCGTTGCCTTGGACACCATCCTCAGCAAATGATCCACCAACTGAAGGAAGTCATGCCCACCCCGCATGCAATGCGCACCGCTACGCCCGCAACCACCCCGGCGGCAACCATTCCAGCAACCCCGCACCACGTCCCCCTCGCGGAACAGACCCGCGACGGCTTGGTCGAGAGCATCCACTACGGCTCCCTGATCGCCGTCGGGCCGGACGGCGAAACTCTCCTCAAAGCGGGCGATCCCGACGCCGCGTTCTACCCGCGGTCCTCCCTCAAACCGCTGCAGGCGGTCGCCATGCTCCGCGCGGGACTCAAGCTCCCGGATAACCTCCTCGCCCTCACCGCCGCAAGCCACTCCGGCGCCGCGATGCACCTCGACGGTGCCGCACGTATCCTCCAAATGCACGGCCTGGATAAAAGCGCGTTGGAAAACAGCACCGACCTCCCCTACGGCACCGCCGAGCGCGAAGAATGGCTCCGCGCCGGCGGTAAGCCCACCCAGCTCGCCCAGAACTGTTCCGGCAAGCACGCGTCCATGGCCGCCACGTGCGTGATCAATGGCTGGCCTGTCCAGGGCTACCTGCATCCCGAGCATCCCCTGCAGGTGCTCGTGAAGGACACCATCACCGAGCTCACGGGCGAAGACGCGGCGGCCATCAGCACGGACGGTTGCGGCACCCCGCTGTTTGCCCATAGCCTGCACGGAATGGCCCGGGCCTATGGCCACATGGCGGCTGCGGACAGCACAGAAGCGGAAGGCCAAGTAGCCCACGCCATGCGCGCATTCCCCGAGATGGTGGCCGGCGAGGGCCGCGACGTCACAGCGATCATGCGTACGGTTCCCGGGCTACTCGCCAAGGACGGCTTCGAGGGCCTCCAGCTCATCGGCCTGCGGAACGGCACCGGCGTCGCCATCAAGATTTCCGACGGCGGCGATCGCGCCCGCATGCCCGTCGCCGTCCGCATCCTTGAGGAACTAGGGCTCGACGGCGGCCAGCTCGCCACCCTCGCCAGTCCACCTGTGTTGGGCGGCGGCCACCCTGTTGGCGTGCTCCGTGCCGCGAACTTCCTCGCATCCAACTGACTTCGACTGAGTCCAACTGACGCAGCCAAACAAGCACAAAGACCTAAGGACAGCAATGACATCTGCCGTGCCCACCACGACAATTCCAGGTTTCCGCTCGGAACATGATCTCCTCGGTGACCGCGACGTCCCTGCTGATGCCTACTGGGGCGTGCACACGCTGCGTGCCATCGAGAATTTCCCCATCACCGGCCACCCGCTGGCCAGCAACGCCAACCTCGTCAAGGGGCTCGCCGCAGTCAAGCTTGCCGCCGCCCGCACCAACCGCGAGCTCGGCCTCCTGGACGACGAACGGGCGGACGCGATCGAGCAGGCCTGCCAGGACATCCTGGACGGCAAGCTCCACGAGCAGTTCATGGTGGACGTTATCCAGGGCGGCGCCGGCACCAGCTCCAACATGAACGCCAACGAGGTCATTGCCAACCGGGCCCTTGAAATCCTTGGCCACCCCAAGGGCGACTACGCCAGGCTGCACCCGAACGACCACGTCAACTTGAGCCAGTCCACCAACGACGTGTACCCCACCGCTGTCAATCTGGCCACCATCTTCTCGGTCCAGGGCCTTCTTTCGGCTCTTCAGGAACTCCAGATCGCGTTCGCGGAAAAGGGCGAGGAATTCCGCACCGTGGTCAAAATGGGCCGCACGCAATTGCAGGACGCCGTCCCCATGACCCTCGGCCAGGAATTCGGCGGCTACGCCGTGACGGTGGGCGAGGACCGGGCGCGTCTGGCCGAGTCCCAGCTGCTCATCCACGAGATCAACCTTGGCGCCACCGCCATCGGAACCGGCCTGAACGCCCCCGTTGGATACGCCGCAGCAGCCTGCAGGCACTTGGCCGAGATCACCGGCCTGCCCCTCGTCACGTCGGTCGACCTCATCGAGGCCACCCAGGACGTGGGCGCGTTCGTCCACCTCTCGGGCGTGCTCAAGCGCGTCGCCGTCAAGCTTTCCAAGATTTGCAACGATCTCCGCTTGCTGTCCTCCGGACCGCGTGCGGGACTGGGCGAGATCAACCTCCCGGCTGTGCAGTCGGGATCGTCCATCATGCCAGGCAAGATCAATCCGGTGATCCCGGAAGTGGTCAGCCAAGTGGCCTATGAAGTCATCGGCAACGATGTCACCGTCACCATGGCAGCCGAAGCCGGACAGCTCCAGCTGAACGCCTTCGAACCGATTATTGTCCACAGCCTCCACAAGAGCATCTCCCACCTGGAAGCCGCGTGCCGCTCACTCACGTCGCGCTGCATCCGGGGCATCACCGCGAATACCGAACACCTGCGTCTCACGGTAGAGCAGTCGATCGGACTCGTCACGGCACTCAATCCGCACATTGGCTACGCCTCCGCCACCGCCATCGCCCAAGAAGCGCTGGCAAGCGGCAAGGGCGTCGCCGAGCTCGTTCTCGAACACGGCTTGCTGACCTCGGAGCAGCTCGATGAGCTCCTCCGCCCCGAACGCCTGGCCAACCTCAGCAATTAGGCTGCGCCGCGCAGGGCGTCCGACGACGGCGCCCCTCACCAGCCGCCGTCGGGCCTGAACGCGCGAAGAAACAGGCCGGACGGCAAGATCCGGACCCCCAACAGGACACCCCCTAAGGATTCCCATGACCAATGCACCCATCACGGACCACACGGTCCCTCCGCAGGCGCACTCCACTGAAAAGCTCCTCCACGCCGAGGACAAGGGCTATCACAAGAGCCTGAAGCCGCGTCAGATCCAGATGATCGCAATCGGCGGTGCCATCGGCACCGGCCTGTTCCTGGGTGCCGGCGGCCGCCTCAACGCTGCGGGCCCTTCCCTCGTCATCGCGTACGCGGTCTGCGGCTTCTTTGCCTTCCTGATCCTGCGCGCCCTTGGCGAACTCGTGCTGCACCGCCCGTCGTCGGGCTCCTTTGTCTCCTACGCCCGCGAGTTCTTCGGCGAGAAGGCCGCGTTTGTGTCCGGCTGGTTCTACTGGATCAACTGGGCAACCACCACCATCGTGGACACCACGGCCGCTGCCCTCTACATGAACTTCTTCGGCAAATATGTCCCTTGGATCGGCGTCGTCCCGCAGTGGGCCTGGGCACTTATCGCGCTTCTGGTGGTGCTTTGCCTTAACCTGGTCTCGGTCAAGGTCTTCGGCGAAATGGAGTTCTACTTCGCCCTGATCAAGGTGGCTGCCCTGGCGGCGTTCCTGGTGATCGGCACGTACTTCGTCATCTTCGGCACGCCGGTACCGGGCCAGGAAGTGGGCTTCAGCCTCCTCGCGGACCACGGCGGGATCTTCCCCACCGGCATGCTGCCCATGATCATGCTCATGCAGGGCGTGCTGTTCGCCTACGCCTCGATTGAGCTTGTGGGCACCGCCGCCGGTGAGACGGAGAACCCCGAGAAGATCATGCCCAAGGCCATCAACTCGGTGGTCTTCCGCATCGCCGTCTTCTACGTCGGTTCCGTCATCCTGCTGGCGTTGCTGCTGCCGTACACCTCCTACGTCAAGGGCGTCAGCCCGTTTGTGACCTTCTTCGGCCACATCGGCGTGCAGGGCGTGGACGTGATCATGAACCTCGTGGTCCTCACCGCTGCCCTGTCCTCCCTGAATGCCGGCCTGTACTCCACGGGCCGCATCCTGCGCTCCATGTCCGTGGCCGGTTCCGCTCCAAAGTTCGCCCAGCGCATGAACAAAGCCGGCGTCCCCTACGGCGGCATCGCCATCACGGCCGGCGTCTCCCTGCTCGGTGTTCCGCTGAACTACCTCGTACCGTCCGACGCCTTCGAGATCGTCCTCAACGTCGCCTCCGTGGGCATCATCGTCACGTGGGCCACCATCGTCTTGTGCCAGATGCAGCTCAAGCGCTGGGCCGACAAGGGCTGGCTGAAGCGTCCGTCCTTCCGGATGTTCGGCGCCCCCTACACCGGCTACCTTTCGCTGCTGTTCCTGGTGGGCGTGCTGGTGATGGTGTTCATCGACTCTCCGCTCACCATGCTGGTTACGGCCATCGCCTGTGCGCTCATTGTGGTTGGTTGGTACATGTGCCGCAAGCAAATCCACGAGATCGCCGCAGCCCGGGACGGCTTCACGGGCAGCTCTCCCGTGATCGCCAACCTGCCGGTGGCCGGTGCCGAGGACAGGATCTAGACCCTTCAGTACTGAGTGCCCGACGGCGGCACCTGAGGTTCCGTTCGCGCGGAACCCGGGTGCCGCCGTCGTGCTGCCAAACATCGGATCATTCGCCATTAGGATGTAGCCATGGCTGTCACAGATGAAGCGATCAGCAAGATCAAGGACATGCTGATCCGCGGGGAACTCAAGGCCGGGGACCGCCTCCCGCCGGAGAAGGAACTGAGCGAGCGGCTCGGGCTCTCGCGAAGCTCCCTGCGTGAAGCCGTCAAGGCCCTCGAACTCATCCGGGTCCTGGACGTGCGGCGTGGGGACGGCACGTACGTCACCAGCCTTGACGCCAAATTGCTCAACGAGGCCGTGGCGTTCGTCGTGGACCTCCATCAGGACCGTTCCATCCTGGAACTCTTTGAGGTCCGACGAATCCTCGAGCCCGCCACCGCGTTCATCGCCACAGGCAAGATGACCCCGGCGGCGCTCACGGCCCTGCGCGCCACGATGGACGGGATCGACGAGAACACCGACGTCGAAGAACTCGTCGCGCACGACCTCGAATTCCACGGCATCATCACCCAAGCCGCCGGAAACGACTACCTCGCCGGACTGCTCGAAGCCCTCTCCAGCAGCACCGTCCGGGCCCGCATCTGGCGCGGCTTGACCCAGGAAAAGGCTGTGGCTCACACCCTTGCCGAGCACAAGGCCATCGCGGACGCCTTGGAACGCGGCGATGCCGAGCTGGTCAGGGCACTCGTCACGGTCCACATCAGCGGCGTCGAGACCTGGCTGCGCCAGGCGCTCTAGCTTGCATCGGTGAGCCGCTGAAGCCCATACGTCCGCACCGCGGTTCCCTCAAGGAACTCCCGGCGCTCCGCCGAAGTGAGTTCCCCGGCGAGTTCCAGCAGCACTTCCAGGGTGCGGCCGTACGGTGCACCCAAGGTACTGACGGGCCAATCGCCGCCGATCATGAGCCGTTCCGGACCGAAAGCCTCCAGCGCCTCGTCCCACAGTGGACGCAAGGCCTCCGCCGTGTACGGGACTCCCGGCAAATGCAGGCCGGATACCTTGGCCACCGTGTTGGGCAGCTCGGCCAAGGCCCGGAAATCTGCACGCCACGAGTCCATCGCCGCAGCATCGGCCAGCGGCGGCTTCCCGAGATGGTCCAGCACAATGGTCAGCTCAGGCAACTCCCGGGCAAGCTGAACCGTACGCCCGAGGTGTCTCGGAAAGGCGTCCGGTACGTCGAACGCCAATCCGTGGCTGGCGAGCATTCGCAAGGAATAGCGGACTGTAGGCAACTCGAAGAAGTCGTCCCTGGAGTCGTTATGGACCAAGTGCCGGACGCCCCGGAACGCGGGTTTCCCCAGGAACCGATCCAACTCCAGCTCCGCTTCGGACGGCTTGTCGAGGGGAATCCAGCCCACGATGCCGAGTACCCACGCGTTGCGGTCGGCGACGGCGAGCATGGACTCGGTATCCGCGACGGTGTCGTCAGCCTGGACGAGAACCGCTCCACCGACACCCGCTGCAGCCAAGGATTCGCGGGCCTCGGCCTCGCCGTAGCTGCGGAACAGTCCGCCGTGCTGCGGCCCGAGCCACGAGTAGGGGCGCGGGGCGACGCCAGCTGGATCCGGCGCAAGCTCCCACAGATGCAGGTGCGAATCAATCACCCGGCGCACCCGCCAAAGCCGCCCACAGTTCTTCCGGCACATCATCATTCATCCGGGCTGCGTTGGTGGACACTTGCTCCGGACTGCTGGCCCCCACCGTCACGTTCACAACGGCCGGGTGTCGCAGGCTGAACTGGAGTGCCGCCGTCGGGAGTTCCACTCCGAAGTCGCGGCACACGCCGGCGAGCGCCCGCGCACGCTCCACCAGCGCGCGCGGGGCACGCGCATAGTTGTAGTGCGCATCCTCGGGGACCTCGGGTCGCGCCAGCAGGCCGGAGTTGAACACGCCCACGTTGACGACGCCGGTGCCGCGCGCCACGCAGCGGTCCAGGAGCGGAACACCGGGCTGCTCAAGCAAGGTGTACCGGCCGGCGAGCATCACCAGGTCCAGGTCCGCGGCCTCGACGCATTCGAGTGCGGCTTCCGCCGAGTTGGTCCCGACGCCGATCGCCTTCACCACGCCGTCCCCGCGCAGCTTTTCCAGCGCGGGCAGGGCTTCCTTGATTCCCTTGGCGAGGTCGTGGACATCTGGATCGTGCAGGTAGGCGATGTCCACGTGGTCCAGGCCGAGCCGTTCGAGCGATTCCTCGATGCTCCGGCGGATGCCTGTCTCGGAAAAGTCCCACTGGCGTTTGCTCGTTGCCGGGACGTCGAAACCTTCGTCGTCCTTCGCGCTGGCTCCGGCCGCATTGGGCACCAGCAACCGGCCCACCTTGGTGGACACGGTGAACTCACTTCGGGGTTTCTCCCTGAGCACCGCACCGAGCCTGCGCTCGGACAGCCCCAAGCCGTAATGCGGGGCGGTGTCGAAGTAGCGGACCCCTGAGTCCCAGGCCGCGTTGACGGTGGCTGTGGCCTGGGCGTCCGGCATGGCACGGTACAGGTTGCCGATGCCGGCGGCGCCGAAGCCGAGCTTGCCCAGCTGGCCGTCCCATCGCGTGCCGCTCATGCCAGCTCCCATACCAAGGGGATGCCCGAGTCGTTGCCGGAATAGTCATCCTGGACTTCAAGAAGCTCCGCCATGCGCGCTTGCCACGGGACGTTGGCCGGATGGTCTGCGAGCGCCCGGCGCATGGACTGGTAGTCCGCCACCTCAACGAGGTGGAAGAGGTCCTGGCCACTGCGCCAGATCCGCCAATTTCCCACGCCGGCCGCCTTCAATGCGGCAACGAGCGCGGCGGGGATCCCCGCATGGGCATCTGCGTAGTCCTGCTCGGCACCCGGCTTGAGCCGGGTGTGCAGGGCGATGGTTTCCGGCACGCTACACCCCGGGCTTCAGGAAGAGTTCGACGACGGGCACCGCCACATCCGGTCGCTGGACGGGCAGCTTCAGTGTCAGGGTACCGGCCGGTTGTCCTCCAGGGGTGGTGTTGATTGCCGCCCGGTCCGGTGAGATCTCGAGCATCGCGACTTCGGAGGCATCGTTGAGCAGCTGGGCGTATTCCACCTTGCCGGCGAGTTCGGGGAGGTGGACGTATTCGAACGGCCACGCAAACAAGTGCACGTAAAGTCGGTCCCCGCGGCGCGTGTACCGGGTGTCGGCGGGCGGAGTCCAGGCCGCGGGTCCGGCTCCGTAGATGGCCCGGGAATGCAGCTTCATCCAGTCGCCGATGCCGCGGAGGGACTCCACAGCGCGGGGATCGAAATTCCCTCGACCCGTGGGACCGACGTTGAGGAGCAGGTTGCCATCCTTGGACACCCCATCCACAAGCATCCGCACCAGCAGATCGACCGACTTGTAGTCCAGGTTGTCCCGGTCATAGCCCCAGCTGCCGTTCAGGGTCTGGCATGCCTCCCAAGGCACCTCGACGCCGTCCACCACCATGGGACCGGACGGTTGGTACTGCTCGGGCGTAGCGAAGTCGCCGGGAATGTCCAGGCGGTCGTTGACGATGATGCCCGGCTGAAGTTCCCGGACCATCTTCAAGAGTTCCACGGAACCCCACGCCTCGCGGCCTTTGCCGCCCCAAATGTGCTTGTGGTCCTCGCTGGTATAGGAGAAGTCGAAGAAGAGGTAGTCAATCTGGCCGTAGTTGCTCAGCAGCTCGCGCACCTGGCCATGGAGGTATTCACGGTAGCGGGCCATGTCGCGGCCCTCGTTGAGTTTTTCGGCGTCGGGGTTGTCCCGTTCGGGGTGGAATCCGTCGATCGTGAAATCCGGGTGGTGCCAGTCAATGAGTGAATGGTAGAAACCGACCTTCAGGCCGAACTCCCGCAGCGCCTCGACGTATTGGGCCACCAGGTCTTGGCCGGACGGAGTCTTGGTGGATTTGTAGTCGGTGAGCGCGGAATCCCAGAGGCAGAAGCCTTCGTGGTGCTTGGTGGTCAGCACCACGTATTTCATGCCGGCGTCTTTCGCAGCATGGGCCCATTCCCGGGGATCGTAGAGATCCGGGTTGAAATGCTGGAAGTACTTCTCATATTCCTCGGCAGGAATGCGTTCGCGGTTCATGACCCACTCGTGCCGGGCCGGCAGGGCATACAAGCCCCAGTGGACGAACATGCCGAACCGGGACTCCGTGAACCAAGGTGCTTGGGCGATCATTGGTGGTTACTCCTTCAAAGTTGTTGCGGGTCTTTGGGTTGTTGAGCGTTGCGTGGCCTTGGAGGTGACGCGTTAGCGTCCGCCAAAGCCGCTCGTGACGATGCCTTTGACGAGGTGTTTCTGCAGGAGGATCAGCAGCAAAAGGGTGGGAGCCATCGAAATCACGGAGGCGGCCATGACGAGGTGCCATTGATTACCCTGCTGGCCGAAGAACATCTGCAGCCCGAGCGGAATGGTACCGAGGTTGTTGACGTCATTGATCACCACCAGCGGCCATAGGAACGAGTTCCAATAGCTGATGAAACTGAAGACCGCCAGCACAGCCATGGTGGGCCTGGCCAGTGGAAGCATGACCAACAGGAACGTCCTGAGGGTTCCCGCGCCGTCCACCCTGGCCGCGTCGTCGAGTTCTTGGGGTACGCCAAGGAAGAACTGCCGGAGCAGGAATGCGCCGAATGCCGTGAATGCCCAGGGCACAATGAGTGCCTGGAAAGTGTTCACCCAGCCCACCTTCTGCATCATGACGAACATCGGGACGATCAGTACTTCTTGGGGAATCATCAGGGTTGCGAGGAACACCATGAACACGAGGTTCCGTCCCCGCCAGCGCTGCCGCGAGAAGGCGTATCCGGAGAATGCCGAAAGCACCAGCGTGAGTGCCGTTCCAGCCGCTGAGACCAACAGGCCGTTGCCCATGAAGCGCAGGAACGGCATGTAGTTCAGGGCCTCCTGATAGTTCTGCCAGCGGAATTCCGAGCCGAACAGTTGTTCTTTTTGACGAGGTCATCGAGCGGGAGCATGCCATCCTTGAGCTGCGCGGTTCGCAGGCTCTGGACCGCCACCAGGCACGGGGCCGTGTTCGAGCTGAGCTGGGTGCTCATCTTGGTGAAGTAGTCCTGGAAGGTGGAGCCCTGCAGCGTGATCTTCACATCGCCCAGGGTGTTGCTGACGTCATCGGCAACTTTCTCCCAGTTCTTCTGGTCTTCCGTGCCGCCGACCCACATGGCCCAGGTCATGGCGGTCTTGCCGTCTGCGGTACTGCCGGACGAGCTGCCCCCGCAGCCTGTGAGTCCAATAAGGCCAAGTGCCAAGGCACCAGCCACAAACGCTTCTTTGCGCATATCTTTTACCACGTGCTTTCAGTAGGGAACTGTGCTTTCGAGGAATTTCGATAAAGGTTATTGCTGTGGAGTCAAAGGATTGGATCCCCCGGCCCACATCGGGCCGTCGGGAAAGCTGTAGTCGGCCAGCGTGCCAGCGACCATTTCACCGCCGGCACCGGGCGCCGAAGGCGGCCAGTAGCAGCCGTCGTGGACATCCACCGGAGTAACGAAGTGCTCATGCAGGTGGTCGACGAACTCAATCATCCGACCATTCTTGTCGCCGGAAACCGCCACGAAATCGAACATCGACAAGTGCTGGACGGCCTCGCAGAGACCCACTCCGCCTGCATGCGGGCAGACGCGGACGCCAAACTTCGCGGCAAGAAGGAGGATCGCGATGTTCTCGTTCACTCCCGCGACCCTCGCCGCATCCAACTGCAAGACCTGCAGGGATCCGGCCTGCAGCATCTGCTTGAACATCACACGGTTCTGGACATGCTCACCCGTGGCCACGGGGATCGGCGCCACGCCCCGGGCAATCGCGGCATGGCCGAGGACGTCATCGGGACTGGTGGGTTCCTCAATCCAGGCAATGTCATAGGGCGCCAGGTGTGCCATCCAGTCAATGGCTTCCTGGACGTCCCAGCGTTGGTTCGCATCCACGGCGATCTTGATATCCGGCCCCACAGCGTCGCGGGCCGTGCGGACGCGCCGGATGTCGTCTTCCAGCGAGGCCCCCACCTTGAGCTTGATCTGCCCGAAACCGTCTGCCACGGCTTCCTTGGCCAGGCGCACAAGTTTGTCGTCGCTGTAACCCAACCAGCCCGGCGTCGTGGTGTAGGCGGGGTATCCCTCCGTGAGAAGCGCTGCCCTGCGGGCGGCGCGCCCCGGCTCCGCCCTCCGCAATATTCCCAGCGCTTGTTCGGGCGTGAGGGCATCGCTGAGGTACCTGAAGTCCACGAGTGCCACGATCTCCTCGGGGCTCATTCCGGAAAGCAGCTCCCACAGCGGGAGCCCGGCCCGCTTGGCCTTGAGGTCCCAAAGCGCGTTGACGACGGCGCCGATCGCCATGTGCATCACGCCCTTTTCGGGACCGAGCCAACGTAGTTGCGAATCGTGGGCAAGAAGCTTCCAGGTGCCGCCCATGTCGCCGAGCAATTCTTCGACATTGCGGCCCAGGATGTGGTGGCGGAGTGCCCCGATCGCCACCGCCTCCACCTCGTTGCCGCGCCCGATGGTGAAGACGAAACCGTGGCCTTCATGACCGTCACCGGCGTCGGTACGGATCACCAGATATGCCGCCGAATAGTCCGGATCCGGATTCATGGCGTCCGATCCGTCCAGTTCCTGTGAGGTGGGAAAGCGGATATCGAAGGTGTCCACCGCGGTGATGACGCTCATTGTGCTCCTTGCTTGGCAGCAGGTAGTTTGCTGGGAAGAGCGTAAACATCCGATGTCTGCATTGTCAATGGGTCACATTTCCGTATTATGGAGAGCAACAGCAGACTAGAGCTCGGATGTTAGAGCCAGAGCACGGAGGAATACATGAACATGAAATTCGCCCGGCTGGGCACTGCCGGAAATGAAAAGCCGGTTGTCATCGCCCAAGACGCCAACGGTACCGAAAAATACTTCAGCCTCGACCCGCTGACGAAGGACATCAACGGAGAGTTCCTCGCCACCGACGGAATTGCACGCACCCGGGAAGCCCTTGCGGCCGGGAATCTGCCCGAGATATCGGCCGAAGGCCTCCGGATCGGATCGCCCGTCGCCCGGCCTGGAAACGTCGTCTGCATCGGCCTCAACTACAGCGCGCACGCGGCCGAATCCGGTGCCACGCCCCCGGAATCACCAGTAGTGTTCCTGAAGCCAAGCAATACGGTCAGTGGCCCGTTCGACGCCGCGCCCATTCCGCCGTCGTCGGAAAAGTACGACTGGGAGGTGGAACTCGGAATTGTCATCGGTCGCGAAGCGTCATACCTTTCCAGCACGGACGAGGCTGCGGACTGCATCGCGGGCTACGTCGTCGCCAACGATCTGTCCGAGCGCGACTACCAGTTGCCCGGCGCCGCAGGCCAGTGGACCAAAGGCAAGTCCCTTCCGCAGTCCACTCCCCTCGGACCGTGGCTGGTTCCCGCGGATGAGCTCGACGCCGGACACCTCGCGTTGCGCACCTGGGTCAATGGCGAGATCCGCCAATCGTCGGACACTTCGGACATGATCTTCGATGCCCTTACCGTGGTCCACCACCTCAGCCAATACATGGTTTTGGAGCCCGGCGACGTCATTCTCACCGGCACTCCGGAAGGGGTGGCGCTCTCCGGCCGCTTCCCGTACATCCAACCCGGCGACGTGGTGGAGCTCGAGGTAGAAGGGCTCGGCCGCCAGCGCCAGAAGTTCTACAGAGCCCACGCAGCTTCGCTAGCAGCAATAGGAACTGACAAGGCCACGCGGTGAGCACCGAGTTCGAGGGGCTCGTAGCCCTGGTCACCGGCGGGGCGTCGGGCATCGGCGCGGCCATCGCGGAGCGACTCGCCCACGGCGGGGCGCAGGTCGCCGTGCTCGACCTCAACCCCTCCGGGACCCCGCATTTCGGGGTCGAATGCAACGTGGGCGACGATGCCTCGGTGCGCGCCGCCGTCGACGCCGTCGTCCGGAAGTTCGGCCGCCTCGACGTGGTGGTCAACAACGCAGGGATCGGCGCACAAGGGGACATCTCTGCAAACGACGACGACGAATGGCACCGCGTGCTCGACATCAACGTGGTGGGCATCGCCCGCGTCAGCCGTGCGGCCCTGCCGTACCTGCGCGAGTCGCCCGCGGCCGCGATCGTCAACACGTGCTCCATAGCCGCGACCGCCGGGCTGCCGCAAAGGGCCTTGTATTCGGCGTCGAAGGGCGCTGTTTTGTCGCTGACGCTGGCCATGGCGGCCGACCATGTCCGTGAAGGGATCCGCGTCAACTGCGTCAACCCGGGCACGGTAGACACCCCGTGGGTGGGCAGGCTCCTCGAATCCTCCGCCGATCCCGCCGCCGAGCGCGCCGCGCTCAACGCCCGCCAACCGCACGGCCGCCTGGTCGAAGCAGCCGAGGTAGCGGGTGCCGTCGCCTACCTCGCGAGCCCGCTGTCCGGCTCGACGTCGGGCACGTCCTTGGCGATCGACGGCGGCATGCAGGGGTTGCGGTTGCGCCCGGTGGGGTAGGCACGTAACGCAACGCCCGCGCAACCTCTCCACGCCACTGATTCGCCTATGCTCAACACCAGGCAATCGATGGCGATCCACCAAGGAGCAGGGCATGAGCAATTGGCGTATCAGGGACTTCCACTCGTCGGACATGGACGGCATCCTGCACCTGTGGGAGTCGCTCAAAGCGGACAACGTGGACCCGGTCTATGCGCTCTCCGAGGTCCTCGCGTCATGCGAGAAGGACCACGCCGTGGTGGCGGTGCAGGGCGAGCAGGTGGTGGGTGCCGCCGTCGGACGCGCGGCCCATGACCAGGGCTGGATCGTCTTTCTGGCCACGCTGCCCGAGTTCCGCGGCCGAGGGATCGGCACCTCGCTGCTGGCCGCCGTCGAGAACCGGATGACCCCGCACGGGCTCAACAAACTCTCGGCCCTCATGCCGGAGTCCGAAACCCGCGTTGAAGCGTTCCTTGGCCGCGGCTTCCTGTTGAAGCAGAACCTGCACTACTTCGAACGGACCATCCCGGTCCAACGCCAGGAACTCGAGCCGTTGAGCCAGCTCGGCGGCCGCATCCTGGCCCGGGACCTGTGGGAAAACGTCGCCGGCATGCGCCGCGAAAAAGAGCTGCTCGAACGCCGGCTGGTCCTACCCTTGGCCGAGGCCGACCTCGCCGATCAATACGGAGTGGTGCCGCCGCGCGCAGTCGTTCTCTTCGGGCCGCCCGGGACCGGAAAGACGACGTTCGCCAAGGCGATCGCGTCCCGGCTTGAGTGGCCCTTCGTGGAGGTCTTCCCCTCGCGGCTGGCCTCCGATCCCAAGGGCCTGGCGGGCGCCCTGCGTGAGACGTTCCTGGAAATCGCCGAACTGGAGCACGCGGTCGTGTTCATCGACGAAGTGGAGGAGATCGCGTCCCAGCGCTCCGGCGAGCCGCCGTCCCCGCTGCAGGGCGTCACCAACGAACTCCTCAAGATCATCCCGGCCTTCCGCGAACAGCCCGGCCGCCTGCTGGTGTGCGCCACCAACTTCATCCGCGCCCTGGACACCGCCTTCCTGCGCCACGGCCGTTTCGACTACGTCATCCCCATCGGCCTGCCCGACGTCCACGCCCGCGAAGCCATGTGGCAGCGCTTCATCCCGGCCAGCGTGGTGGACTCCGTCGATGTGGCGCTGCTGGTCTCGCGGACAGAAGGCTTCTCCCCCGCCGACATCGAGTACGCGGCACGCAGCGCCTCGCAGCGCGCTTTGGAAAAAGCCGTGTACGACGACGGCGCCGGCGCCTCCGCAGGGGGCACCGCACCGGCGTCGAACGCCCGCAAGGGACCGGTCACCCAGGACTACCTCGACGCCATCGCCGACACCCGCACCACCGTCAGCGACGAAGTCCACCAGGACTTCCTCGAGGACATCGACTCTCTCGCCCGGGTTTAGAGCAACGCGGGGTCACTTACGGCCCATGTTCAGGCCCCGGATGGGCGCTAAGTGACCCCGCGTTGGAGAAGGAGGAACCGTGAACCTGTTTCTGACCATCCTGAGCGGTGTCGCCTGGACGACGGTCTACATTTGCGCGATCCGGATCGGGTTTCGCGACAAGACATATGCCATCCCGGCAGCGGCGCTTGGTCTGAACTTCGCGTGGGAGGTCATCTACTCAGTGCATTCGCTCAGCACGAGGCTCTCCGTGCAGGGCGTCATCAACATTGCCTGGGCGTTGGCCGACGTCGCGATTGTGTACACGTTCTTCGCGTTCGGCAGGCGGGAACTTCCTGGATTTGTCACACGGCCGCTGTTCATCGGATGGGCGGTCCTGCTGGGCCTGGCGTCGTTCGCCGTGCAATGGCTTTTCATCACCGAATTCGATTGGGATCCCGCGTCCCGGTACGCGGCTTTCCTGCAGAATCTGCTGATGCCAGGCCTGTTTATTGCGATGTTCGCTGCCCGACGCAGCCTGCGGGGCCAATCCCTGGTGATCGCTGTAGCGAAGTGGATCGGAACCCTGGCGCCCACCATCACCTTTGGGATCCTCGAGAGTTCACTGTTCATTCTGGGCATTGGCGTCCTGTGCAGCGTCTTCGACCTGACGTACATCGGGCTGCTGTTGTGGGCCAAGAGGAACCCGGGTGCTCTCTCCAAGGATCGGGACTCCGGAGGCCTCCCCGCGGTACCCTGAACCATGTCCATGAATCCATTGCGCCATGCACTTTCGCGCATGGGTGGGCGCGATCCCCAGGAGCTGAATCGCACCGCCACACCCTTGGAACTCTTCTTTGACTTGACGTTCGTTATCGCCTTTGGGGTTGCCGGCAGCCAGTTCGCGCACGAGCTGGCCGAGGCCCGTTTCGGCCCCGGGTTCATGGGCTTCACCTTCGCGATGTTTGCCGTCATGTGGGCCTGGATCAATTTCTCGTGGTTTGCCAGCGCCTATGACACGGACGACTGGGTCTTCCGGGTCGTCACCATGGTGCAAATGGTGGGTGTACTCATCCTTGCCATGGGCATCGAACCGATGTTCCAATCGCTCGATGAGGGCCACCGCGTGGACAACTCCACCATGGTGCTGGGCTACATCATCATGCGGTTGGCGTTGGTGTTCCAGTGGCTGCGGGCGGCGAAGCAGGATCCGGAGCGCCGAAGTGCTTGCCTCACCTACGCGAAGTTCCTGGTGGTGGCGCAGATCGGTTGGGTGGCGGTGCTGATTGTCCACGCCGACATCCTGACGAATTTCCTCATGGCCGCCCCGCTTTTCCTGCTGGAAATGGCGACGCCGACAATCGCCGAGCGCAAAGCCAAGACACCGTGGCACGCACACCACATCGCGGAGCGCTACGGGCTCCTGGCCATCATCGCCCTGGGCGAGTGCCTGATCGGCGCCATCGAATCCCTTCGGGCGATCGTGGCCCTTCACGGCTGGTCCGTTGATGCCGCTCTCGTAGGCCTCGGCGGTACGGGGCTGGCCTTTGGAATGTGGTGGATCTACTTCATCCTTCCGTCCGGCCACGCCCTGCATCACCAACGGCACCGGGCATTCGCCTTCGGATACGGTCACATGTTCATCTTTGGGTCGATCGCCGCTACTGGGGGCGGACTTCATGTGGCGGCCCTCTTCATCGATCATTCTGCCCACATCAGCGCCACCGTTGTAGTAGCCACCATCGCCGTCCCGGTGGCCCTGTTCAAGGTAGCCCTGAGTTCGCTGTATGGCTACCTGCTGGGCTTCGACCGCGCTCTCCTCGGAGTCACAGCCCTCGTGGTCGTGTTGCTCGGCGGCAGTGTGGGCCTGGCCGCCCTGGACGTCTCTGTTCCTGTCTGCATGATGGTCATTGTGGCGGCTCTGGCTCTCTCGATCGTGATTGACGAACGGCGCGGGGCGGCACGCCGGGAAGCAGCACTGGAAAGGCTGAGGGCACGCCCGGCCACTTAGGCGAATTAGTGGGTCCTGGCCCCAAACCGCTGTACCGGAACGCAGCGAACGGCCTGCACCCACGATGCCGCGGCGCGGCACATCGGCACGAACGTACCGATTCCCGGCGGCCAACCCTTGATTCGCCGCCGCGGGAGGCGGAAAATGGTGAAACCGGCACGAACGTACCGGAAGCGCACCCGCGGCGCCCGGCGCCCACCATGCAAGCAAGGATGGACATGTCCCCCAGGGAATTCACCGAGTCCCTCGGCGCCAAGGTCCGTGCCCGCCGCGGCTCCTTGAGCCTGAGCCAGTCCGACCTCGCAGACCTCGCAGGAGTCTCGGAACGGTTCGTCCGCTTCGTGGAGCAGGGGAAGACCACCGTCCAATTGGAACCACTCCTCGCGGTCCTCGGCACACTGGGCCTCGAGCTCAAGGTCCAAGCCGCGGCCAGCCAGACTGCAAACAACCGGTCATGACCTTCCACCGCATCGCCGACGTCTACAAGCAAGGCGTCCTGGCGGCGCGCATCGAGCGGCATGAAGGCGGCACCAGGTTCAGCTACCTGCCCCGGTACCTCGAATCGGGCGGCCCGGCCGTCGCCACAACGCTCCCGCTGACGCGCGATGCAGTGTTCACCCCGAGCGGCGCGGTTCCGCCCTACTTCACGGGGCTCCTCCCGGAAGGCCGCCGCCTGAATTCCCTGCGCAGGGCGGTCAAGGCCAGCGCCGACGACGAGCTCGCCCTCCTCATGGGGGCGGGCGGGGACGCCGTGGGCGATGTCCAGACGGTTCCCCACGGCGAGCCGCCCACGGAAGGAGGCTCCGCCGTCGTGCTCGATTCGAAACTGCCGCTCGACTTCGATGCGCTGCTCGGCGATTCGGGCCTCATCGATCCTGTGGCGTTGGCGGGGGTGCAGGACAAGCTATCGGCGGGCATGATCTCGCTCCCGGTGGCACAAGCGGGCAAGCGGTTCATCCTCAAACTCAACGCCCCCGAATTCCCGTTCGTTGTGGAAAACGAATTCCTCATGTTCCGCTATGCTCGCAAGCTCCGGATTCCAGTGAGTAGCGTTCAATTGGTGCACGACGTCGGCGGGCGGGCCGGGCTGCTCGTCGAGCGTTTCGATCGCCTCACCGGAACCGACGGCACTCCCGTGCGCCTCGCCGTCGAAGACGGAGCCCAAGTGCTGGGCCTGTACCCTGCGGACAAGTACAGCGTGCCGTTCGGCGAGGTTTGCGCAGCTTTGGCGGCCCACTGTTCCGCACCCCTGCCGGCCTTGCGGAACCTCGCCATCCAGCTGGCCTTCGCTTGGCTCAGCGGCAACGGCGACCTCCACGCCAAGAACGTGTCAATGCTTCAGTCACAGGCAGGGGTTCAGCCGACGCAGGGCGAATACACCATCGCTCCGGTCTACGACATCCCCTCCACCGTGGTCTACGGGGACAAAACGCTCGCGCTGGGCATCGGCGGCAAGAAGAGCGGAATCTCCCGAAAGCACTTCCTTGCCTGGGCCGGCAAGCTCGGGCTCACGGAGCGCGCAGCGGAAGGAGTTTTGGGACTCGCGCTCAAGGCATCAGGCCCGCTCATCGCAGAGCTCGACGCCGGCGCCTCACCTTTCGGGCCGCTGCAGACGAGGGACTGGGTCAAGGAGCTCAAGCATCGGCGAAGGTTGATGGGCGGGTAGATTTCTCTGCGCCGGCCACCAAACCGGAACCCGACTATCGCTTATCGACTACCCGTTAACAGGAACCCCATCCTGACATAAAGTGAGGGCACCAAACGATATCTGCGCAGGCCGCAGACCAGCGGAACGCGGAATCAGCATTTCCATTCGTACACAAAAGGGAGACCCTCATGTTGCTTTGGATAGCCATCATTATCGCTGTTCTCTGGCTTCTCGGCTTTATCGGCAATATCGGCGGCGGGTTCATTCACCTGCTTTTGGTCATTGCCGTGATCGTCCTGATCTTCCACTTCCTCCGTGGAAGATCCCGCGCGTAAGTACCGGGCGTTCGATCCTAGGTTCGCGCGCATGGCGACGCTAGGCTCGCTCTCAGAGGCGAGATAGGCTCGCCGCGAGCCAAGGGATTGAACGTATGGCACAGCAGGCCGGACACCAATCGACATCCACCGCGGGCACTCTTCCGCATTCACGCTCGTATCTGAGACCTACACGGTTGCTCTCTCAAAGCGAGCGGTCAAAGCTCCACCCATCGGTCCTGGCGGAGGCTGAGCGCCGGGCAGCAAGCCTCCAGCTTCGAGTCGCGGATGCAGTCACGGCCTTCGCCGGATCGATGAACTTCGTCTACCTGCACATTTTGCTTTTCGCTGTGTGGATGCTCGTGTTCGAGCAGAGTCCGTGGCCGACATTGACGCTGATCGTCTCGCTCGAAGCGATCTTCCTCTCGACCTTCGTCATGATCGGACAGAACCGTCAGGCGGCTTTCCAGCAGGTGAAGGCGGACCATGACTACAACGCCCAGGAGCACCTGCTCGAAGAGAACACCGACCTCACGCGGGCGATTCACGAGCTCACCGCCCAGATCCACCAGCGGGTCTTGGCGGAAGTCACGGCATCCACCAGCAGGGCGGCGTCCGCGGCCAGCCCGATACATGATGACCCGACGAAACCGTAGACAAGCGCGACCGGCCGCGTCGAACAGCTAGTCCGCCAACCGGTCCATCTCGGACAGCAGATCCGGGTTGATGCGTTGCAGGAGCAGGTGGATTTCTCCCCGCGGCACTGCCTTGTAGAGCACTTCCCGGGCGGCTGCGTAGCGTTTGGTGGACGCCTTGTCCGGCCATTTCTCGGCGAGCGCCCGCACGCGCTCCGGCATGGAGTTGTGGGCGTTGCATGCGATCTTGACGAGGGTGGCGTCATGGTCCTGTGCGATGTGCAGCATGACGGCTTCATCGTTGTCCGAGTCATCCTGGAATCGGCGCGTTACTCGTTCGATGATGCCCACGGCACGCTCCGAAACACCCATGTCAAGCAGCGCCTGCTTGGTAATAGGCGTGTCCTTGGCGATGTCGTGCAGGTAGCCCGCGATCCGGATGTCGTCGTCGAAATCGGCGAGCGCATCCCCTACCGCCAGCACGTGCTCGCGGTACGGCCGCTTCAGCTTGTCCTTCTGGCGGTTGTGCGCCACTTCGGCAAGGACCATGGCTGTTTCAACGGTGAATCTCGGTTCGGTCATGGCTTCATCCTACTGAGCCAGTTCGGTGACTGCCTTCCGCACGGCGGCGCTCAGTTCGAGGTTGCGGCATCCCGCTCCACCCGGCTCGGCCTGTTGGGGCACGTACCCGAAGGCGAGTTCATACACAGGGTCAGCGAACCCCAAAGATGCGCTGGCGCCGTCGTGCCCGAACGCACGGTAGCTGCCGTATGGCGAGCGGGCGTGCGATTTCATGAACACGGTCCCAAAGCAGCTGGTCTCGCCGAACACACGGTCGATGCCGAAGACCTGCTCGGCCGAGACGGCCTGGATGGTCTCTTCGCTCAGGAGGGGCGCGACGGCCGGACGGTCGCCGTCGCGGGCAAGTCCGGTGAGTGCCGCAGCGTAGACGCGGGCCATGCCTTCGGCGCTGGCGACTCCGGCGGCTGAACTCAGGCCGGCTGCACGAACCTCGCGGATGTTGGGCAGGTCAAGGATGTCCCCCACGGCGGAGTTTGCCGAAAGGCCGAAATGGCTCGCGGGGTCAATCCACGGTTGGGAAGGGTCCTCGGTCCAACGGAGGGTGGCGTAGCGGGGTTCCTCGGACTCAGGCAGTCCCAGGAAGAAGTGGGCGCCCGTGACCGAGCGGATCCGCTGTTCGTAGATTTCCTGGAGGGTGGACCCGGTGATCCTGCGGCAAAGCTCCTCCATGAAGACGCCGATGGTCAGGGCGTGGTACCCGAAGGCCGTCCCGGGCTTCCAGAGCGGCCGCATCTGCGCGAGCTTGGCGGCGGCCAGCTCGGAGTTGTTGTACTCCTCGAGGGTCAGTCCGCCTTCGACTCCCAGAAGACCGGCCTGGTGCGAGAGCAGCTGGGCCACGGTGACGGTGGCTTTTCCCTCGGCGCCGAATTCCGGCCAGTACTTGACCACTTCGGCGTCGAGGTCCAGGAAGCCGTCCTGGACCAACAGCGCGATGACCAGCCCGGACACTCCCTTGGAGCAGGAGAAAACACCGGTCACGGAATCCGGGCGGCGGTGCGGCCCGCCGCTGATGTCCAATACCTTGACGCCGCGGTGGTAAGCCGCGAGCTGGGCTGAATATTCCGGGTCCTCGCTGAGGAAACGGCCAAAGAGTTCGGCTACCGGTTCGAATCCAGGGGCAATCGTCTGTGCATCCACCCGGACAGCCTAATCCCTTCTGCCCCCTTACCTCGCTACGCTCGGCCAGGGAACCCGGCAGAATGGGCCCAGCCGCGAGTGTCCATGGTCACCACGATCTTGCCCTTGGCGCGTCCCTGTTCCAGCGCGGCGAAAGCGTCGCCGATCTTTTCGAGCGGATAGCTGCTGTCCACCACGGGTTGCAGCTTCCCCTCGGAAACCAGGCGTGCCAGGAATTTCAAGTCCTCGCCGCTCGGGTGCATGAATAGGTAGCGGTACCGGACCTTGGCTTCACGGGCGCGGTTCCGGATTCCGAGGCTGATTGCCCAGAACAGCGCGGTCATCCATGCCGGGGCCGCAAGGTCCTTCAGGGCCGTCTGCGGTTCGGGCATCCCGGCGATGCTGACCACTTTCGAGCCCGGCTTGAGGATCTTGAACGTCTGGTCCAGCGTCTCGCCGCCCACGAGGTCCAGCGCGGCATCGAAGCCATGGAGCACTTCGGCCAGGTTCTCCTTCGTGTAGTCGACGACCGCGTCCGCCCCGAGCCGCCGCACCAACTCTTCCCCACGTGGAGACGCAGTGGTGGTCACCTCGGCGCCAAAGTACTTGGCCAACTGGATGGCAAGGGTTCCCACTCCGCCCGCGCCTCCGGAGATGAACAGCTTGGTCCCGGGCTTGACCTTGAGTTCGTCCCGCAATGCCTGCAACGCGGTGAGGCCCGCCAGGGGAAGGCTCGCGGCCTCGGTGTAACTGAGCGATCTTGGCATGAGCGCCACGAGATCCTCGTGGACAGCGGCGTGTTCGGCAAAAGCTCCCAGCAGGGTCTTGTCCACGCGGGCAAACACCCGGTCTCCCGTCGCGAAGCGGCTGACGCCCGGCCCTACGGCTTCGACGATCCCTGCCAGTTCGCTTCCTGCCACCAAAGGAAGTCTCGGCCTGGTGATGACCCGGACTGCACCTTCACGCTGCTTGTAGTCCACAGGATTGAGCCCCGCGGCAAACACCTTGACCAGGACCTCGCCCGGACCGGCAATCGGCTTGGGGACGTCCTGCAACTCCATTGCGTCGGCGCCGCCGTAGCGGGTCAGCACATAGGCGAGCACTTACGCCCCTTTCCGGAGGGTTGATTGCTGAATGCCATTCCATATCCACGGCCCGTGTGGCAATCGGGCCGGATCAAATCTATCCAACGCCTCGCCAAGCGGTCCTCCCGGCAAGCCGAGCGATTCCAGGATCATGTCCCGCACCTCCCCAGCAGACAGCCCGACGGCGGCAAGCTCGCCGAGCGTCACCGCGCCGTCGCGCTTGGCCAGGCGGGCGCCGTCGCGATTCAGCACCAAGGGAACGTGGGCATATTCCGGAACGGGCACGCCCAACAACGGAGCCAAATAGGCTTGGCGGGGTGTGGAAGACAGGAGGTCGTCTCCGCGGACCACTTGGTCCACGCCTTGCTCCGCGTCGTCCACCACCACGGCCAAATTGTAGGCAGTGACGCCGTCGTTCCGCCGGAGCACAAAGTCGTCCACGACGCCCGTATATGACCCGTGCAACTTGTCCTCGACAGTCCAGTCGTGGGCTTCGGAACGGAGCCGGATGGCAGCAGGGCGGGAGGCCCGGCGGATCTCGAGCTCCGCCGTCGAAAGGTTCCGGCACGTGCCCGGGTAAGCGCCTTGAGGCGCGTGCGGGGCGGACGGCGCGTCCTGGATCTCACGCCGCGTGCAGAAGCATTCATACGTCAGCCCGGCGTCAGTGAGCTGCTGGATCGCGTGGTTGTACAGCCCGGCACGGTCCGTCTGGCGAACGACGGCGCCGTCCCACGTCACGCCGATGGCTTCAAGATCGCGGAGCTGCACTTCCTCAGCACCGGCCCGCGCACGGTCGAGGTCCTCCACGCGCAGCAGGAAGGCGCGGCCCGTGGAACGAGCGAAGAGCCACGCGAGCATGGCTGTGCGCAGATTGCCCACATGGAGCTCGCCGGAGGGGCTCGGAGCGAAGCGGCCAGCGGAAGTCATGGCACAAGACTATGCGCCGCCGAGCGCGCCTGCAGGATTCCGGGGAGGGACCGGGTTGCTGATCCCTTCGGAGCGTCCAATGCTACGTCTCTGGTTGCACCACGAAATCAGAATCACAAATCCAGACAAAACAGGTCAACGGTTTAATTCGCTAAACCAGGGTTTGTTAGCTCGTCGGCTATTGACTAGCTTTTCCGGAAACAATAAGACCTCTTCCACAACTGAGGGGGCGCATTCGGTTACGAATTGGAGATAACGTAAAACGCAGTAGACTTAGTAATTCATAACGCATCGAGCTTAGCGTTTTTGCATTTCGGCCCTCTTCCTATCTGACTGGGGGAGATATGAAAAAGCGCATCGGAACGACAATTCTTACGACAATCACCGTCCTGGGATTAATTCTCGTGGGGACCCCACCTTCTGAAGCTGCACTCCGTGTTGAACCAGGCGTAAGTGAGTCCACAAGCGATGAGGTTCATCAGAGACTTCGAGGCAACGGAGGCACCGGTTGCACGAGCGCCTCCGTCATCAGCATTCGGGTCGACGGCGCGGACGGTGAGTACACCATTGACCCCGGTGGAAAGCTCAAGAAGGGACCCGGGGAAGTAGAGTACTCGGGTTGCAGAGCCGGCGAGCAAGTCTCTAGGACAGGCGGGCTGGAATTAGCAGCCCAGCGCTCCACCTTCGGCCCTTATCACTTTGGCCCCAACCGCACCTTCTACACCGCCGGGGATTCAAACTCCAAGTTCTGGGCGCAGCAGTCATACGACAGCGGCCTAACCACCGCCTTTCGCTGGGCCCCATCAGACTATGTGAAATCGATAGCCTATGGCCCGGCTTTGCAGGCCTACGCATTTAAATCTCCCGACAACTGTAGCTACAATAAGGCAGGGCAGAGTAAGGACTACATCTTCCACTGGAGCTGCACCGGTCAATCTACTTCAAAGATGTACTATCTTTGGGGTCAATGGGAGTTTCGGGCAGCCGGACCCGATTGGTCTGGATACGCGACGGTCACTTGGGACTTTAATTATGGAATCACGTACGTTTAATTTCCAACGAGAGGACCAACGTTGAACTCAGCTCGAGCCAAGGCGATGGTTTCCTTCTGGAAAGCCGAAGAAGGTTGGGGCGAACTTATTCTTCCCGACGGGAAGAAATGCTTCGCGCATTTCTCGGTCATCGAGCAATCAGGCGGATACAGGTCCCTCAAGGCGGGTGATCTAGTGGACGTCGAGTGGACCGCCGCCTCCCAAGATGAATACGCCTTTGTCGCGGTGTCGATTCAGCCCCTTTAAACCAACCACATTCCGCGGCAGCACAAGAGCCCCTCAGCTACCGCAACGCGTTCGGTGGCTCAGGGGCTCTTATGGTGGTGCCGGCACTGGGCCGGCGGGGTGCGGAAAGACGATGCGTGAACAAGAGTCAATCAGCGGCTGCGTCTTTGCGGGACGGTGTTTCGGGTGGCCGGGTGGTGTACCGGAGGATCCGTAGCCTGTGGGGTCCGGCGGTAGCCTTTCCCTTCGTTGCCACTACTTCAACAGGAACACTACAACTGGCGCAACGGACTCAACTGTTACTGGTCAATCTGACCAATTCCACAGCGGAAGACGAACAGCGGGTGGTCACTTTGCCGAAGTTGGCTCCGCAGCGGCCCACGCAGCCATCGCGCCACGGAGCGCCGCACAAAGCTTGGTGGACACTTGGTCTTTGTCCAGGCCGACGGTGTTGAGCAGATCGAAAATTTCCCGGGGGTCGAAGAGGATGTTCCACAAGAACATGGCTTCGTCCCCCAGGGGCGGGAGCCCAAGTTCCTCGCAGGCCTCGCGGAGTGGCCGTTCCAAAGCCTCGGCCTGGATGGTCAGGTAATAAGCGCCGGAGCGGAGGCGGGCCAGGTACCCCTCGCCCGAGCGGGTGTGGACCATGGAACCGCCATGCTTGATGACGAGACCCACCCAGTGCCTACTGACGCTTTCCAGCAGTTCCACACCGGAGGTGGTCTGGGCAACGCTGAAATCGCGCAGCTTCTCGCCAACACCAAAACGGAACGCGGCCAGGACATCTTCCACAGAGGCGAAATGCCGGTACGCAGTTGCGGGAGAGATCTCCGCTTCACGGGCGATGTCCGTCATGCTCACCGGGCCCTTGGCCTTGGCGAAGAGCTTCCCGGCGGCCCGCACCAGCTGGCGGCGGTTGCGTTGGGTGTCGCTGCGCATGGGCGCCCCCTTCCGTGTCAGATCCCAGCGTATCGCCTGAGCGGCCGGCGTAATGCTGGCCACGTCCGCGGCACTCACCGGAGCTCGGCCAGACCGGCGGCCAGCCGCTCCACACCGGCGGTAATCGCCTCGGAGCTAGCGGCGTAGGACAAACGCAAGTGGAACTCGCCGTTCCGGCCGAACTCGCTGCCGGGACGGACGGCTACGCCGTGGTTGCGAAGGTGAGCCACCATCGCGGCCGCCGGCAGCTCGACGTCGTACTTGGGGAAAAGGTAGAACGCACCTTCCGGTGAGCCGACCGTAAGACCCGGAATCCGCTGGAGCCCGTTGGCCATGAGCTCCCGGCGCAACGCATAGGAGGCGTGCATGCGTTCGATGTCCGGGCCGCACGTCTTGAGTGCGGTGAGCGCCGCGTATTGCACGGCCTGGTTCATGGAGCCGTTGAAGGTGTTGTGGATCCGGGCGGCGGACGCGATGACGTCGGACGGACCCCAGAGGTAGCCGATGCGCCAGCCCGTCATGGCATAGCTCTTGGAGAAGGTCTGGCAATAGATGGTCCGGCCCGCCAGGGCTTCGATTTCCAGTGCCGAGGTGAAGGGTTCGGGCGTGTAGACGAGATCACTGTAGGCCTCGTCGGAAAGAGTGAGCGTGTCGGTTCCGGCCACCATGTCGGCGAGGGCTTCGAGTTCGCGGCGGGAGTGCACGATGCCGGTCGGATTGGAGGGGTTGCAGAAGACGAACATCCTGGCGCCTTCAAGTGCGGTGGCAAGTGCCTCGAGGTCCCAGTGCAGGTCATCGGCCAGTGGCACCGGCACGGTGATGCCCCCGGCCATGCTCACGAGGTCCGCGTAGAGGGAATAGGTTGGGTCCGGGATGACCACTTTGTCGCCCGGGTTGACGATGCCAAGGATCGCCGCCGACAGGCCGGCCGTGCCGCCCTGCGTGATGAGCACGTCGCCGGGGCTGGCCACTCCGCCGAGGAGCTGGCCGATACGGGCAGCCAGCTCCTCGCGAAGCACCAGCTCGCCGAGCAACGGCGAGTAGTGGGTGAAGCCGTCCTCGAGGGCGCGGGCGGCTGCTGCTCGAACCTGGGCCGGGGTGTCGAAGTCCGGTTCGCCCATGGCCAAGGAGACAAGGTCACCTTTGGATTGGGGCTGCTGCACCCGCAGCGATGTGCGCTGGATGCGCTGCACCGCCTCGGAGGGCTGGAAATCGGCGACGGCGGTGGCTGGCTCGAGTGTCATGAGGGTCCTGATCTGGGTCGCGGCTGAGGTTGTTTTGGCGGCGGGCGACTTGGTAGTTGCCCGGGAGGACGGCGCGTAGAGCCTGCGGGGTTTCATTGCCGCGGTGCCTGCTCGGCAGGTGCCTTGGCTGCGGGTACCTGCTCGGCGGGGGCTCCGGCCCAGCGGCTGATCTCAGTGTCACCCGACGTGTCCCGCTGGATGGTGGGGGCGATGACCAATTCCTGGACCACGGTGCGCTGCGGCATCGTCGCCACAAGGTGGATGGCCCGGGCCACGTCCTCGGGCTGCACCATTGCATCGCGCTCCTCCGCGCGGGGCGGGCGGGCGCGGTTGTCCAGGATCGGGGTCGCGGTTTCACCGGGCAGGATGGTCACCGCACGCAGCCCGTCGTTCCGGAAGGTGTTGTGGAGATACGTCATGAAGTTCCGGACCGCGGCCTTGGCCGCGCCGTACGCGGCGCCACCGAGCAAGTTCGGGTTCACTGCTGCGAGCGAGGAGACCGTAATGATGGTTCCGGTCTTGCGGGCCAGCATGTCCGGAAGGACTGCCTGGCTAAGCAGGTAGACGGCGTTGAGGTTGACGTCCAGGACGTGATTCCACTCCTGCTGGCTGATCCAGCGGACGTTGAGGACCTTGCTGGAGCTGCCTGCGTTGTTGACGAGGATGTCCACTTGGCCCAGATCCCGGTGGACCCAGTCCAGCAGCGCGTCTACGTCGTCTTTAGAAGTGATGTCCGCGGCCCGGGCAACGGCGCGGCCGCCATCGGCAACGATTTCCGCCGCAAGTTCCTGCAGCACGTCTTCACGCCGCCCCACCAGCACCACCGCGGCACCCTCGGCCGCCAGCAGGGCCGCCGTCGAGCGTCCCATGCCCGTACCGGCGCCAGTGATGATCGCGAGCTTGCTGTCCAGAAGTCCCATGGTTTCAGTTCCTTGCGTTTTTAGTGTGAATCATTTGAGATGCCGATCACATATGAGAAGAGTTTCTCATTTCAGAAGTTGATGGTCAAGTGTTTTCTTCGGGGACTGCGAGTCACGCTGCGGCGGGACTCTGCGAGGGAGCCGCGGAACTTGCGTAGAGGGGGAGCCCGACGGCGGCAAACAGGGCGTGCACGCGCTCTTCCAGATGTGCCAAACCGCGCTGCTGTTCCCGGTATTGCTCCACTGCTTGGGCGTTGCTGATCCAACGGAAGGTCATCGTCCGGCCGGGGCTGGCTTGGCCCAGCATGGACAGGGAGGCTTTGGCTGCGATCGCCACAATCGGGTAGCCGGCGGTCAGTGTCCTTGAGCGGCCCAGGATGATGAGCTCATCGCCATGCGGGATTTCGAATGCCCCAATAGGGACCCCATGGGACACGATTTCTCCGAGTCCCTCGGGATGCACCACGGGTCCGTCCAAACGCAGGCCCACGTGGTTGGATTTGGCACCCACGGTGTAGTGGCTGGAGCTGAGCAGCTTCCGGATGCCGGGGGTCAGGTCCGTTTCAGGGCCGTCGACGACGTCGATAGTCCACACCTCGGGGCTGAAATCGGGCACGGGAACAGGCAGCCGGAACAGCGGCTGGGTCAGGAACGGGTGCGTGAATCCGTGGTATCGGCTGTGGAGGGTGAGCGTCTGCCCGGGAACGAGTTGCTGCGGGAAGCCCATCCGGGATTCCGGCGCGGCACTGCCCATGAAACGGGCGGTTTCCAGTTCGCCGCTGAAGGCCAGGTAGTTCCGCATGCCGCCACTGGCCTTGGAAAGCACAACACGGGCTCCGGCAGGAACACAAAGCGGCTCCCACATGGCCACCGCGTCGCCATTCACTGTGACCTCCGCCGGGACCCCGGTCACGGCGCACATCACGTCGTGCGTGGCCGTGAACGCGAACCTTCCGCCCATGATTTCCAGGCACGTGGCCTTGCGGCTGTTGCCGACCAGGATGTTGGCCGCGGCCGCTGAGTACTGGTCCGCCGCACCTCCGCAGGGTACGCCCATGAACTCGGAATTCTCGCGGCCAAGGTCCTGGAAGGTGGACAGCCAGCCGGCCTCTCTTACTTTGATGCTGATGGCGTGTTCAGGGAAGGTCACTATTGCCCCCTTCAGCGCCGTTCCAGCCAGTGCCGTCAGAGGCGGCGCCTTCCGGGGTGGCCCTCAGGAATTGCCCTTCAAGCCGCGACCATACACTCTCCGGCACCACGTCGAAACGCACCAGATCCCCCGGTTTGTAGGACGTCGCGGGATCTTCCCGGATATCGCAAATGGTGAGCGGCGTCCGTCCGATCACCTTCCAGCCGCTCGGCCCGGGGAACGGCTGGATGATGGCGTTGGTACCGGCCACCATGACAGACCCGGGCTCCACGTTGGTCCGAGGCTCGACGCAGCGGCTGACCTGGCCAGGGAATTGCACACCGCCCATCATGGGGGCCATGGCCGCGGCCAACAGGTTGATGGTCAGCACCGAGGACTGGAACTGCTGCAGCATTGCTTCCGGGCTCAGGCCCAACTCCTCGGCCACATCCTGAAGGTCCGGGGAGAATTCCTCGCTGACCACCATCGGGATGACAAAAAGTGCTTGGGAAGCACTGGGAGCACCCGGTTCCAGGCCGCTACCGGCAACCGCCAGGCGGATGGTCTGGGCCAATTGTTCGTGGGTCACAGCCAGGCAATCGAACTCGACCAACAGGGACTCAACGCCGGCCACGATGTCCAGCACCCCGTACGGCCGAACCTCCAGCAGCACGTCGCGGAGCCGGCGGCCCGCCGCCCGGCGGAAGTCGCCGTCGTCGTTCTTGACCCGGAGCATGAGGGCTGAGTCGCCGAACGGCTCGGCTTCCAGTTCGGGCGGGTGGTGCAGCCGCTCCGTGGGTGCTGTGTGCGTGGTCATGAGTCCTGCTCGGTGGTGCGGGTGATGGATCCGGGTTGCTGCTCAGCTTCAGACCGTGGCGAGCCGGGCCTTTTCGGCGAGGACTTCCTGTAGCCCGGCGGCTTTGATGCCTGCCTTGTCGAGGGCCGCACGCAGGGCCGTGCCGTTCTGGAGGACCTGCGGGTGGTCGCCGTGGAGGAGGACGACGTCGGCGTCGTGGCCCAGCGGGACCACCTTGCCGGTGACGGCGCGGACGGTTCCTTCGGTCACCACCTGAACCACGCGGCGGCCGATTTCCTCGGGGTCGTGAAGGAGTGCGCCTTCGCTGTTGCGGGAGACCGGCATGCCGTCTTCGCCGTAGCCGCGGTCCGCGAGGAAGACATAGCCAACTTGAAGGCCGCGTTTTCGGGACTCATCGGCCAAAAGACCGTTCTGGCAGATCACGATGTAAGAGGGGTCGTAGGCCTTGATGGCGTCCGTGATGGCCCGGGCGTGCTTGGCGTCAGTCTGGGCGATGCTGCCCATGCGCCCGTGCGGTGCCACGTGGCTTATCTTGCCCCCGTGGATGCGGGCGAACGCGTCCAGGGCGCCGATCTGGTAGAGGACGTCGGTGCGGATTTCTTCTTCGCTGGCTTCGATGAGGCGGCGGCCGAAGCCCACCAGGTCCGGATATCCGGGGTGGGCGCCGAGTTCGATGCCGCGCTCCACGCAGGCCTTGACGGTGGCATCCATGACCCTCGGATCGCCGGCGTGGAAGCCGCAGGCGATGTTGGAGGCGGTGACGAGGCCGAGCAGGGCGTCGTCGTCGCCGATCGTGTAGTTGCCGTAGCTTTCGCCGAGGTCTGCGACGACGGCGACTGAATTGATGCTCAAGGTGACTCCTGCTTCTGTTCCTGGTTAGGAAGTTCTGTTGTCTTGCTTGGGGTTCGACGGCGGCGGCTGCCGTTTCGCTGGCGGGCGGCCGCCGCCGTCGGGGTTCTGGTTTTACTAGTGAGTCTGCAGGGGCTGTCCCTTGGTTTCCTTCAGGAAGTAGACCGAGACGAGCGTGATGATGGCCGTCCCGATCGAGGCGTAGGCGGGAACCATGCTGTTGCCGGTGGCCTTGATCAGTTCCGTCATGACCAGCGGGGCGCTGCCGCCGAAGATGATGGTGCTGATGCTGAAGCCGATGCTGTACGCGCTGTAGCGGACAGTAGTGGGGAACATTTCGGTCAGCACAGTGTGGACGACGGCGGCGTGGCCGGAGAACGCGATGGCCATCACGACCGTGGCAACACAGGCCAGCGGCATGTTGCCAGTGGTGATCATTGCAAACATCGGGTAGGAGACACCGGCCATGAGCACGGCGGAGAGAGCCAATACGGGTTTGCGTCCGATGCGGTCGGACAGGCGGGCCATGAGCGGGATGGAGATGATGATGGCCACCAAGCTGACGGCGGTGACGAGGAGCGCCTGGAGCATGGTGAAGTTGTTGCCTGCACCAAGCTGGGTCTTCAGGTACGTGGGCATGTAGGCGAACAGAAGGTAGTAACCGGGGCCGTTCAGCGCCGGGAGGAAGATGGTCAGGGCGATGGCCTTGAGGTGGCGCTTGGAGGTGAAGACAGTGCGCAGCGGGTTGCGTTCCACCTCGTTGCGCTCTCGGAGTGCCGCGAAGTGCGGGGTGTCTTCCATCTTGGAGCGGATGTAGAAGCCGACGTAGCCCAAGGGCAGGGCGAAGAGGAACGGAATGCGCCACGCCCAGGATTGCATGGTCGAGTCGCCGAGGGTGGTGATGAGGCCGGCGGAGAGGGCGCTACCGAAAAGCAGGGCGCAGAAGGAGCCGACCGCGATGAAGCTCATGGAGTAGTTGCGGTGCTTGTTGTGGGCGTATTCGCCCACGAAGGCCATGGCGCCTGCCACTTCCCCGCCGGCTGAGAAGCCCTGAAGGATGCGGAACAGGATCAGCAAGGCCGGAGCGGCCCAGAAGATGACCGAGTACGACGGGATGAGGCCGATGCAGGCAGTGGCCCCGGAGATGAGGAGCAGGAGGACAGCGAGCAGATTCTTGCGGCCCAGCCGGTCACCAAGGAAACCGCAGATGACGCTGCCGAAGGGGCGGGCCAGGAAGCTCACCAGGAAGCCGACGTTGGTCAGGAGCAAGGAGCCGACGTCCTTGGAACCCATGATGTTCATGGCCAGGTACGTGGTCAGCAGGCCGTAGATGCCGTAGTCGTACCATTCCACGAAGGAACCCATGGTGCCGGCAAAGGTTGCTTTGCGCACCATCCTGCCGTCAGCGGTTACGACTTTGATTTGAGCGGTGTTCAGTTCCACTGAGTCCGTCGATTGCTTTGTCATGGTGGGTGCTTTCAGTCTATGAGGGGGCTGGGGTGGGAGAAAGCGCTAGCTGTATTCGCGGGTGATTTCCGCGGTCATCTCGGCCTCGTGCGCGGCCACGGCGATGACCCGTTCCAGGATTTCCGCGGCACGGGCCTGGGGGATGATGACCACTCCGTCGTCATCGGCGGCGACGATATCGCCCGCCGAGCAGACGATTCCGCCGATTGCTACGGGTTCGCCGATGACACCCGGGCCGTTCTTGAACGGACCGGCGGGGGTGACACCCCGGGCAAAGACGGGGAACTTGATTTGAGTGATGGTGGCGCGGTCCCGGATGTAGCCGTCAATGACGGCTCCGGTGGCGCCCGCGGCTTCGAAGCGCTGGGACAGTTGCTCGCCGACGAGGGCGCGGTGTTCGTGGCCGAAGCCGTTGATGACCACCACATCGCCGGGCTGGATGTAGTTCAGCGCTTCGATGACGGCGGCATTGTCTCCGGCGGCGCCCAGGACGGGCAGTGCCGAGCCGACGCAACGGGCGCCTTCCCAGACCGGGCTGATTCCGCCGTCGACGATTCCAAGCCGCTCCATGGCGTCACCGATGTTTGCCACGGGGAACGCTTCGAACGCACGGACCAGTTCGCGGGGCGGCCGGGTCCAGGATGCGGTGCGGACGGTCAGTTCGAGTGTTGTTGCCATTTTCTTCGCCTTTGGTTTCTTCCCAAGAGCCGGCGCCTTGGGTGCCGATCTTCTTGAGACGTCAATCACATATGAGAAGAGTTTCGCGTTTTAAATTCATGCCGTCAAGGCTTTCCCGTTACGGGCATGTAAATGATTCGCAACCATGGCTCGGGGCGAACTGGTCCCGCCGGTGGGCTGCTCGGCCGGGATTGTGCGGGAGAATGGGTTTCGGCTGGACATTCTGACCAGTCGGATCTTCCGCGACTAGGCAGAAAGCGTTAGCGATGCAGGAATTGGATTCAACGGACAAGCGGATCCTTGCCGCGCTCGACGACGACCCCCGGGTGCCGATCATGGTCCTCGCCCAGCGCCTGGGCCTGGCGCGCGGGACGGTCCAGTCGCGCCTGGAGCGAATGTCGGCGTCGGGCGCTTTGCGTCCGAACAGCAGCCGCGTGCTGCCCTCAGCACTGGGCCGCGGCGTTGCGGCGGCGGTAAGTGCGGAGTTGGATCAGAGCCGGCTGAACGAGGCCATCGCTGCCCTGCGCGACATCCCGGAAGTACTCGAATGCCATGCGCCGGCCGGCGACACCGACCTCATCATCCGCGTGGTCGCCACAAGCCCGGATGATCTATACCGGGTATCCGAAGAGATCAGGCTATGCCCGGGAATCGTGCGCACGTCCACTAGCATGTTCCTGCGCGAGGTGATTCCATACCGGACGACGGGGTTGCTGCGAGGCTGAGGTCATATCTGGAAGTAGTGGTTTCTTCTGGGCTTCCGGTCCGGGTCGGTGTGGGGTGGCGGGATGAACCAGGGCACGCCTGTTTGGACGTCGATGCGCCAGTCTTCCTTGTGGATCAGGTGATGGTGGTGGCTGCACAGGAGCGTGCCGTTGGCGGCGCTCGTGGGTCCGCCCCGGGACCAGTACTCGATGTGGTGGGCCTCGCACCACGGTGCCGGCATGGTGCACCCGGGGAAGGCGCAGCCCTTGTCCCGCGCCGTGATCGCCTTGCGCAGGTGCGGCGGGAAGATCCTTGAGGCCCTGCCGATGTCCAGGACCTGGCCCTCGCCGCCCAGGACCACGGGGATGATGTCCGCGTCGCAGGCTAGTCTGCGCAACGTAGCTGCCCGGACGGGCCCGGTGAACGTGAACGACCCGGTGCCGCCGCCCTGCCGGGGCCGGTCGAACAGGGCGGGCTGTCCGGGCTGCGAAAGTTGCCCGGGCTGGGAAGATTGCCCGTCCTGTAAAGCTTGTCCGGGCTGCGGAGGCCGGTGGTGTTGGGGGAAGAGGTCGCGGTGGTCGATGGTGGCCAGGATCTGCGGGCGGTGCCCGCCCGTGGCGGGCAGGGAGCCCGTGGCCAGGGCGAGCCGGCAGGCGCCGACCAGGCCGTCCAGGAGCTTCTGCGCCCGCGATCGCCGCTCCAGCGGTCCGGCATTCTCGGACGCGTCGGCGGAGGAATCGCCGGAGGAATCGCCTGACGAATCGCCGATTGGTTCCCCGGACGGACCGGCGGACGGTTCAGCGCAGGCGTGAGCTGTGCCTTGGGCTGCTGTGCCCTGGGGTGTGCGGGGGTTGGTGGCGGTGTTCATGACCGTGAGCAGGTGTTCGTATTGCTCGGCGGTGGCGAAGATCTCCACATGCGCCAGGCCGTGTTTGGGGCGGCGCAGGAACGCTCCTTGGTGGTGGCGCAGGGATTCCTCGGACGGTTCCGGGCCGTCCTGGTCGATCGCCTCGACCCAGCGCCGGGCCACCCTGGCCAGGAAGTCCTGGTCGTTGTCCTCCGCGGTGCGGGCCAGGGCGTGTTCCATTTCCGCGGCCTTCTCCGGGCTGCAGAGCGGGCGCACCTTCGCCACGGCCATCGTGATGATCCCGGCCGCACCGGATCCGATCATCCCGGAGGCCAGCGCCGCGGCGGTTTCTTCGTGCCGGGCAGGGACCCGTTGCCCGGTGAGGGCGCGGCCCGGCAGCAGCTCGCTCGCCAGGGCGAGCCGGCGCCTGGCCTCGGCGGCACTGATGCGCAGCAAGGACCGCAGGTGCTCGGCCGTGGACCTGAACTCACCGCCCAGTGCGCTCCCCGCCTGCTCGGAGCCGGCCGCTCCCGCCTGCACCGAACCGGCCGCACCCTCCTGCGCGCCCGCGGGGCCCGCCGTGGCTGCGGGGCCCGCCGCGGTCACGGACGTCCAGCCCGTGCCGGAGCCGGCATCCGCATCAGCGGCCCAGCCCGTTGTCCAGCCCGGCCGGCTGACGGGTTCATCGTTCCGGGCCCGGTCCAGCCCGGCCGCGGCGAGCAGCTGAAGATAATCCAGGGTCCGGGAGAGTTCCTCCACCCCGGACGCGAACTCGACGGCCTCCTGGAAACCGTGGACTCCGACGTCGTCGGCCGCTTCTTCGGCCAGCGACCTCACTGCCGCCACGGCCCGGCCCAAAGCGGTCTGACGGCCGCGCCCATCGCGCAGATCCACCAACGCCAGCCCGCCCGGAACCCCGGCAAGACGCGGACCACGGGCATGACGGGACACCCCGAAACCACCACGGGACGCAAGGCCCTGACGGGTGTCGAAGTATCCGATCGCTTCCATGGAAACACTCTGCCAGGAGGGTACGACATTTAACCGAACTCAGACCGGCGGCCCCGCGTTCGGCTTCAGGTTCTTCATCACCAATGTCGAATTGAGGCGCTCGACGGCGGGAAGTGCCGAGAGCTGGTCGTCGTAGAAGCGCTGGTAGGCCGGGAGATCGGCGGCTATCACGCGGAGGAGGTAGTCTGGCGAGCCGAAGAGCCGCTGGGCCTCGACGATATTCGGAATGGCCGCCACGCGGTCTTCGAACTCCGACATCGTGGCGCGGTCAGCCTGACGCAGGGTCACGAAGACTATCGCCTCGAATCCCAGGCCGATCGCACCCGGATCGATGTCTGCCCTGTACCCCCGGATGACGCCGGAAGCCTCGAGATCCCGCAGTCTTCGGTGGCACGGAGCCACGGTTAATCCCACCTTTGCTGCGAGCGCGGTGGCAGTCATTCGGCCATCCTCTTTGAGGTGGCGCAAAATAGTTCTATCTATTCCATCAATCACGCAAATATCTTACCGAGATGGCGGCAAGTCTGGCTAAAAATGGGAACACTTATGGGCCGATTTTCCATAAAGTTCATGGTGTAACCGCCAGCTAGGAGCCACCATGAATCCCCAGCTTTTCATCGCCTTCGTCATTGTCGCCGTCACCTTGGCGTGCACCCCGGGAGTCGATTGGGCATATTCGATTGCCGCAGGCCTGCGGCAGCGCAGCTTCCTCCCCGCCGTGGCCGGTCTGTGCAGCGGCTACGTGCTGCACACGGCTCTCCTGGTGGCCGGACTCGCGGCCCTTTTGACGGGCGTTCCGGGGCTTCTTGGCTGGCTGACGATCGCGGGAGCAGCCTATTTGCTCTGGCTCGGCGTGAGCACCATGCGCTCGTGGCGCGGCGCGAGCTTCAGTGCGGATGACGCCGTCGGGCAGTCCCGAAACCAGTTGCGCACCTTCCTGCAAGGCATGGGCACGAGTGGCATCAACCCCAAGGGCCTCCTGTTCTTCCTGGCGCTGGTGCCGCAATTCGTCAGCCCGGAGGCGTCATTGCCGGTGCCGGTGCAGTCAGGCGTGCTGGGCCTCACGTTCGTCCTGTTCGTAGGCATCATTTACACGGCGGTGGCTCTGACCTCGCGAAAGCTGCTGCAATCCCGGCCTTCCGCTGCACGCGTGGTGACACTTGCGAGCGGCATCATCATGGTGGGGCTCGGGGCTGTTCTTCTGGGCGAACAGTTGCTTCCGATGCTCCGGTGACGGGGCCGTCAGGTGAGATCTCTGGCGTTCTTCGGCGGGGCAGCCTATCGTCGGCTTCATGTCCGATGACTTTTTAGCTCTCGTGGAGGCCTTCAAGAAGGTCGGCGTATCGAGGGCGTACGGCCCTCCCCTGCAGATCGGCGGAGAAGAACTGATCCCCGTCGCGCTGGTGTCCTTTGGATTCGGAGGAGGCAGCGATGGAGGCAATGCTGCCGGCGGTGGTGGGGGCGGTTTCGTGCTCCCTGTCGGGGTCTACGGCCGCAACGCCAGCGGACGCGTGACATTCCAGCCGAACACCGTGGTTGTCCTGGCGATGCTGCTACCGCTTGTCGGCGCCGTCGGGGTCTCCATTAGGGGAGTCGTCCGCGCGCTTCGCGCTTAACCGTCCGGCTCGCGGCCCTGGTCGCCCGGTTCCCCGAAGTCCTTGTTCCACATCCGACGCACCTCAATGTCCTTGCGGATCCCATCGACCGCATCCAGTTCAGCCTCCTCCGGCTTGCTGCGCCCCCGGCGCGCAACCGCACGCGGAACGAGCGGCCGCGGGTTGGGCCTCCGCCTGACTTCAAGCTTCGACAGGGCCCTGTCAGTGAGCGCGTCATTGCGCAAAGCCAAGCTGGTCTTCTTCCTCCGCAGTACCTCCACGAGAGCGGCCTGGGCCGCCTCCCGCTCCCCCAACGTCCTGAGCGACTGCGCACGAATCAGCAGCAGCGCCGCCGAGAGGTCGTCCGTGTTGCGCAGGCCTTCGGTCCAGGCGACGACGTCGGCGTGCCGCTCGAGCGCCACCGCCGCGGTGCAGCGGGCCAAGGCGGAGGGCAACGATGGCGGCAAGCTGGCCAGGGAGTCCAGCGCTTCCGCCGTCTGGCCCGTCTCCCTGAAGCAATGCGAGAGGGCGAGGAACACGGATTCCTCGCTGAACAGCACTGAAACGTCGATCCGCTCCGCCACCTCGATCCGCGTGACCACCCTGCGAAGGTAGCTTGATGAGAACTGGCTGGCGGCGTCGTCGATCCGGATGGACAAGCCCCGTTGCAGAAGTTCCGAGGCCCGGAGATATCCTCCGTGCTTGTACACAAGCAGCCCGGCAATCACGTAGCAGAGGCCAGCCCAGCCCGGGTAGGTACGCGCCAGGGTGATGAGCCGATCCGGTTCCGTACTGGTGAAGACCGCGTCGTACACCGATTTGGCGGTCTTGCCAGCCAGCCGTTTGAGCCTGGGGACGTCCCCGGCGACGTCGATCCGGCCTGCGGCTTTTCCTCTCAGGACGCCCCAAATCGCACCGCCCAAGCCCTCAGCCAGTCCACCTACCGATGTGCGGACATGTCCGTTCCGGAACGGCGTGATGTCCCTGGTGTCCCCGAAAATCGCTCCGCGCACTCCGGGAACCGATGGCTCACTCACGGTTGCACTGCCATCACGGGATAAAGCGTCGCAGAATCGGGCATCACAGAACCATGCTAGCTGCGCTTGTCCCGGCCTCTCCCCTCTATTTCCGGGGTTTTCGGGAGTAAGATATCCTCGTCGGCAGGGTTTCCGACTCCTTGCCGCGATACGGCCCTCCATTTGAAGGGCCGATGGAAATCGTGATCGGGAGGAGCTATGACTACTGCTTCACACCCCGCGCAGCACCACGCGATGGGGCTGACGCTCCACAACTCAGCACTGATTTTGGGCTGGGTTTTCCTGGCTGTTGGCGTCTTGGGATTTATCCCGGGCATCACCAGCAATTACGGCGCCATGACCTTCGCAGGACATGACTCGGGCGCCATGCTTCTTGGAGTCTTCCAAGTATCCGTCCTGCACAATATTGTCCATTTGCTGTTCGGCGCAGCAGGCCTGTACTTCGCAAGGACTGGAAGGATGGCGCGCGGTTACCTCATCGGTGGCGGCGCAATCTACCTCGTCTTGTGGATCTACGGCCTCATCACTATGTCGAACATGAGCGCTGACTTCGTGCCCATGAACGCTGCGGACGACTGGCTGCACCTGGTTCTCGGTGTTGTCATGGTTGCCGTTGGCCTATGGCTTGGACGCGATGTAAGGGAGGAGTCGAAGGGCCGCGCCATGTAGCGCACCCTGACTCTGCAGCACTCTGCAGTTGCACGACGGCGACCGTCCCTTTCGGGCGGCCGCCGCCTTTGCGTCCGGGATGCCTACCCGAGAAGCCGACGTTCGTAGGCAAAGGCCACCAGTTGAAGCCTCGTGCGCAGCCCCAGCTTGCTGAGCACACTGCGTAGGTGGGATTTCACTGTCGCCTCGGAGACAAACAGGCTCTGCGCCATCTCGGCGTTCCCCAAGCCTTTGGCCGCCAGGAGTAACACATCCCGCTCGCGCGGAGACAGCTCGTCCATCACGGCGAGGTCCGGCCCGGCGACCGGCACCGTCCTGGCCGCGTGCTGGAAGAGTTCGTGAACCGAACCGGGCGCGATCACCGAGTATCCCGAATACACGGTCCGGATGGCAGCCAGCAGAAATTCCGGTTCGGCGCTCTTGAGCAGGTAGCCACTGGCGCCCGCCTGCACGGCGTCAACCACGGCTTGGTCCCTGTTGAAGGTGGTCAGGGCAATGATCTTTGGCTTGTCCACCCCGGCCGCATCGGCTTCCTCCGTGATGCGGCGCGTGGCCTCCACTCCGTCAAGCACCGGCATCCGAAGGTCCATCAGCATGACGTCCGGCCGCTGCCTGGCCGCGAGCGCCACGGCTTGTTCGCCGTCGTCGGCCTCCCAAGCCATGTCCATGTCCGCTTGGCTCTGGACGAGCATGTGGATGCCGGAGCGGAACAGTGGTTGGTCGTCCACCAAGGCCACCGTGATCGGTGTTTCAGCCACGTCCGACGCTTTCCCGCTCAGTGCCCGACGACGGCGAGGCGGCCTCGAGAGCCAGTGCCGGCTCCTGCTCCAGCCCCTCAACGGACGGAACACCCCCCTCTTCCGCTCCACCTTCCGGAAGGAGCGCTGCCGGCCGCGAACCATAGGGGATGAAAACCGTCACGCGGAACTGCTCGCCGTCGGGCCCGGAACTGAGCCACCCGCCGGCAAGGTGCGCACGCTCACGCATTCCCGGGATGCCGCGCCCCACGCGCCAGGCGCCACCGTCGTCCGTCCCCCCAATCGAAACGGACGCCGGCAATTCCGACGCAACGTGCATGGTCAACCCCGGGCCGCTCCAGTCGAAGTGAAGTCGCACGGGCGTGCCGCGTCCGCCGTGCTTGAGGGCATTCGTGAGGCACTCCTGCACAATCCGGAATACTGCGAGTTGCTGGCCCGCGCCAAGGTCCACCGGGGTTCCGGTCTCGCTCTGCTGCACCTTGAGGCTCCCCTGGCGCATCCGCTCGACGAGAGGCCCGACGTCGGTGAGCCGGGGCTGTGGGGCCACCAGGCCGTCGTCGCGCACTCCCTCGATGACGCGCTGGGCGTCCACGAGGGCATGGCGGGCGGATACCGCGATGTTCTCCAAGGCGTCGAGCACCGCCTTGGGCTGGTCCTGGCTGAGATAACGGGTGCCATCGGCTTGCGCGGCGATCACTGCGAGCGAGTGCGCCAGGACATCATGGAGATCGCGGGCGATCCGGGTGCGCTCCTGCTCCACGACGAGCTCCACCTCGGTCTCCTTGAGGCTTGCCTGGACGAGGACCTTGGACTGGAATAGCTTGCCCCGGTCCTCATAGAGAGCCAAGGCTATGCCGACGGCGGCACATCCGGCGGCAATCAGGAAGAGGAGGGAAAGGAGCTGCCAGCCGTTGGTTTGCAGGGTGAGGCGGTCCCCATAGCCAATTTTGTGGAACCAACCAACTCCCTGCCCGTAGCGCCATGACAACATCAAGAAGGTCATGATGGCTGCGAAAACAACGTTGGACCCTCCAGCAATAGATCGTTGTCTGGGGGATCCTGTCCACAGAATGAAAGCCAGCGCAATGAATGCGCCGATATATATTGCCCAATAATTGGCCCACGGCGGCGCAATGAGATAGGTCAATTGGCCGAGCAAAAGGATGGCGGTCAGCCCGAGTGACACATAGGGTTTCCACGCCGCTACGCCGATCGCCAAGGTTGTCAGGACGAGCATCCACGTGCCGGGCCAATAGTCCAGGCCCCACGGCCCCATCCTTCCCGCCTCGCCCACGCACCACAGCGTGAAGAAAATGACGGCCGCCGCGGGGGCGCCCCAATGCCGTGCAACTTTCAGTGTCTGTTCCATGTCAGCCACCCTATCCACGGCCAGGGACACGGGACCGCCGATTCTGCCCTCCAGCGTCCGATCTCCACCTAGAAGCCAACGGATTCATCCCCGGAGCCAGCGCGACGTGAGCGAGGGTTTGTTCAAAAGGCCTCAAAGGTGAGCGAGCGTTTGTCGTGCCCAACCCTCGCTCACATATCCGACCCAAATCCTCAACCCTCGCTCACATATCCCGCCCAAATCCCAAACGCCCGCTCACATATCCCGGCCAAATCCCAAACGCCCGCTCACATATCCCGAACGTCGGAACAAAAGAACGACGGCGACGCTCCCCAGCACGGGAGGGTCGCCGTCGTCGGCTATTCGGGTTGGGTGCGCGGCCTTATTCGGCCGCAGCGGCAACCGCCGCCGTCACTGCAGGAGCGACGCGGGGATCCAGCGGGCTGGGCACGATGTAGTCGGCAGAGAGTTCGTCCTCGGCCAGTCCAGCGATCGCACGGGCCGCCGCGATCTTCATGGCCGGGGTGATGCGGCGTGCGCCGGCGTCCAAGGCTCCGCGGAAAATTCCGGGGAAGGCCAGGACGTTGTTGATCTGGTTCGGGAAGTCGCTGCGGCCCGTGGCCACGACGGCCGCGTACTTGACGGCGACCTCCGGCAGGACTTCCGGGTCCGGGTTGGACAGGGCGAACACGATCGAATTCTCGTTCATGAGCTTCAAGTGTTCCTCGGCCAGCTTGGACGAGGAAACGCCGATGAACACGTCGGCGCCCTGAAGAGCCTCCGCGGGTCCGCCGGAAAGAGCTCGGGGGTTGGTGCGCTGGGCGAAGCGGGCCTTGACGCTGCCCGAATCGGCCACGAGGTCCGCGCGCTCGGAGTTGATGATCCCCTTGGAATCCAGGAGGACGACGTCCTTGACGCCCGCGGTCAGCAGGATCTCGGAGACGGCGATGCCCGCGGCACCCGCACCAGAGACCACAACTTTCAGTCCCTCAAGTTCGCGGCCGGTCACCTTGGCGGCGTTCGTCAAGGCTGCGAGAACCACGACGGCGGTGCCGTGCTGGTCATCGTGCATGACGGGGCAGTCGAGGGCTTCGATGAGGCGCTCTTCGAGTTCGAAGCAGCGGGGGGCGGAGATGTCTTCGAGGTTGACGGCACCGAAGCTCGGACGCAGGCGGACCAGGGTCTCGATGATTTCGTCCACGTTGGTGGTGTTGAGGACCAAGGGGATGGAGTCGAGGTCGCCGAAGGCCTTGAAGAGCGCGGACTTTCCTTCCATGACGGGGAGGGAAGCGCTCGGACCGATGTTACCAAGGCCGAGGACCGCGGTCCCATCGCTGACGACCACCACGAGGCGCTGAGCCCAAGTGTGCGTGCGTGCAAGCTCGGGGTTGGCGTGGATTGCGCGGCTCACTTCGGCGACACCCGGGGTGTAGGCGATGGAAAGGTCCCGCTTGTTCAAGAGCGGTACGGTGCTGGAAATGGAGAGCTTGCCGCCTTCGTGGGCGGTGAAGATTTCCTCTTCGCTCAGCGCCAGGGCAGTCAGATTCTGTTCAGGGGTGATGGTCTCGACGGACACGTCGTTGTCTCCTCAGGCTAGCCGTGAACCCACGGCACAATTCGGGCAGGTGTAGAGGCTTCGGTGCCGGACCAAGGGTGGTTGGTCCGTGCGGTGAAACTCCTGCGGATATGGGCTGCTAGCCGCTTGGGTCCTGTCTTCGTAGACAGGGGCCTGATAGGAAGACTAGAGACATCCAGTCATAAACTCATACTTTTGGTCGTAGTGGTCTAGACCAATTACGCGGATTGCTGGAAAAGCTACGCGTCCGCGATCAACTTGCAGGCGTTCTTGAGGTCCTTCTCTGCGTCGAAAAGTGAGATCCGGCGGCAGTTCACGGACTGGACCAGACCACTTACGACGTGGAGCAGAATCCTGGCCCTCCCGGCGTCGCCGATCGCGGCCGCAACCATCTCGGCAGAGAGCGCTTCGATATCGCGCAAAAGTACGGGGATGTCACCATCGCGGGTATCCCAGGTGCGGGACAGACAGTGTTCGACGGCGGGCTGCATGACCCGCATATGGAAAATCTCCATCCCGAGACCGGTGAGTTCTTGCTGGCTGCACCTCGAAGACGCCGGCTTTGAGTCGTTGAGCTCCCGCAGTTGCTGCCGGTAGACCGCAAGCATCAGATGGACCGTGGACGGAAAGTAGCGGTAGAGCGTCCCAAGCGGAACATGGGCTCTGGTGGATACGTCCGAAAGGCTCACGGTATCGAACTGCCGCTGGGCGAATCCCGCGGCAGTCTTCAGTATCCGGGCGTAGCGCAATAGCTGTCTCGGGGTGGTGGGAGCAGCCGCCATTTGGGGCAACCCCGCGGCCAGATCCAGCGAATACGGTTCCAAGGAGTTCGGTTCGGACATTTCCGGCGTTCTGTTGGTTTGGGCTTCGTTCTGGGAGATTGCGCGGCCCCCCAAAGACCGAGCGCGTCCTGACAATGATACGGCAGCAAGTTGTCAGTTCCCTGAGAACGGATTCGCAGGGCTACGCGACGCCCTTGATCTTCACGACGAATACGGCGCCCAGCAAACCTATGACGGCTGCGGCCACATAAAGCGAGACGTAGCCACCCCAGAACGCCACAAAGGGGTACGCAATAAGCGGCGCGATCACCTGCGGCAAAGAGTTGGCCACGTTGATGACTCCAAGGTCCCTTCCCCGGTCCAACGCAGTGGGCAGCACTTGGGTAATAAGGGCGAAGTCGACCGCCAAGTACGCACCAAAGCCGATACCGAGCACCGCTGCGCCGGCAATGGCCCCCGTCCACGTGGGTTCGAACCCAAGGATCAGGGCAGCTATCGAAATGACGACGGACGAGACAATGACGAGGGGTTTGCGTTTGCCCATTCGATCGCTGATGGCACCGCCCACCACGCTGGTGATGATCACCATGACGGCATACAGGCCCGTCAAGATAAGGACGCCGAACTCTGGTTTGATCCCCTGCATTTCCTCGATATGTACGGCATCCTTGAGGAAGAACAGCAAATACAACGTGACCATGTGGTTTCCGACATTGACCAGGAACCTCGTCAGCCAGGCCCACGCGAAGTCCGGGTACTTGACGGGCGAGATCCAAAAGCGCTTGACGAATGTCCAGAGTTTGAATGGTGGCCTTGCCTCCGGAACGAGAGGCACGTCGTCGTTCTTGAAAAGATAAAGCACGACGCCGGCCAGCAGGGCAGCAGCGCACACGATGTAGCCGAGGGCAAAGTTCCCGGACACCACGGACGCGATCACGGCACCCGCGAGGATGCCGACGGTCTGGCCCATGGCTGCAAGGCCCCCGACCGCGCCGCGTTGAGGCACCGGCACTCGATCCGGAATAGCCGCCGTGATGGCGGCATAGGCTCCATTGCAACCGGCCTGGACCAGGCACCACAAAATGGCCATAGCTGCCACGTTGGGAGCACCTGCCAGGGCCACCAATGCCGCGGCGCCCAGGATGGCACCGAAGAGCACCCACGGAACGCGTCGTCCAAGGCGGGACGTCGTGCGATCGCTGAACGCACCGAAGAGGGGGTTCGCCACGAGGGACACCGCAGCGCCGCATCCCGTAACCAGCGCAAGGATGGCTTCCTTCTGGCCTTCGTCAAAGTGGATGGCTTGCTGCCCGAGCAAAACCTGGATAGGGCCGAAGAAGGCAGCGTTGATGCCCACATTGACGAGCACCACTCCGGTGACCCACAGCGAGCGGACGCGCTCCACGGGCTCGGCGAGCGCCGTCGTCGGGCCCGCCTGCGTCTCCACGGGATCCGTCACCGGTCTTTCAGGCAATGAACCGGGCAGATCGGACAGGCTCATGACGATGCTCCCTAGCGTCTGGACGTGTGGATTCAGCCTAGCGCCAAGGCACGTCTGCACGCGTTAGGGTAACTCCAACGGACCGAGGAGGATGAACGATGAACAGCCCAGCGAACCCCATCAACACTGCCGATCTCTACGACGAACGTGCCGAGGATCTTGAGTCGATATCACTGCAGTTCCAGGACCTCGGCGGTGTTTCCCACTTCAACGGCCCCGTTCGCACCATCAAATGCTTTGAGGACAATGCACTCGTCAAGACCGTCTTGGCAACCCCCGGCGACGGCGCTGTGCTGGTGGTGGACGGCTACGGCTCGCTGCGCACAGCCCTCATGGGCGACATGATCGCCGAGAGCGCCGTCGCGAACGGCTGGGCCGGCGTCGTGATCAATGGGGCGATCCGCGATCGCGTGGCGATCGCGAAGCTGCCTTTGGGCGTCAAAGCCCTCGGGAGCAATCCCAAGAAGAGCTCCAAAGTGGGCCGTGGCGAAGTGGACATCCCCCTGGTGATTGACGGAGTGCACATCGAACCCGGCAACCTTATCTACTGCGATCCTGACGGGATTCTCGTGGAGCGGTGACATACTTCTCGCCAATCGGGTAAGACAGGGAATACAGGAGCGATTAGGATAGTTACTGAAAGCAACTATCCTGCTTAGTCCCCTTTTCATCCACCTTTGGAGAAGCAATGTCCAACGCCACGCCTGTGCGGGCCGCCGGAGAGGTCCTGACACACCGTCAGACGCTCACCGTCATGGTGGGCCTCATGCTCGGCATGTTCCTGTCCTCCCTGGACCAGACCATCGTGTCCACGTCCATTTACACCATCGCCAACGACTTGGACGGCCTGTCCCTGCAGGCGTGGGCCACTACGGCCTACCTCATCACATCCACGGTGACCACCCCGCTGTACGGCAAGCTCAGCGACATCTTCGGCCGCCGTCCGCTGTACCTCGCCGCGATCCTGATCTTCCTGGCCGGCTCCCTGTACGCCGGTTCCGTGCACTCCATGACCGAGCTTGCCATCGCCCGCGGCATCCAGGGCATGGGCGCCGGCGGTCTGCTCGCCCTCGCCTTGACGATCATCGGCGACATCGTTGCCCTGAAGGATCGTGCCAAGTACCAGGGCTACTTCATGTCCGTCTTTGGCGTTTCCTCGGTCCTCGGTCCCGTGGTCGGCGGTGCTTTCGCAGGCTCGGCCAACATCCTTGGCTTCGACGGCTGGCGCTGGGTCTTCTTCATCAACCTGCCCATAGGCCTGGCCGCACTGGCCGTGGTGTTCTTCTACCTGCACCTGCCCGCGAAGCACGTCAAGCAGAAGATCGACTACTGGGGCGCTGGAGCCATCACGCTGGCAATCGTCCCGCTGCTGCTTGTGGCCGAACAAGGCCGCAGCTGGGGCTGGACCTCCGGAAACTCTTGGATCTGCTACGGGCTTGGCGTCATCGGCATCATCGCGTTCCTCCTGGTTGAGCGGCGCGCCGGCGACTACGCGCTGATCCCCCTCCGGCTTTTCAGGAACATCACCTTCGGTTTGTCTTCCCTGCTGAACTTCATCATCGGTATCGGCATGTTCGGGGCCATCGCGATGCTCCCGATGTACCTGCAGCTGGTCAAGGGCCTCACCCCCACCGAGGCCGGCCTCATGATGATCACCTTCACGGTGGGCATCCTCTTCGGTTCCATTACCGCGGGACGGACCATCTCGGCGTCGGGCGTTTTCCGGATCTTCCCGATCCTCGGTACGGGCATCCTGACCGCCGCCGCAATCGTCATGGGCCTGTCCCTCGGCGTCGACACAGGACTCTGGGTTCCCGGCCTGATCGCCGTATTCTTCGGCATGGGCCTGGGCTTCTGCATGCAGCCGCTCACTCTGGCCATGCAGGTCTCCGTACCGCCGAAGGACATGGGCGTGGGCACGTCCACCGCGGCATTCTTCCGTTCCATGGGCGGCGCCGTGGGTACCGCGGTGTTCATCTCGATGCTCTTCAGCCTCGCCGCCGACAAGATCGCCTCGGGCATGAAGGACGCCATGGGCAGCGCGGACTACCTCAAGGTGCTCAAGGATCCTGCAGTTGCCGCGGATCCCGCCAACGCCAAGCTGTACGACTTCTTCAAGAACGGCGCCACAAACGATTCGCTGAACGACACCAGCTGGCTGCACCACGCCAACCCGGCGCTCACACGGCCCATCACTGAAGGCTTCGCACAGTCCATCGACACCGTGATGCTGACCGCCGCGGCGCTGACCGGCCTCGCGTTCCTCATCAGCTTCGCCTTGCCGAACAAGAAACTGATGGATCCGAAGGCGGCGGCGAAGGAATCCGTTTCCGCCCACTAATATCTCGAACCGCGTCACGGCAGGCAGTCTTTTGGACTGCCTGCCGTTGTCGTTTCCAGTGTTCGCGCGGTGGAGTGCCCGACGGCGGCGCGAAAGTTTGCGTGGCGTGACACGTCCAGTGTGGCTGGCCCGGTTGACTGGAAGTCACGCTGGCACCGTGCCACACTGTGTAGCGCGAGTGCACCGGCGTCCCCGTCGGAACCAGCTGCCGACGACGACCGCGCCGCACAATCCACTACGTTTCCTCAAGGGAGAGCCATGCCCAATTCCAGCTCCGACAGCCGTTCCGGCGTCCCACGCAAGGTAATTGGCCTGGCCGTTGCCGGAGCTGTGGGCGGTTTCCTCTTCGGCTTCGATTCCTCCGTGGTCAACGGCGCCGTCGATGCGATGAAGGACGAATTCATGCTGAGCGAAGCCGTCACGGGCTTTGCTGTGGCGGTCGCGTTGCTCGGTTGCGCGGCTGGGGCGTATCTCGCGGGCAAGGTGGCCGACCGCTACGGCCGCATCCCCGCCATGAAGCTGGGTGCCGCCCTCTTCCTGGTCAGCTCCATCGGGACGGGCTTTGCCTTCAGCATCTGGGATTTGGTTTTCTGGCGCTTGGTCGGCGGCCTGGGCATCGGCCTCGCGTCGGTGATCGCGCCGGCTTACATCTCGGAAATCTCACCACGCCAAGTCCGCGGCCGGCTCGCGTCGCTGCAGCAGTTGGCGATCACCACCGGTATTTTCGCGGCCCTGCTGTCCGACGCCGTCCTGGCGACGTCCGCGGGAAGCGCACACCACGCGCTGTGGCTCGGAATTGAGGCCTGGCGCTGGATGTTCATCCCGTGCGCCGTGCCTGCCGCGGTCTACGGTCTGATCGCGTTCCGGCTGCCTGAGTCGCCGCACTTCCTGGTCCTCAACGGCAAGGAAGACACCGCACGCAGGATCTTCGACACCCTGATGCCCGGCGACGATACCGAACGCCACATCCGCGAAATCCGCGACTCCATCAAACAGGACGAGCTCTCCACCAAGAAGGGCTCGCTCCGCGGCAAGGCTTTTGGCCTCCAGCCCGTGGTGTGGATCGGCATCATCTTGTCGGTGCTGCAGCAATTCGTGGGCATCAACGTGATCTTCTACTACTCCACCACCCTCTGGAAGGCAGTCGGCTTCCACGAGCAAGACTCCCTGGCCATCTCGGTGGCAACGTCCGTCACCAACATCCTGGTCACGCTCGTGGCCATCGCCCTCGTGGACCGCATTGGCCGCAGGCCCATCCTGCTGACGGGCTCCATCGGCATGGCTGTGTCCCTGGGTGCCATGGCGCTGGCCTTTTCTTCCGCCAGCGGGACGGGTTCTTCTGTCTCCATGACCGGCGTCTGGGGTCCGGTGGCCCTCGTGGCTGCAAACGTGTTCGTAGTGAGCTTCGGCGCTTCATGGGGACCGTTGGTGTGGGTGCTCCTGGGCGAAATCTTCCCCTCACGGATCCGTGCCCGCGCGCTCGGCTTGGCCGCCGCGGCCCAGTGGATCGCCAACTTCGCCATCACCTTGAGCTTCCCCATCATGGCGGCCGGTTCGCTGCCGCTGACTTACGGCATGTACGCGCTGTTCGCCGCGGCGTCGTTCTTCTTCGTCATGTTCAAGGTGCCGGAAACCAACGGCATGTCCCTTGAGCAGGCCGACACCTTGTTTGTCCCGAAAGGCTCCAAGCCGGCAGAACTCGCGGTCACACCCAAGTAGCGTTCCCGCACCCAACTAACTCGCAGTTGTTGTCGTTTTGAGGCCTCATAACGACAACAACTGCGAGCTGGTTGGGCCCTCCTACACGAGGTGCGGTTCGTGCGACTTCAGGAAGCGGCGGCCACCGGCGGCCACGAGGATCGCGAACGCGAGGGCAACGGCCGCGGCGAAGAACGGGACCTGCGGGCCGAAGTGCTCACCCAGTTGTGCCGCGACAAACGGAGCCAGCGCGCCACCCATCCACCGCACAAAGTTGTAACCGGCCGAAGCCACCGGACGCGGCGAATCGGAGACTTCCATGGCCAGTTCTGTGTAGAGCGTGTTGTTGATGCCCAGCAGGGCGCCCGCCACAATGACGAGCACGACGACGGTAGTCACCGAGTGCCCCGCGGCCAGTCCCAGCCCGACGAGGTCCAGCAAAAGGGCCCCGAGGGTGCCGACCAAGACGTTGGTGGTGCCGAATCGGCGCTGCAGCACGGGTGCCACGAAAACCGAGAACACGGCCACGGCCACGCCCCAACCGAAGAACACGGCACCGATACCGTAGGCATCCATCCCGAGGATGAAGGGCGTGAAGGCCAGGATCGTGAAAAAGCCATAGTTGTAGAACAGGGCGCTGGCCGCGGTGGTGCGAAGGCCTTTGTGGCCAAGGGCGAGGAGCGGGTCACGCAAACGGGCCTTCGTGGCCGGCGTCGGGGTCTTGGGCAACAAGGCCAGCAAGGCGATGAAGGATACGGCCATGAGGACCGCGGTGCCGAAGAACGGTGCGCGCCACTGCCAGCCGCCGAGAAGCGCGCCGAGCAACGGGCCGAGGGAAATGCCCAGGCCAAGGGCGGCTTCGTAGAGAATGATCGCAGTTCCGGTTCCGCCGCTCGCGACGCCGACAATCACGGCAAGCGCGGTGGCAACAAAGAGGGCGTTGCCAAGTCCCCAACCCGCGCGGAAACCGACCAGCTCACCCACGCTTCCGGACATGCCAGAAAGCGATGCGAACACGACAATCAGGGCCAGGCCGATCATGAGCGTCTTTTTGCCGCCGATCCGCGAAGAGACGAACCCGGTCACCAGCATTGCGACGGCGGTCACGAGGAAGTAGCTCGTGAAGAGCAACGACACTTGGCTGGGGCTGGCCTGGAGGTTCTTGGCGATGGCCGGCAGGATCGGGTCCACCAAGCCGATGCCCATGAAGGCGAAGACGGCGGCAATCGCCGTGGCCCACACAGCCTTGGGCTGCTTGAGGAACGAGGCTTTTTCGGCCTCGAGTGTGTCTTCCGCTGGCTGCAGTTGCTCTGCGAGCTGGCCTTTCATGGACTGCTCTCCTAGTTTCTTGGCTTGTTCAGTTCTGGCTTGTTCAGTTCTGGACTGAATGGTTGATCTTGTCGAACACCGGCAGGGCGGCTTCGACTGCGTCGCGTTCTGCCTGGCTCAGCGTTCCGAGGATCCCGGCGATGAATTCGTTGCGGCGGCGGTCCGCGTTCTCGACGGCGGCACGTCCCGCCGCGGTCGCGGCGACGCGGACGGCACGGGAGTCGTCCGGATCTGCTTCGCGTTTGACCAGGCCCGCGCGCTCAAGCTTGATGATCTGCTCCGTGGCACTGGGGACCTTGACCCCAAGGTTCCGGGCGATCCCCCCGACGCGGGCACCGCCGTCGAGCGCCATCTTGAGGACGCCAAGCTGGGCCGAGCTGAGCTGCTCCTCGGAATCGAGGCGGCGCATCACATATACGCTCTGCCGCAGGGCTTCCCGGAATGACTGGGCGAGGGCGAGCAGCGCGTCGTCCGCTTGATTGGTGTTCATATTTAGGTATCCTAACAGTTAGGCTGCCTAAATATCAAGGATTACGGGACTTTGTCTTGGGACTCATCGAGGATGCCGGCGCTAGAGGGCCAGCTTCATTCCCTCGTGACTGGCTACGAAGCCCAGCCGCTCATAGAAGCGATGGGCGTCCTTGCGGGACTTGTCGCTGGTGAGCTGGACCAGGGTGCAGCCCCGGTTCCGCGCCTCTTCGATGGCCCATTGCATCATTGCCGCACCGACGCCATGGTCCCGCAACTCTGCGGCGACGCGCACGGCCTCGATCTGGCAGCGCAGCGAGCCTTTCCGGGCCAAGCCCGGGATGAAACTCAGCTGGAAAGTTGCGACGCAAGCGCCGTTCAAGTGGCCTACCACCAACAGTTGGGCCGGATCCTCGTTGATCTGTTGAAACGCCTGCAGATAGGGGCCGACGTCCTCGGCGTTTTCGCGGGAACTGCCCAACTGATCGGCGGCGAGCAATCTCAGAATGGCGGGCAAGTCCTCCCAGTGGGCCCGGCGGAGCGTGAAGACTCCTTCGTCCAGAACCATGCTCAATAGCGGCTTCACGCCTGGATTTGTGTGACTCATAGCACCAGCCTGACACAAGCTGGCGGCTTCGTTTTACGAGCGTTCGTGAATTCTGGGTGAAACGATCAATCACAAATTCTCGGATGATTCGAGTTAGTTTGGACTAGCAGATTTGTTAGCCACGTCACCATGCGGCGAATCACCCGAAGGATGCAGATATGTCTCACCAGACAACAACAGGGCAACGCACTGCCTCCAGCAAAGACAGCGAGCCGCATCTGGCGCGCTCATTGAGCAACCGCCACATCCAGTTGCTTGCGATCGGCGGCGCCATCGGCACAGGCCTCTTCATGGGCTCCGGAAAGACCATCTCCGTCGCCGGGCCGTCCGTGATCTTCGTGTACATGATCATCGGCTTCATGCTGTTCTTCGTCATGCGCGCCATGGGCCAGCTCCTACTGTCCAACCTGAATTACAAGTCCTTCAGCGACTTCGCCGGGGACCTCCTTGGTCCCTGGGCGGGCTTCTTCACCGGCTGGACCTATTGGTTCTGCTGGGTGGTAACCGGAGTGGCCGATGTCATCGCGATCGCGGGCTACGCCAATGAGCTCTGGCCGGGTGTGCCGCTCTGGATTCCGGGCCTCGCGACCATCGCCATCTTGCTGTTGCTCAACCTCCCCACAGTGAAGGCCTTCGGCGAGACTGAGTTCTGGTTCGCCCTCATCAAGATCGTTGCCATCGCCGCTTTGATCATCGTGGGCATCGTGATGATCTCCACCGGCTTCAAGTCAGACGCCGGAGCCGCGAGCTTGACCAATCTCTGGAGCCACGGCGGCTTCTTCCCCAAGGAATTCATGGGCTTCGTTGCCGGCTTCCAGATCGCGGTCTTCGCCTTCGTGGGCATCGAGCTGGTAGGCACAGCCGCGGCCGAGACAAAGAACCCGGAGCACAACCTGCCCCGCGCCATCAACGCCATCCCGGTCCGCGTCATGCTGTTCTACGTCGGCGCGCTCATCATCCTGATGTCCGTCATCCCGTGGACCGAATTCAAGGCCGGCCACAGCCCGTTCATCGCCATGTTCTCCCTGGCTGGCCTGGGTATCGCTGCAACCGTGGTGAACCTCGTGGTCCTGACTTCGGCCATGTCCTCCGCCAACTCGGGTATCTACTCGACGTCGCGCATGGTGTTCGGCTTGGCGAACGACGGCGATGCCCCCAAGATGTTCGGCCGCCTCTCCAGCCGGAAAGTTCCGCAGAACGCGCTGTTCCTGTCCTGCGTGCTGCTCCTCGGCGGCGTCGCACTGCTTTATGCGGGCAAGGACATCGGAGCAGCCTTCGACATGGTCACCACCGTGTCCGCCGTCTGCTTCATGTTCGTGTGGTCCATCATCCTGGCCAGCTACCTTGTTTTCCGGAAGCGCCGGCCCCAGTTGCACGAGGCCTCGACGTTCAAGATGCCCGGCGGCATCGTGATGGTGTGGGTGGTCTTCGCTTTCTTCGCGTTCCTGGTCTGGGCCCTGACGACGCAGCCGGACACCCTCACGGCTCTGCTCGTAACGCCCATCTGGTTCGCCGTCCTCGGCGTCGCCTACGCCCTGGTCCGGAAGTCTCCCTTGCACCAGGCCCGCGTGGCCGAGTGGAAAGCCATGGCCGAAACCGAAACCGCCGCCGTCGAAACCGCCCCCCGCTAGGACGCCCGCTCACGTATAGCGGCCATTCTTCCGATGCGCGCTCAAAACGAGCTTTTCAACGCAACGCCCGCTCACCTATAGCCGCGGTTCTTCAAACGCTCGCTCACATATAGCGACAAAAGCCGAAACCCTCCTTCACGTCATCATGTGAAGGAGGGTTTCGGCTGTCCCGCCAAAGGCGGGTGAGCGTTGGGCGCCGGGACTTATGCTGGCGTGGGCTGCAAACTCCGACGGCGGATCGGTTGTCGCGCCGCGGCGACTGACAAAGCTCCGAAGGCCAACAACGCAGCAAAGGTTCGTACTGCGTGGCCCACCTGCCAACGGTCGCGTATGTCCGCCCAGTCCCCTGGCGGGTTGCTGACGTTCCATCCAGCTTCGGCCAGATTGATAGGAACGTTGACTACGAGTGTGATGATCAAGGCCGCGAGCAGCAGCGCAAGGGCACCGGCCACCAACCAGAAAGCGCGATCCCTTGTCTTGAGCTCCATCAATACCAGGGCCGCCGTGACAATCAGCGCTGGAAACAGTAGGACTGAGGCCAGGAGAGGCAGCCCGACGAGGGCCACCTGCTGGAGCTGGGCGTAAACCGTGCTGCTAAATTGCCGCAAGGACAATTCCAAGACGAGTATCCCAGTGAGGAACCCCGCGAACAGGCCGACGAATACAAGCCCAGCGATACGGACCACTGACTGGATGGCTAGACGGCTCATGACAACTTTCCCTCAGGGAGGCTATCCGGCGCAGCCTTCTTGCTGCTGGCCTCGCGGAAAAGCAGCTGAATGAGGTTCGGTTTCTGCGAAAAGGTTGCAACCGCTACGTTTTTGCGCACGAACTCGTCCGAGGTGAGTTGCCTCAGCATGGAGTCCGCAAGGTCGGCACGCGACGTGAAAGTACCGTTTATGTAGTCAACGGCCATCTTGTACTCGGTGATGGACTCGGTCTCGAAAAGACCGGAGGGCCGCATGATCGTCCAATCAAGACCGCTGTCGACGACGGCGGACTCCATCCGCCGCATGTCCTCGTACAACGTCTTTCCCAGCACCTTGGTGACGAGGGGCTGTAACACCTTCTCGAAAAGGAACCCGCCATGCGGGCCGGCCGTAGTATCGGTGGCGCTGGAACTCACGCAGACCAGCCGACGGACGCCGTGGTTGCCCATTGCCCGGATGATATTGCCGGTGCCCGCTGAATAGACCGTGATCGGCTTGCGGCTGTATGGAACACCGAGGGTTGAGAGGACGGCATCGCTTCCTTCGACGACGGCGCTCACGTCCTCGAAGTTGTACACATCGGCGCCGACGACGCTTAGGCCGGGGGCCGAAAGCGGGAATTCGTGTGGCCTGCGCGTGACTGCGGTGACGAGGTGTCCGGCGTCGAGCGCTTGTGCGGTGAGAATCCTTCCGGTGGGGCCATTTGCCCCGAATACTGCGATCTTCATGCGATGCGGCCTCCGGTACTCTTGTCTTAGGAAAACCATACAATACAGAAACGATATCATATGAGTTCCATACGAAATCAAGGGGCCGCACCTCCGCGCCTTCGGCGGCGTGCCGTTGCTGAGCTCAAAGCCGAGCTTCGCGGCGTACGCGTGCAACTATCCGTGCTCAATCACCAGGTCGGCACCCAAGCCGAGCTGAAGGATGTTGACCTTGATTGTCTTGACCTGATCTCGAGCCGGGGGCCGCTCAGCCCGAGCATGTTGGCCAAACACGCCGGCCTGCACCCAGCCACCATGACCGGGATCCTCGACCGACTTGAACGCGGAGGCTGGATTGTCCGGGACCGCGACCCATCCGACCGGCGCGCCGTGGTCATCCGGGTTCTGCCCGATAGAAACGCCGAGATGTTCCGCCTTTACTCGGGAATGAACAGCCTCATGGACACCATCTGTGCAGACTACGACGACGCTGAAATCGCCGTCATTACCGACTTCCTGCGGCGCGTCCAGGCGGCCGGACGGACGGCGTCGGAAGAACTCGGCAACTAGTTGACGCTCGCTTACTTTTGCAGCCCAAAGCGCTCACCCTCCTCCACATCATGTAAAGGAGGGTGAGCGAGCGTTCAGGAAAACCCCGGCATATCCGAGCGAGCGTTCAGGAAAACCCCGGCATATCCGAGCGAGCGTTCAGGAAAACCCCGGCATATCCGAGCGAGCGTTCAGGAAAACCCCGGCATATCCGAGCGAGCGTTCAGGAAAACCCCGGCATATGTGAGCCGGGGTTTAGGCCTCGGCCTTCCGTTCTTCGATCAGCTTCAGCACCTGCGGGAACAACGGGTGCGACGGCGGCAGTTCAGTGATGCGCTCGACCGCCTCGACGGCGTCCATCTCGGCAAGCATCCGGGCGAGTTCCACGGCTTCGTCGTCTGCTCCGTCGTCGAAACGCAGGGCGGCGGACATCGCATCTAACAAGGCAACGGGCGTGACTCCGCGCTCGGCGAGTTCCGCGGCCGGGCCGATGAACCGTTCGTGCCGGCCCAACTTGCGGAGCGGAGCACGGCCTACCCGGTTCACGGTGTCCGGCAAGTACGGGTTGGTGAAGCGGGACAGGATCTTCTGCACGTACGCTTCCTGCTCGGCCTCAACGAAGCCGTGTTTGGCCACGAGAAGCTGCTTGGTCTCCTCCAACACGGCCCGCACCCTGGCCGCCACGGACGCGTCGGCCATCGCCTCGGAGATCTTCTCCAAGCCGGCGCCATAGCCGAAGTATGCCGCCGAGGCGTGTCCCGTGTTGACGGTAAATAGCTTCCGTTCGATGTATGGACCGAGTTCGTCCACGAAGGTCGCGCCGGGAATCACCGGCGCCTCCCCCGCGAACGGCGTGCGGTCGATGACCCACTCGTAAAAGGTCTCCACAGTGACGTCCAGGCCTTGGCCCGACGCCTGGTTGGGGACAATCCTGTCCACCGCCGTGTTCGCAAACACAGCAGCGGAGGAAAGGTCACCGGCGGCACCGTCCCAAGCAGCTTCCACTTCGGATCGCAGGAGGTCCGTGGCGTTGATCGCGTTCTCGCAGGCCATGACCTGGAGCGGAGCCAACGACGGCGAGCGGCCGGCGATGCCCCTCGCGATCACGGGTGCCACGAACTTGAGGATGTGCGGCCCCACCGCCGTGGTGACGAGGTCCGCCGTCGCGATTTCCGCGACGACGGCAACCTCTTCGGTGCCCGAATTCAGGGCCCGGAAACCGGACACGGTCTTGACCGCCGCGTTTTCGCCGACCTCGTGGACCTCATAGGAGGTCGCGGAGGCGAGCTGGCTGATCAAGGCTTCCGCGACATCGGCGAAGACCACCTCATATCCAGCCTCGTGCAGCAGCAAGCCGACGAATCCTCGTCCGATGTTCCCTGCCCCGAAATGGACTGCCTTCACTATGCGTTGACCTTTCCGAACAGATCCAGCACTTCCTGCACCGACGTGGCCTGCTCAAGCTGGGCCACTTGCGCCTTGTCCGTGAAGATCTTGGCGATGGAGGACAGGATGTGGAGGTGCTCGTTGTTGATGCCGGCGACGCCGACGACGAACTTGACCTGCTTGCCACCCCAGTCGATGCCCTCGGGGTAGCGGACGATCGACACACCGGAGTGCAGGATGTGGTTCTTGGCAGCGTTCGTGCCGTGCGGGATGGCAAGGAAGCTGCCCATGTAGGTGGACACGGATTCCTCGCGCTCATGCATGGCGTGAATGTAGCCCATGTCCACTGAACCCCGGTCCAGCAGGAGCTTGCCCGCTTCGTCGATGGCCGAGTCACGGTCCGTCGCGGAACCATTGAGGATCACGCTTTCGGGGAGCAGGACATCCTTGCCCCCGACGGCGGCGGGCTGGGCAGCGTGGGCACCGGCGGCCGGTTCGGCAACCGCCGTCGAGCCCTCAGCGCCGGGAGCCGCGTTGCTGCTCTTGACCAGTTCCACGATCTCCTCGTACCGGGGACTGTTCATGAAGTTGTCCACGGAGACGTGCACGGCGCTGGAGGTGACCGGCCGGGCGCGTTCTGTCAGGTCCTGGTGCGTGACCACGACGTCGTAGGTGTCGCTGAGGTTGGCAATTGCCGAATTGGTGACCTTGACGTCCGGGAACCCGGCTGCCTTGATCTTGTTGCGCAGGACCGAAGCGCCCATCGCGCTGGAGCCCATGCCGGCGTCGCACGCGAACACGATGTTCTGGATGGGACGGGTCAGAACGGCGGTACCGCCACCGGCGCCCAGGAGTGCGGAGGATACGGAACTCTTCTTGCCCTTGAGGTCTTCCATCCTGGACGTTGCTTGGCCCAGCGCGTCCACATCAGTGGTCTTGCTAGTCCGCAGGATCACGGAAGCGATCAGGAAGGACACTGTGGCTGCGAGGAGCACGGACAGTGCCACACCGAAATAGCTGTCCTTCGCTGTCGCGGCAAAGACGGCGATGATGCTGCCTGGGGCTGCCGGCGAGCGCAAGCCCGCGCCGGTGACTACCAAGGTGAAGATGCCGGTCATGCCGCCTGCGATCGTGGCGAGGATGAGGATCGGCTTCATGAGAATGTACGGGAAGTAGATCTCGTGGATGCCGCCGACAAACTGGATGAGCGCAGCGCCGGGAGCGGACGCACGCGCCAGCCCCTTGCCGAAGATCATGTACGCGAGCAGGACGCCGACGCCCGGGCCGGGGTTGGCCTCCAGCAGGAACAGGATGGACTTCCCGTTTTGCAGCGCTTGTTCCGTACCGAGCGGGGTGAGGATGCCGTGGTTGACTGCGTTGTTGAGGAACAGAACCTTGGCGGGTTCGATGAAGATGCTGGTCAGCGGCAGAAGTCCGTTGTGGACCAGGAATTCGACGACGGAGCTGGCGCCGTCACTGAAGGCCTTCACCACCGGGCCGATCACCAGCATGCCGAAGATGGCCAGTGCGGCGCCGACGATGCCTGCGGAGAAGTTGTCGATCAGCATCTCGAAGCCCGGCTTGACCCGGCCTTCCCATACCTTGTCGAGCTTCTTCATGATCCAGGCCGTGAGCGGGCCCATGAGCATGGCGCCGATGAACATCGGGATATCCGTACCGACAATCACACCCATGGTGGCGGCGGCTCCAACCACGCCGCCGCGGATGCCATGGACCGCCCGGCCGCCGGTGTACCCGATCAGGAGCGGCAACAGGTACGTGATCATGGGGCCCACGAGTTTGGCCAGGTCCGCATTGGGGAAGAACCCTGCCGGGATGAACAGGGCGGTGATGATGCCCCATGCAATAAAGGCTCCGATATTGGGCATGATCATGCCCGAAAGGAACGTTCCGAACTTTTGGACACCAACGCGCACGCTGGTGCGCTGTTTCGCAACTGACGCTGTTGCCATTGTGTGAATTCCTAACGTGAGTCCCGCATCAGTGCGGGATCAGTCGATATCTATCGAAGGAGGACAGCTCTAGGAGCTGCTGGAGATTCGGTGAAGCCATTCAAGGAACAGCTTCAGTTCCGAACTGGAAAGCTGGTCTGAATGTGAGGCTTGGAGTGCCGCATTCAGCGCGATTGCCGCAACAACAACCGACGACTTGCCGGAGTCGTCTGCTGCGGCGCCACGGGCTGTTTCCGTGGACACAGCGAAAATCATGGAATCCCGGGTCATGGTGGAAAGCTCGAGGTTCCGGTCTTCCAAAGGCTCTGCAATGAGCATGAGCGTGACGCCGACGTTGGCCGCCAGGATGCTCCTGGCCGCCTCGCGCGGGGGCACGTTGATCTGCCCGGCAATGGCTGCCTTGCTCAGCATCTCCTCCAGAAGCGACTCGGCATCAGCCACGATGGCCGGCCTGCTCTCCGGACGGATGTTGCCGAACATCACCAGGTAAAGGTGCGGTTGGGTAAGTCCGAACTGGACGTGGTTGTCCCACATCCGGCGGACATCCTCCAGGGGTTCCCCAGAGGGTGCGAAGTCCCGCTCTCCCGCCACGTACTCCTCGAAGCCGGCTGCAACGACGGCGTCGAACAGCCCCTCCTTGTCGCCGAAGTGGTGGTAAAGCGTGGGCGCCGTGACGCCGGCAAGTTTGGTGATTTGGCGCGTAGAGACCGGCGACCCGTCCGAATTCGCCAGCAACTCGGCAGCTGCACGGAGCAGCCGAGTTTTGGGCGGAAGCTGGTCATCGAAACTCATAGCCGCTACCCTAGCACCTATAGCAACGCTATATGAAGTGAGTCACAGGAGATTTTTTCGGACCCCGAGGCGCCGCAGCCGGTGGGTCCGATCCGAGAGCAGGAACAGAGGATTTCAGTGCAGAATTTCCAAGGAGTAGGCGTTAGCCCGGGCCGCGTCATTGGCACTATCCGTCAGATGCCCAAACCAGTCAGCGAACCGCCGTCGGGCGAGCAGCTAGCCGCATCGACCACTGCGGAAGACGCCGTCGCGGGCCTGAAAGCGGCGGCCCAATCGGTCCACGACGAACTCAAAGCACGCGCGGACAAAGCCAGCGGAGACGGTAAGGCCGTGCTGGAAGCCACCGCGCTCATGGCCAAGGACACCATGCTCCTGAAATCGGCCACCAAACTCATCAACAACAACGGCAGCTCCGCCGAACGCGCCATCTGGGAAGCCGGCGCCTCCGTGTCCGAAATGCTCCACAACCTGGGCGGATACATGGCCGAGCGCGCCACCGACGTCCTGGACGTCCGCGCGCGGATCGTCGCCGAACTTCGCGGAGTACCCGCCCCGGGGATCCCGGCGTCGGACACTCCGTTCATCCTGGTGGCCGAAGACCTCGCTCCCGCCGACACCGCAACGCTGGACCCCGCGATCGTGACAGCACTGGTCACCTCCGGCGGCGGACCGCAGTCCCACACCGCGATCATCGCGCGCTCGCTCGGCCTGCCCGCGGTCGTCGCGGCCCGCGGAGTGGACGAAATTCCTGACGGCGCCGAAGTCTTCGTGGACGGCGCGGCCGGCTCACTCTCGCTCGAACCCACCGAAGAGCAACGCGCGGCCGCCATCGCGTGGGTCGAAAATGCCGCCACTCTGGCGGTTTTTGACGGAAACGGCACGACGGCGGACGGCCACTTGGTGCCCCTCCTCGCCAACGTCGGCGGAGCCAAGGACGCTGCCGCGGCCGCTGCGCTGGGTGCCCAGGGCGTGGGCCTTTTCCGCACCGAATTCTGCTTCCTGGAACGCGACACCGAACCGACCGTGCTGGAACAGGCCGCCGCGTACAGGGGCGTGTTCGACGCCTTCCCGGGCAAGAAAGTGGTGCTCCGGACCCTCGACGCGGGCGCCGACAAGCCCCTTCCCTTCCTCACCGACGCCACGGAACCCAACCCGGCCCTCGGTGTGCGCGGCTACCGCACCGACTTCACCACGCCCGGTGTTTTGGATCGCCAGCTCGAGGCCATCGCCATCGCTGCCGACGAATCAGAAGCCGAGGTGTGGGTCATGGCACCCATGATCTCGACTGCGGCTGAGGCTGCCCATTTCGCGTCGATGTGCGATGCCGCGGGAATCAAGACGCCCGGCGTGATGGTGGAAGTTCCCTCCGCGGCATTGACCTCGGCGTCGGTCCTGCGCCACGTGGGCTTCGCGTCCCTCGGCACCAACGACCTCACGCAGTACGCCATGGCCGCCGACCGGCAACTCGGTCCCCTTGCCGAACTCAACACCCCGTGGCAGCCCGCGGTCCTGCGCCTCGTTCAGCTGACCGTCGCGGGCTCAGCGGAAGAGGGCCACGGCAAACCCGTTGGCGTCTGCGGTGAGGCTGCCGCGGACCCGGCCCTCGCCGTCGTGCTCGTTGGCCTGGGCGTGTCCACACTGTCCATGACCGCCCGCTCGCTGGCCGCCGTCGGAACCGTGCTCAAGACGGTGACGTTGGAACAGGCGCAAGAGCTGGCCCGGCTGGCGCTCAGCGCGCCCGATGCGCTCGACGCAAAGGCCTGGGTCCGCGCGAAACTGCCGATCCTCGAGGAACTCGGGCTCTGAGCCCAGCCGTACTGTCCTACCTGAACACAAGGAGAAACCATGCCCGAACGCACCGCCACCATCGCCAGCCGCTCCGGACTGCACGCCCGCCCGGCTGCGATTTTTGCCGAAGCCGCGGGGGAATCCCCGATTGAGGTGACCATCGCAATGGCCGGTTCGCCCGCCGACGACGCGCTCGACGCCGCCAGCATCCTTTCGCTCATGACGCTCGGCGCCGCGAAGGGCGACGTCGTCGTGCTTCGCGCGGAGGGCGACGGCGCCGACGCTGCCCTGGATTCCCTGGTGACACTGCTGGAAACGGACCTCGACGCGGAGTAGGTGTCCCCCATCCGACGCTCGCTCACAAACAACCGCCTCCCATCCGACGCCCGCTCACAGATGGGGGCCTCCCGTCCGACGCTCGCTCACAGATGGGGGCCTCCCGTCCGACGCTCGCTCACAGATGGGGGCCTCGAGCGAGCGTTCCGCCGATTGGGCTCATATCCGAGCGAGCGTCCGGGATTTTGACGACATATCCGAGCGAGCGTCTCAGTGGGGATGCCGCTTAGGCGAAGGCGGAGATACCCGTGATCGAACGTCCGATGATCAACGCTTGGACAGTCTCTGTGCCTTCATAGGTATGGATGCCTTCTACGTCGGCGAAGTGCCGGGCCACGCGGTTGGCCAACAAGATCCCGTTGCCACCGAGCAGGTCGCGCGCGTTCGAGGCGATACTGCGGGCAGTGCGGGTGCACGTGAACTTCGCGAGGGCCGCCTGCGCGGGAGTCAGCGCGCCCTCTTCGTCCAGCTTGGTCATCTGCATGACCATGAGCTGCATGATCGCGAGCTCGGAATGCATCCGGGCAAGACGCTCCTGCACAATCTGCGAGGCAGCCAGCGGGCGGCCGAACTGCCGGCGTTGGGCGGCGTACTGCACAGCGGTTTCGTAGCAGGCAGTGGCATGCCCGACGGCGGACCAGGCAACTCCCAGCCTGGTCGCCAAGAGCACCCGGGCCGTGTCCTTGAAACTCCGGGCACCCGGGAGCGCGTTTTCCGCCGGGACGAAGACATCCTCAAGGCGGATGTGTGCCTGCCAGATGGCCCGGAGTGAGAGCTTGCCTTCGATGGTCGTGGCCGAGTACCCGGGCGAATCCTGCGGGACAAGATATCCGTGAACTTGCCCGTCGTCGCCACGAGCCCAGACGACGGTCAGCCCGCCGATCGAGCCGTTGCCGATCCATTTCTTTTCACCGTTGAGCACATAACCGCCCTCGACGGGCGTCGCTGTAGTCTCGAGTCCCACGGAGTCGGAGCCGTGCGCCGGCTCGGTCAAGGCGAAGGCGCCGTATTCCTCGGCACGGGCAAGTGCTGGAAGCCAACGGGCCTGCTGCTCGGGGGAACCGCATTCGGCCACGGATCGCAGCGCCAAACCGCCCTGGACCGCAACAACCGTGCCGATGGAGCCGTCCCCGCGGCTCAGTTCCATGGTGACCAGTCCGGCGGCGGTTTTGCTCATGGCCGGGAACCCGTCGATGTTGATTCCGTCGCGCAGCAGATCGAGTTCACCCAGGCGCTTCACCAGGTGCAGCGGATACTCCGCGCGCTCCCAGTACCCCCCGATGACCGGGAGCACGTCGTCCTGGACAAAGGTCCTCGCGCGGTCCCAGTAGGCGCGGTCCTCGCGGCTAACGTCCTTGAAGACGGAGGCCGGATCCGGGTCCAGGGATTCGTTCAGGACGTACTCGGGCTCCATAGTCCCGGCCGGAAAAACAATGCCCGCCGGAAAAACGGCATCCAGTTCCTCGGAAGTGCTATCGGACGTCGTCGTCATGGGGAAATCCTCGCTCGGGGGTTGCGATCTACGACTCCCAGCATGCGCTGACACTCAGTTCCATGTCAAGGAACTCAATGTCAGTGGCGAATTCTGCGGAATCAAAAGCTAAGCCAGGGCGTCCCGGAGCGCTTGAAGGATCTGTTCTGTGCCCGCTGCCGGATCCAGGACGGCAACCACGACGGCGGGACGGCCGCTTTCCGCGGACGGCGCACCGGCAGCCTCGCTACCCGCCGGCCCGGCTGAAACGCGGGCAAAGGTATCGGCCAAGGCGCCCAATTCACGCTCAAGCCGGGCGGCCAACTCATGGGCTTCAGCTTCCCGCGCCTCACGCTCGCCGCGCTCGACACCCTCGACTCCCTCGACTCCCTCGACGCGTTCGCCAGCAGCAACAGCCCGCAGCCATTGGCGCAGGACGCTGTTGTGCACGGCGACTACCGATGCGGCGAAGGCCACGGCCGCAACCTCCCTGCCCTCACCCTCGGGCAGCGCAGAAAGAAGATGATTCCTAAATGCCCGCTGATAACGATGCGTCATGACCAGTTCACGATCACGAAGGGCCGGCACCTGATGCAGAAGTTCGTAGCGGGCAACGGAAGTCTTCCGATTGCCCATGTGATGGCCAAAGACCAAGAGCGCGGCATCCACGACGGCGCGCAACGGATCCGCCGTCGTTCCCGCAAGGAACTCCTGGACCCGTGCCAGAATCCGGTCGTGGTCGGCAAAAACGATGTCCTCTTTGGAACCGAACTTGCGGAAGAACGTGCTTCGACTGATTCCAGCGGCATCGGCGAGGTCGTCCACGGAGGTCGAGTCGTAGCCTTGCCGCACCAGTAGCTCGATTGCCGAGGCGACGGCAGGGCCTGGATCCGGATTGGCGGGGTAGTTGACCATAGGCGTGAATCTAACACGGCGGCGTAAGCGCGCAGCCTCGAGCGGCTAGGCTTCTGCCATGGCATTGATAGCTCCCCGCGTGACGCCTGGCTTGGCCGCGGACGACGCCCGGAACCTGGCGCGCTCACTCCAGGACAGCAACGACATCACCGTCTTCGTGGACGGCACGGTCCACCGCCTGCCGGATGAGGCGAGGGACGCCGTCGTCGACCTCCTCGGCAGGCTGGGCCGGGGCGAAGCGGTGACCGTGAGCAGCGTGGAGGAAATGCTCACGACCTCGAGGGCGGCCGAACTCGCGGGAATCTCGCACACCTACCTGCGGAACATGACTGACCGTGGCGAAATCCCGGTGGAATACCGTGGCACGCATCGCCGCATCAGGCTTGCGGACATCATGGCGTGGCTGGAAACCCAGAAGAAGACGGACGCGGCAGAAGAGCAAAGCAACAAATAGAAAGCTAGGCGAGGGCGGCCTTGAGGGCCGCGTGGACCCAATCCCGGTAGCGGTCCAAGCCCCAGGCGAAATCCAGCACGAGTGATCGGTAGGTGTCCGGGTGGCCCACCGACCAGATCACGGCGGCGGCTTGCTCGTCGCTCATGCCGGAGGTCAGTGCCCCGCGCCGCCTGAGGGCAGCCGCCGCTTCCGCATAGTTTCGCAACCGGATTTCGGCCCGGTCCCGTTCCACTTTTGCCGCTTCGGAGTCGACCGCGGAGGCCTGCCTCATGACGCTGAACAGTTGGCTGCTCCGCGGATTCACCTCGGCGAACCAGTCGGCCAACAACGCTAAAACGGCCCCGGCGTCGGCGGCCGCGGCAGTCCGCTCGCGCATGGTTTCCGGGACGGAGCGGGGGGCATCCGGACCAGCAGCAGTTACGTCAACCACTGCCGAGAGCAGCGCAGCCTTGTTGCCCACGGAGTTGTAGATGGTCTGGACAGCCACGCCGGCTTGCTCGGCAACGGCACCGATGGTGGTGGCCACGTATCCCCGGCCCAGAAACAGCTGCCGGGCAGCCTCCACCACGGCCGCCTTGGTTGCAACAGCTTGCGCTAGCCGCCTGTCATTGTGCCGGATTTCCACGCAAAAAGAATATCATTCCAGTCACTGGAATGATATTCTAATGACCTCGAACACCTCAGGAGGCTTCGCGATGCACAGCAATGAGCCAGTGGACACCGTAGTTGTCGGCGCCGGGCAGGCAGGGCTCGCCACCGGATTCCACCTGAAGAAACACCGGCAAGACTTCCTCATCCTGGACTCGCAGGACCGCGTCGGCGACGTGTGGCGGAACCGATGGGATTCCTTGCGGCTCTTCACCCCGGCGCAACACGATTCCCTTCCCGGCATGCCATTTCCCGCCGCCCGGGGGAGCTTCCCCGGAAAAGACGCCATGGCCGAATACCTCGAGGAGTACGCCAGGAACTGGGAACTCCCGGTACGCAATGGCGTACAGGTCGCAGGCATCGAGCGGGAGGACGGCCGGTTCCGGGTGCAGTCGGGCTCCGGGCCGATCCTCGCCAAGAACGTTGTTGTTGCCACGGGCCCGAACGCGCAGCCAAGGATCCCGGCATTCGCGAAGGACCTTGATCCCGGCATCCACCAACTGCACGGAGCGGAATACGCCAACCCGGACTCGGTTCCGCCCGGGGATGTCCTGGTGGTCGGCTCCGGCACCTCCGGCGTCGAAATCGCCCTGGAGCTCGCACCTACCCACCGTACCTACATCGCCGGAACCCCTCCGTTCCATATTCCGGGCCCGGTGACGCGATACGCCGGCGGCCTTTGGTGGCTCTTCATCCACAAGGTGCTGAACAGATCCACCCCTATCGGACGCAAAGTCGCGGTCGGGTTCACCCAGCACGGCGCGCCGCTGATCCGGACCTCAACGCGGGAGCTCGACGCCGCGGGAGTCACTCGCTTGCCACGCGTGACGGGCACGCGGGAGGGGCAACCCCTGACCGACGGAGGCAACGCGATCCCTGTGTCGACTGTGATCTGGGCAACCGGATACCAACCGGACTTTGGCTGGATCCAAGGACTTCCCACGGATGAGGACGGCTGGCCTCTCACTCGCCGGGGCGCCGTGGAACAACTCCCGGGACTGTTCTTTGTGGGCATGCCCTTCCAATACGGTTTGACCTCCGGGCTCGTGGGCGGGGTCGGCCGCGACGCCGAACACGTCGCGGGACTCATCGCCGGGCAGACCGGGCAAAAACGGGTCGCCGCGCCCGTTATTCAAATGTGACTTTGCATGCCGGCTGTTGTAACGTCGAGGGGCGACCCAGTCCCCAACCGGGCCGCTTCCGGGTTGACGCCGAGCTCTGCCGCAACCCGGAATCCGCCAGACCCGCGGCAGAGACGGGGGACCCAGAGTCTCCGGGCCCACTTCGGGGCCCTTGGGGTGAAGCCGCCATGCGCGGCCGGACGGCCTCGTCCGAACCCGACAGCTAACCTCGAAGGCGTTGAGAGGCAATCACCATGTCCCCAACCATGGATCAGCCTCGCCGTGCCCAAGTGGCGGGCGAGAGCACCAAAGCAACCGGACGCCGTCGAGCCAAAGACAGCGAACCGTTCATCGCTGCACCGGCTTCTGAACCTTTGAGTTCGACGGCGGCACCCACCCCCGCGGCAACCCCGACGACGGCGGCACCCACCACGCGCGCGGCCGCCCGCGCGGCCGAACGGAAGCGGGCTTCGCAAGCCAGCGAAACCGCGGCCATTCCGACGGTGACGGCTCCGAAGGTGGCTGCCGCGACGGTAGAACCAGCGACTGCGGCCATTCCGACAGTGGCCGCCCCAACGGTAGCCCCCGCGCCGTCAGAACCCGCCACCGCAGCCATTCCCACGGTGTCTGCTGCGACCCTGGCTCGCGCGACAGCTGAGTCGACCAAAGCTGAGAACGCAGCTGCCACGGAAATCCCGGCGGCACCCCGTCCCGGCGTCGGTCCGGCGTCGTTCACCGGTTCGTCCTTCAGCCGTGAACCACACGCCGTCCTCAAGAAGGCCGCCGCCGTCCGGACCATGAGCAACCGAATGGCAGTGGTGACAGGTGCGTTAGGCATCTTGTTGGCCGCCGGTTCCCTGGGCCAGGCCCTTGAGTTGCCTTTCTTCGGCCAGGAATCCCGCGCCCAGGACGCCGCCAGCTCAGATAGCCAAGGCTCCACCCAATCCGGAGCTCCGTCCACAACGGCAAGCACGTCCCCCAGCGCTGCGGCGTCACCTTCGGCAGCTACCCCAAGCGCCAAGTCCGGCCAGACTGCCGCGGACCCGGCGCAAGGTTCGCCGCAAGGCCCCGCCGCTGTCGAACCGTCGAGCGTCCCGGCACCATCGATCTCCGTCCAGGTTCCTGCCGTCCCGTCAGCACTGCCCCCGAGCCTCACTCCGGTGCCTGTTCCTTCCAGTCCGGTACCGGCCCAGCCCGCGCCGTCTCCCAGCCCGGTTCCAACAGGGCCAACAACCCCCACGCCGACGCCGGATCCGACGGATCCAGCGTCTCCGACGCCCGCGCCCACAGGTTCCTGGAAGCCGCGGACCCCGTCCAGCCCTACCCCTACCCCTACGCCGCAGCCCACCCAACCGGGCGTCGATCTTGGATCGATTCTGGACGCAGCAACCAAGGCACTGCAGTGAGGATGGGAGGGCATCGAACATTTGCCGTCGAGTGGCACGGGCGGTGCTGCCGGAACACCCAGCCGCAGATGATTCAACACCGCCCGGACCGCTGGCGCTGCAGCCTTCAGTTGAGGCAGCTCAACAAGTAGGCGAGCTCGGCTTCGGATTCCAGCGGCTTCAAATCCGCGGTCGGCCAGCCCAGCGGCGCGCCTTGAGCGTTGCGTGGAGTTCGAGCCGGGTGGCGCCATTCAGCGGATCCGCGCCGATGAGCTGCCGGACCCTGGCCAGTCGGTTGTAGATGCTGCTGCGGTGCAGGTGGAGCTTCGCGGCGACGTCCTGCACTGAGCCGTCGCTGTCGTAGAGCAGTTCGAGCACGGGCAGCAGCTCGCCATTGCGGTCCGCGTCCTCGATTGCCTGAAATTGCGCCGAGCCCGAATCGTCCCAGCCCCCCGGCGCCTGTAGCCGTTCGAACAACTGATAGATCCCGGCCGAGCGGCTGTCCACGAGCTCGCCGAGTGGCGGATCGACGGCGGCAGCCTGGGCCGCGAGCTTCGACTGCCGGTACGCCCGGCCCAGTTGGCGAATAGCCGAAAACGGCTCGCTGATGCCAAGAATTACCCGGTCCACTTTTCGGCCGGCGCGCTTGGCGAGTTCCAGCTGATAGTGGACCAGGACCTGGGCATGCTCTGCCCGTCCGCCGGTTTCGCGGAACAACAAGACCGCGTGCGTCTCCGTCCCCGCGCTGAAAAGCACGGAATCGACCCCGATAGTGGCCTGAAGCGCGGCGGAACGGTGTGTCAGGGTCGCCGCGATCTGATCCGAGACGCCGCCACTGTCCTCGGCGTCGAGCACCGTAACCAGCTGCCACGGTCCCCTGCCTTGGATCTCTTTCCATCCCGCCACGGCCGCCACCGCGTTGGACTCGCCCTGGCACGCAGCCAGGAATTCCTGCTCGCGGCGGCGCCGGAACTCCGATTCCGCCGTGTTGGAATCGAGCAGCAACCCCGCGAGGAGGTCCAACTCGTCCCGGACGCCAGGCAATTCGGCGAGTATCGCCGTCGCGGTCTGCTCGTCAAGGTCCTGCTGGACCCAGAGGTACCCCACACGGAATCCGCGCACCAGCAACGGGACGCAAACCCGCCCGACCATCCCGAGTTCTTCATTGGCGGGTACGACGACGGGACGCACCGCGGTTGCGATGCCGTGCGAGAGCTGCCAGGCGCTGACGTCCACCGGGACACGCTTGCTCAGGAGGAAATTCACGCGCACACGGTCGGCGTGGGACTGGTTGGAACTGTAGGCGAGCAGCACGCCGTCGAGGTCTTCCAGGGAGAGGCCGCGGCCCAACTTGAGTGCTACGTCCTCGACGATTTTCTCCACGTCTTGCTGCATGGAGAAAACACTACTTTGCCTCACGAACATCAGGCGACACCTGACGCCCTCAATATCGACAAATGTCGAGTCGAGGGCGGCAAAAACCGCGGAATTCCGGGGAAGTCGACAACCGTGACGATCGCCTTTCCTGTCGGCTGGCTCACAGCGGATTTATTCTGGAAGCACAGTCCCCCGCAGAGAAAAAGGCCGTTGAAGCCTTTCGAAGATGGAGCCCAAAATGATCATCGGTGTCCCCAAAGAGATCAAGAACAACGAATTCCGCGTTGCCATCACGGCCGCGGGCGTTCACGAGTTCCGCACCCACGGCCACACCGTTCTGGTCGAACGGGGCGCAGGCCTGGGCTCCGGTATCACGGACGAGGAATACTCGGTTGCCGGCGCTGAGATCGTGGCCGAGGCCGACGACGTCTGGGCACGCGCTGACATGGTCATGAAGGTCAAGGAACCGATCAAGGCTGAGTACCACCGCTTCCGCAAGGGCCTGATCATCTTCACCTACCTGCACTTGGCCGCCGAAGCCGAGCTGACCCAGGAACTCATCAACTCCGGCGTCACGGCCATCGCCTACGAAACCGTCCAGGACGGCCGCGCGCTGCCTCTGTTGGCACCCATGTCCGAGGTTGCCGGCCGCCTGTCGGTCGTCGTCGGCGCTTCCTCCCTCATGGCTCCGGCCGGCGGCAAGGGTGTGCTGCTGGGCGGCGTCCCGGGCGTCCGTCCGGCCAAGGTTGTTGTCCTCGGCGCCGGTGTTGCCGGTACCAACGCCGCCGCCATGGCCCTGGGCCTGGGCGCCGACGTCACCATCCTGGACATCAACATCAACCGCCTCCGCGAACTGGATGCCCTCTACCAGGGCCGCCTGAAGACGGTCGCCTCCAACGCATACGAGATCGAGAAGTCCGTGGTCGACGCCGACCTCGTCATCGGTTCCGTGCTGATCCCGGGCGCCAAGGCCCCCAAGCTGGTCACCAACGAGCTGGTTTCCCGCATGAAGCCCGGCTCCGTGCTGGTGGACATCGCAGTGGACCAGGGCGGCTGCTTCGAGGACACGCACCCCACCACGCACCAGGAACCCACGTACAAGGTCCACAACACGATCTTCTACTGCGTCGCCAACATGCCGGGCGCCGTTCCGAACACCTCCACCTACGCCCTGACCAACGTCACCCTGCGCTACGCAGTGTCACTGGCCAACCTGGGCGTCAGGGCCGCATTCGACCGCGACCCCGCCCTGGCAGCCGGCCTCAACATCGCGGCAGGCAAGGTCACGCACCGCTCGGTTTCCGAGGCGCACAACCTGCCCCTCGTCGCCGACTGGCACAACCTGGTCTCGGCATAGTCTTCTCCGCCTCTAACGGGCGCGGTTAACGAGCCCGACGGCGGGGTGCGGCTTCCTTGGGAAGCGGCACCCCGCCGTCGGGGTTTTCAGCGACGCTCGCTCGCTTTTGGGGCATTTCGGCCCAACGCTCGCTCACTTTTTCTGAGCGAGCGTTGATGGGGATTCGCTACAAAAGTGATCGAGGGTCGCAGGAATTGGGCGTATTAGTGAGCGAGCGTCCGGAAAGCCCCGGCACCGGAGCGCAGGCCCAGTTACGGCTTGACCGGGTTGCCCGGAAGGATCTCGGAGGGAACGGGCTGGGGCAACGGGAGCGTGGGCGTTGGGACCTCCGGCGTCGGGATCGTAATTGGCCCCGGGCGGCCCTTTGCGATGTCGTGCAATCCATTACGCGGATCCGACTCGGACCCCGGAGCGGTAGTGCCGGGAGTCGCGTGCGGCGATGGACGCGCACTGTTTTGGGCCCCAGGCGCAGAGGACTCCGGAGAGGGCGATCCGGGAACGCTTGTTTCCCGGGTGGGCATCGGGACCGGCTCCTGACGGGTTCCTTGCTGTTGCGGGGCCTTGCCGCCCGATCCAGGGGTGAGCTGCGAAACAACGGATCCCACCACGGCGCCCAAGTGTTCGATCGTGCCCGGGATGCCGCCCTCGGACGCAGCCGCAGCGGTAGCTCCGGCGGCAAGGGAAGCCGCAATGGCAAGAGCCGCAATGCCGGCACGGCGCTTACGACGACGGCGCGCGGCCAGTTCGTCGATCGGCGCAGCCGCCGTGCGGGCTAGCGGGGTTGTGGACGTGACAGGTGCAGCCGCAACGCTCGCCGGTGCCATCAAGGCTTGGACAGCCGCCGAGGGCTGTGGCCGGGTGCTCGCGAGGGCGCGCAGTTCCAGCAGCTCAGTCCGGATCTCGTACGCTTCGTCGAGCCCGGCATCAGCAAGCAGGCGGTCAATGCCTTGCTCACCGAAGGATGCGGATTTTTCGCTCATGATGTGCCATTCCTTAGTAGTGCACGTTCTCTCAGTGCACTCAATGCCCTGCGCTGCAACTGCTTCACGGCTCCTTGGGATTTGCCCATGATGTCCGCTGTTTCTTCCAACGACAGGTCCGCCACGACCCGTAGTGCCAGGACCTCCCGGTAGTCGGGGTTGAGGTCGGCCAGTAGCTCGGTTACACCCAGGCCTTCCCCGTGCCCGAATGCCTGGTCCTCGGCTGAAGGGGCGCGTCGCGAATCCAGATCGGATTCATAGGGCGCGGAATCAGGGGTGCGTTCCCGTTTGCGATAGTGATCCACCATTCGCGCGTGCGCTATGGAAAAGAGCAGGGTCTTGGCCCCCTGGAGACCTCCGCGGAGGGAATCCAGTTTGGGATAAAGCGCCAGGAACACGTCCTGGGTAACTGCTTCCGGATCGTCTACGCCGCGGGCGCGTAGGTATCCAAACACCGGTCCGGAAAACTCGTTATAGGCAGCCGTGAAGAGCAGTGCGGGATCTTCCTCGTCCGCCTGCAAGTATTCATCAGCCAAAGGGTCAAGCACCCGCGACCCCTCCATCCCACGCAGCGCGGTCATCGTCCCTGGCCTGGGAAATGACCACTGCTGCAGTCTGTTGCGTCGCGGGGCTCCTTGTCATTTAGCCAAGGAGCCCCGCCGTTCAAGCGTAGCCGCAGTGTTACGGGCGGACAGAATCGGACGGCACGTGCACCGGCACCGTCGGCACCTGGGACGGCACAGCGGGGACGGCCGGTGCGGACGGCACTGCGGGAACCGCCGGTACGGCAGGCGTAGCAGGCAGTGCGGCGTTTCCATCGGCGTCCGCCTTGGCGGAAGCGGAACCGTCAGCCTTCAAGCCGGCAGCCTTGCCTTCGCTAACTACAGTTGCGCAGTGTGCGTTGACGTTGGCTTCGCCGCCAGCGGCAACAACCAGCGAGGAGTAGCCGGGCACCTTGGTGTCGGCCTTGAGGCCGCCGTTGAGGAAGGCGGTGCAGAGGCCGAACGCCTCGGGTGAGGTGGCCTTGGCCGATGCGACTGCTGCTGCGGCCTTGGACTTTGCGTCGTCGACCGCGTCCGTGGCCTTGGACTTCGCGTCGGCGGCGGCGTCAGTGGCCTTCGACGTGGCCATCTGGGACGCCTCAGCCGCCTTGGACTCTGCGGACTCAGCTGCTTTGGATGCGGCCGGAGCCGGGGCTCCGAGCAGCTCGTGGGCGCTCTTCTGCATATCGTTGGGAAGCGCTCCGTTGAAGGCTGCGACGCCGGTTCCGCCAACCGCTACAGCTCCGGCGGCAAGGACGCCGGCGGCGATTTTGCTGGTGGCAAGGACAGTGAACAAGGACATGGAACCCTCCGACAAACGTTTTGGGACTACTCCGGCAGCGGCTTTGTCGCTACCGGATGATCAGTGCGGACGTTGTCCACACTCCCCTTACATCGCTGACGGTCCCGGCGAGGTTACGCCCGATCCAAAAAAAACTTTCAGGCGAGTGTCCGGGCCTGCTCAATCAGCTTGAGTACCTCGACTGGCCCGGCCGGATCCACGGGGAGCGGCAAGGCGGAGGCGGCACCGCCGTCGGCGATCTTCTCCGCAAGGATCCGGTAGAACTCCTGGTAGGCGCCGCGCTCAGTGGGTACCGACGTCCGCACGCCATCGATTTCCAGGGTGCCGTAGTACTGCGGATCGTCGACGCCGTAGCTGCCATCTGTGGGCAGTCCGCCTGCCAGGATGAACGGCTCCTGGGGATCGATTCCGTACTTCAGGAAGCCACCCTTGCTGCCCAGGATGCGGAAGCGCGGAGCATGAAGCTGGCTGTTGACGTTCATGGCGACGTGGCTGAGCACTCCGGAAGCATGCTTCAGGACCAGGAAGACGTCATCGTCAGCCTTTTCCTGGGGCCGTCGCGCCAGTATTTCTGCGTGGATGACTTCGCCGGGACCGAACATCTGCAGGGCCAGGTCCAACAGGTGGGTTCCCAGGTCGAAGAGCAGCCCACCGCCGTCGTGGGCCGTGGCGCCGGCCTTCCACGCCTTGCTGATTTCGGGCGCCCACCGCTCCATTGAAGCTTCGCAGCGCATGACCTCGCCCAGCGTCCCGGCGTCGAGCAGTTTCTTCACAGTGAGTGCGTCGCCGTCCCAGCGGCGGTTTTGGTAGACGGTCAGCACGCGGCCCAGCCTCGCGGCCAGCTCGATCAGCTCCTGCCCCTGCGCGCTGCTCACCGCGAATGGCTTGTCCACGACGACGTCGAGCCCGGCTTCCAGCGCGGCCTTCGCGAGAGGGTGATGGGTCGCGGGCGGCGTGCCGAGCACCACGAGGTCCAGCTCCCGAGCAAGCGCCAGGACGTCTTCCGGACTGTCCACGATCCTCGTGCCGGGATAGCGTTCCTCGGCTTTTGCCTTGCGACCCGCGTCCGAAGTGGCGATGACGTCGAGGGAATACGCGGGATTGGCTGCGATAAACGGCGCGTGAAAGACGCTGCCGGAAAGGCCAAAGCCGACGACGGCGGTGCGGATCGGTGTGTGGGTCATGCCGCTAGGCTACCGGGCCAAGGTAGCCCACCGTAGCTTTTGTCAGGCGTCTTTAAGCAGGCGGGTGACGAGCTCGCGCCACGACGCCGCAAGGCGCTCCGGCGTGACTCCGTGTGAGCGAAGGGCATGGAGCGTGCGTTCAGGATCCAGGGTGGCGCCGAGGGAAAGAGCCAGCAGCCAAGGATCGCGGTCCAGGCCCGCTTCCCGCAGCAGCATCTCGATGTGCCGGTGCCACAACACGACCGGCGGGGCGTCGTGCCGATTCTGCGGGGAATGCTCCGCCGCGGCGCGCGCCAGCTCGCCGTATTCGTCGACATATTTGATGCGCGCTTCGCCGAAGGCAATGAGGCGTTCAAGCGGGGGTGCTCCGGGACCCAGCGGCGGTGGACCGAAGATGAACTCTCGCTGGAATTCGGCCTCCGCGTCGCTCAGGAGAGTCATCATGAGTCCTGCCCTGCTGCCGAATCGGCGGAAGACGGTCCCCTTCCCGACGTCGGCCCTGCACGCGAGCATGTCCATAGTGACAGCGTCCACGCCGTGCTCAGCCACGAGATCCCTCGCAGCTTGAAGGAGCCGTTCGCGGTTACGCGCGGCGTCACTGCGCTCCGGCTGCGTTCCGAAGGGCAACCCGGGCCGGATGGGGATGAGGCTCACAGAAACATTCTAGCCTTGGGAATATTAAGCGGACCGTAGTCCGTTTAGAATCTACGAAGGCAGCAAAAGCCTCCAAACCGAGCGCCTGCGGCACCGTCCGCGGCCAGACCCAAGGAGTTCCCATGTCCAAGAACACCGTTCTCGCCCTCGTTGGCAGCCTCCGCGCCGATTCCCACAACCGCAAGCTCGCCGAAGCCATCCAGCTCAACGCTCCCGAAAACGTCGAAGTACAGATCCACGGCTCCCTCGGCAACATCCCGTTCTACAACGAAGACATCGACGTCGAGGGCCAAGTTCCCGCCGAAGCCGCTGCCCTCCGCGCTGCCGCCGCCGCAGCCGACGCCATCCTGCTCGTCACGCCGGAACACAACGGCACCATGCCGGCATCCCTCAAGAACGCCATCGACTGGCTGTCCCGCCCGTTCGGCGCCGGCGCGCTGGCAGGCAAGCCGACCGCCGTCGTCGGTACCGCTTTTGGCCAGTTCGGTGGCGTCTGGGCGCAGGACGAGGCCCGTAAGGCAGCCGGCATCGCGGGCGCCAAGGTCCTCGAGGACGTCAAGCTCGCCGTTCCGGGCTCCATGATCCGCTTCGCTGAACTGCACCCGAAGGACGATGCCGAAGTTGTCGAGCAGATCAAGGGCATCTTCGAGCCGCTGACTGCCTTCCAGGAAGCTGAAGTAGCAGCCTAGTCCCTGCGGCTCGCCCCGCGCGACGCGCGAGAGTGCCCCTGTCCCGCCGTTGAGGCGTGGGCGGGGGCATTCTTTGTCAGTACGATGGCGGCATGGCCGACTACAACCGCCATCCCGACGTCGACGCCTACCTAGAGGCCCTCCCGGATTGGCAACGCGCGATCGCCGAGCAACTACGCGACCTCATCCATGAAGCCGAGCCTGAAATCGTCGAGACGATCAAGCGCCGCACGAGGCCTTATTTTGTCCTCGACGGTAACGTTTGCGCGCTGCTCGCAGCCAAGGACCACGTCAACCTGTTCCTTTACGACGGCGCGATTGTCCCCGACCCGGACGACATCATCACATCGGGGCACGGCAACAAGACCGCCCGAATGATCGCCTTCCACCAGCACGACGAGATTCCCCGCGCACCGCTCACCACAATGCTGCGGCAGATCGCTGCGAACAACCGCGCCGGCGGCTGGCGGAAGATCAAGGGAACGGACTAGCCCGGAACACCCTCCGAACCGGGAGCAAGGCGTCACCGCACCGCTACCATTCCGTGACTGAGCTGAGGCCGAACCGTCATGGACAGAGCGGTCCACACCCGGGCGGCCAGCCGTAACGTTGAGTTACAGGCACCAGGGGTGATCAGGGCAGGAGCGGGGGCTGTCATGCGGGTCGGACGCGGCGTGGAATGTACGACGACGGTCGCCGCGCTGTGTCTGTCCCTTGCGCTCAGTCTGGCCGGCTGTGCGTCCCCAGGCGGTGGCGGTCCGGGCGGGTCGCGTTCCGAACAACCAGGCTCACCCGGCTTCGTCCAGGCGACGCAGGAGCCTGTTACCGGGCCGATTCCCATGCCCCTTCCGGCTCCTCCCCCGTATATCAACCCGCCTACCGCGGCGCCGCGCCCAACCACGGCGAGCCCGCTGGCACCCGCAGCCGTTCCGGTTCCCGCACCCCTCCCGACCGCCGGCGAATCGACTGGAGCCACTGTGTATTTCGTGGCGATCGGCGACGGCGGCAGCCGTGGTGTGCGGTTCGGCTGCGACGACAGCCTGGTAGCTGTGCACGTCGCCGCCCCTCCGGGCAGCGACCCGCTGTCCGTGGCAATGGGGCAACTGCTGGCGCCCGATGGAACCGCGTCCCGGTCAGGTTTGTACAACGCGCTCTCGGGCTCGGCGCTGCGGTACGTTTCGGGCTACCTCGACGGCACCACCGCCGTCGTGAACCTGAGCGGGTCGCTGCGTCCCGGAGGCGTGTGCGACCAACCGCGGATCGAAACCCAGCTCGCGCAGACCGCGGTGGCGGCTACGGGAGCATCCCAGGCCGCGATCTACATCGACGGGAACACCCTCGCGGACGTCCTGAGTTTGCGCTGAGGCGGCCCGTCACTCGAATAGCGCGTCCATGTCGGCATAACTCCGGGATCCGGCGAGGCCCGACCAGTTTCCGTCGCCAAGAACTTCCCTTGCCAGCCTCGAGACCTTCGCGTAGGCCGCCCTGGCAGTACTGCCGCCGATGCTGATTCGCCGCACGCCGACGTCGTGCAGTTCTCCGGGCGACGGCGAACCCAAGCCGGCCAGGGCGTTGAGCGGTGCGCTGATCCGCCGGGAGAGATCATGCAGAACATGGAGATCCGTCAAACCCGGCACGAAAATTCCGTCCGCCCCGGCCCGTTGATAGGCGTCCGCACGGCGCAGCGTTTCCTCATACGCAGTGTCCGGAAACTTTCCAGACCAATAAGTGTCCGTACGCGCATTGATAAACAGTGCGACGCCCACGTCCTCGGCCGTCTGCCTGATCAGGGCGATGCGCCTGGACTGTTCACCGATCTCGCTCAGCGGTTGATCCGCCGAGTCCTCGATGTTGATCCCGACGGCGCCCGCGTCGAGCACCGCTCGAACGGTGGCCTGGAGTTCTTCGTCGGTACGGCCGTACCCGGTCTCGATGTCCGCAGTCACGGGCAAGCGCGTAGCCTTTGCTATCCGCGACAGCGCTTCCATCGCGAGTTGCCGCGGAAGGTGGTCCCCGTCCCGGTACCCCAAGCTCCATGAGACTGCCGAGCTGGAGGTCGCCACCGCCGTCGCTCCCGCTTCCTCAACCATTCGCGCAGATGCCGCATCCCACGCATTCACCAGCACCAACGGCGCGTGCGGCACGCTATGGAGCTCCTTGAAGCGAAGGGCTTTGGATTCGAGTTCGGGATGCGTCGTCATGGCTCTATTCCAGCCTTCCTGTGTCCGGACGTAAAGCGCTTCGCACCGCGAATCTCGAAATTAGGATGAAACATCCGTTGCTCAATTGGCAACTCCGGGGAGTATCCTTTCACTGTGACCCACGAAACATTGGATGCCGGGCCCGAGTTGCCCGCGGAAGCAATCGACGCAATAGAGCGAGCAGCAACTGCCGCCCACCGCCACGAGGAACTTTTCTCGGAGCGCGCCGCCAACATCAAGCAGTCCGCTGTGCGTGACGTCTTCGACATTTCAATGCGGCCGGGACTCGTGTCCCTCGCCGGCGGAAACCCCTATCTGCAGTCCCTGCCCCTCGAAAAGCTCGGACAGACCGCCGCCCGCATCATCGCGGAAGAAGGTATGACGGCGCTGCAGTACGGCGGCGGACAGGGCACCGAGGAACTGCGTACCCAGATCTGCGAGATCATGGCCGCGGAAGGCATCCTGGACGCCCGCCCGGAGAACGTGGTGATCACCGCGGGTTCCCAATCGGCCCAGGACGTGGCCACGAAGGTCTTCTGCAATCCGGGTGACGTCGTCCTCGTGGAAAACCCCACTTACGTGGGCGCACTGAACACCTTCGAGGCCTATCAGGTCCAGGTTGAGACAGTGGACATGGACAACGACGGCCTGGTCCCGGAACTCCTGGAAGCCAAGATCGCGGCGCTTCATGCGCAGGGCAAGGCCATCAAGTTCCTCTACACGATCCCCAACTTCAACAACCCCTCCGGCATCACACTTGCTCCGGCGAGGCGTCAGCACATCGTCGATATATGCCGCAATGCGAATATCCTGGTGCTCGAGGACAACCCCTACGGTCTTTTGCGCTTCGACGGCAACCCGCTGGAACCAATGCGGGCGGCGAACGAGCATGACGTCATCTACATGGGCTCGTTCTCCAAGATTTTTGCCCCGGGGCTGCGAATCGGGTGGGCGCTGGTACCCGAGCACTTGCAGCGGCGCTTCTATCTCGCCTCGGAAGCCGTGACGCTTTGCCCTCCGACCTTGAACCAGATGATCATCTCGGCATATCTTCGGGACTACGACTGGCGCGGGCAGATCGACACCTACCGGGCCCTGTACGAGGAACGCTGCAATGCCCTGCTGGTGGCGTTGGAAGAGCACATGCCTTCCGGCCTCAGCTGGACCAAGCCCGAGGGCGGCTTCTTCGTCTGGGTCACTTTGCCCGACGGCGTGGACACATATCCGCTGCTCAAGAAGGCGATCGAAGCGGGGGTCGTGTTCATCCCCGGCGCGGCGTTCACGCACTCCGACGAACCATCCAACAAACTGAGGTTGGCTTTCAGCGCAGTGCCACCGGAGTCCATCGCCGAAGGCGTCCGCCGATTGGCGCCGGTTTTGCAAGAAGCGATTGATGTCATCAGCAAAGGAGCAGAGATATGAGCGGAATAGTCCTCGTTGGAGTCGACGGCAGCGTAACGGCAAGGCGGGCCGCCGATTCGGCAAAGAATTTGGCAACCGCACTGGGCGCGGAACTGCGCGTCATCACCGCGTTTGAAGGCGCCCACGTAGAGGTCGTCGAAAGCGGCGGCGACAAGTGGATTCTCTCGGACGCCGACGAGGCGGAGAAGGTAGCCAGCAAAGTGGCCGCTGAACTCGCCTCCGACCAGTTGACCACAAGCTATGGAGCTGTCTTCGGCAAAGCCGGAGAGGCCCTGGTCAAGGAAGCCGAACGAGTGGGTGCCAAAGTGATCGTGGTCGGCAACCGCCGCATGCAGGGACTGGCCAGGGTTCTCGGCAGCGTCGCCAACACGGTGGCGCACAAAGCGCCGTGCGACGTCTACATCGCCAAGACGGACGAACCTTAAGCGACTCCCCGGCCCCGGGACTTTGACCGGGATCACGCGTTGTGGTGGGCGGTCTCACCCCGATTTTGGCCGTGCGGCTGGGACGCCGCCGGTAAAATTGAGGTGGCCCCCAAGGGTGCGAGCCGCCCATCACAACAACCCGTAGGGGATCCCTTTTGCTTACTCTGCAGCCGCGCCAACGCGTCGGACACGACATTCTGCTCGCCCGCCACGGCAACCACATCAGCTCCATGCGCTTCGACCGGGCAAATGACCGCATCGTGGCGCTTCTCGACGACGGCTCGGTAGACAGCGCTCCGAACATGATCTCTCCGCTGCTCCAGATGCCGGAAACGTTCCGCAGCATCCTTCGCTCCGACTGGAAATTGTTGCTCGTGGTTGCTTCCGCGATGCTCGCCGTCGGAGCCCTGGCCATGGTGCTGTCATTTGGAATGATCGGCAGCATGAGCGACCAGCAACTGCGCGACCTTGCGCTCAGCTACACGTCCTACTAACTCAACCAACCGCGCAGGACCCACCAAAGTCCCGCGATGACCACCCCGCCGAACAACGAACCGGCGATGACCTGGCCGCGGGTATGGTCCCGTAGGACGACGCGGGACCAGCCGACGGCCGGAACCAGAAGCAGGAGCGGCAAGCACACCGGCCCGAACATAAGGGCCACAATGACTGCAGCCGCGGAGATTGCCGAGGCATGACCGCTGATTTTCCACACGAGGCTGACTGCGGCCAACACTGTGATGCCGCCAATCAGTGCAAGGATCATCGCTGAGACGCTCGTCGGGGCGTGGATGAGGTTCAGGACCACCAACCCCACGACCACGGACACGAGCGCAAGCATCAGCAAGGGCGCACGCTCCCTGCGATCGCTGACGTGGTGGTCGCTGAGCCTGCCGAGCCTCACCATGGCCAAGACGTAGGCCAGCGGCAGCACGCACACAAAGAGCGCCGCCAGGACACCGAACCATATCGTCCCCGGGAAACCCGGGTCCACCGCGGGACTGATGAGCAGCAAGACGGATACGACGGCGGGCGGCTGGAAGACTTCCGTCAGGACCCGGGCAACACGGTGCCGGGCCCCAACGCCGCGCTGCTCAGTCCCACCGCCGCGCTGCTCAGTCCCACCGCCGCGCTGCTCAGTCCCACCGCCGCGCTGCTCAGTCCCACCGCCGCGCTGCTCAGTCAAGCAGCAGAGCCGGCTCTTCGAGAATGGACGCGACGTCGGCCATGAAGCGGGCGGAGAGGTCCCCGTCCACCACCCGGTGATCGAACGAACCGCCAAGCGTTGTGATCCAGCGGGGGATGACCTCGCCGTCGAGAACCCAAGGCTTTTGCTTGATGGTGCCGAACGCGACGATTGCCACCTCGCCGGGGTTGATGATGGGCGTTCCTGTATCGATACCGAGGGCGCCAACGTTGGTGATGGTCAACGAGCCGCCTTGCATCTGCGAAGGCTGGGTCTTGCCCGCGCGTGCCGTACTGGCTAATTCGTTGAGCGCGAGGGCCAGTTCCTTGAGGGAAAGGTCCTGGGCATCCTTGATGTTCGGGACCATGAGCCCTCGCGGCGTAGCTGCAGCAATACCCAGGTTCATGTAGTGCTTGACGAGGATCTCCGCGTTTCCGTTGCCGTCGGCGTTCTCCACCCAGGTCGCGTTAACGCTCGGATTGCGTGCCGCGGCCCAAATCACGGCCTTGGAGAGAATCAGCAGCGGCGATACCTTGATGCCCTCAAAGTCCCTGGAGGCCTTGAGCCGCTTGACGAATTCCATCGTGCGGCTGGCATCGACATCGACGAAGATACTCACATGCGGCGCCGTGAAGGCCGACTCCACCATAGCCTTGGCGGTGGCCTTCCGGACGCCCTTGACGGGGATCCGTTCCACCCGCTGATCCTGCGGCTTCTTGGACGCACCCCAGAACTTGTCTGCTTGGTCCACCTCGGCGTCGCGCTGCGACTGGTAGCTCACCAAGTCCTCGCGGGTCACTTCGCCGCGGGCTCCCGTGGGGACGACGTCGGCCAGGTCAATCCCCAGTTCGCGGGCGATCTTGCGCACGGGAGGCTTCGCCAACACCCGGTTGACGATGCCGCTGACCGTTGCGCCGAGGCCGGTGAGCCCCGGTGCCTGGCCTACAGGCGCCTGGCTTGCGGCTCCCTGGCTTGTGGGCTGCTGTGCGGCAACAAGCGGCAGGGCCGGAGCAGTGGGCTCGACGACTCGTTCGACGACGGCGGCTGCGGGTGCCGAGCTCGGGGCGGCCGAGGCTGCAGCCGTGGCTCCTTCCGGGCGCTTACGCGGGCGGCGCTTGACGGCGTCGGCCTTGGGACCGGAACCAACCAGCGGTCCGCCGGCGGGACCGCCGTCGGACGTTCCGGCGTCGTCGGGCAACTTGCCGTACATCGAGGCTTCGAAGACCTGTTCGGCTGCAGGCGCGGCCGGTGGGGCGAGGGACGACGCGACAGCGGCCGGAGCCGCCGGCGCCGGGGTGGGCTCCGGTTCTCCCGGCGCATTGTCCGAAATACCGATAATCGCGGTTCCTACTTCAACCGTGATGCCTTCGGCAACGAGCAGTTCCGCCACCGTTCCGGCATAGGGGGACGGCAATTCCACGAGGGACTTGGCGGTCTCGATCTCGCAGATGACGTCGTTGATGGCCACGGTGTCGCCGGGCTTGACCTTCCAGGAGACGATTTCCGCCTCGGTCAGTCCTTCGCCGACATCCGGCAGGTTGAATTTCTTAACAGTCACTTGTGTCCTCGATCTTGGCTGGCCCGTCCGCTTGGCGGCGGGTGCAATCAGGGGCGGCTAGTAGGCCAGGGAACGGTCCAGGGCTTCGAGGATCTTGTCGATGTCCGGCAAGTAGTCCTCTTCCACCTTGGCCACGGGATACGGCATGTGGAAGCCGCCCACGCGGATGACCGGAGCCTCAAGGTGCAGGAAGGCCCGCTCACTGATCCGCGCAGCGATCTCGCCGCCGATCCCCCCGAATGTCGGGGCTTCGTGGGCAACGATCAAGCGGCCCGTCTTCTTGACGGAAGCGGTGACAGTGTCGAAGTCGATAGGGGAAATCGAGCGTAGGTCGATCACCTCGATGCTGCGCCCGTCCTCTTCCGCCGCTGCTGCTGCGGCCAGCGCGACCGGCACCAGCGGACCGTAAGCCACGATCGTTGCGTCGGAGCCTTCGCGCAGGACGTGCGCCTGGAACGGGTCCGACGCCGGTCCCGGGTTTTCGATGTCCACCTCGCCCTTGAGCCAGTAGCGGCGCTTGGGTTCGAAGAAGATGACCGGGTCCGTGCAGTCAACGGCCTGCTGGATCATCCAGTAGGCGTCGTGGGCATTGGACGGGGTGATGATGCGCAGGCCGGCGGTGTGGGCGAACAGCGCCTCCGGTGATTCCGAGTGATGTTCGATCGAGCCGATGCCGCCACCGTAAGGAATGCGGATGACCACGGGAACAGTCAGCTTGCCGCCGCTGCGCGAGTGCATCTTGGCCAGTTGCGTAGTGATCTGGTTGAAACCGGGGAACACAAAGCCATCGAACTGGATCTCGCAGATGGGACGGTAGCCGCGCAGGGCCAGGCCTATCGCGGTGCCGACGATGCCAGACTCAGCCAGCGGGGTATCAACCACCCGGTCTGCACCGAACTCCCTGATCAGTCCGTCGGTCACGCGATAGACACCGCCGAGCGGCCCGATGTCTTCGCCCATGAGCAAGGACTTCGGGTTGTTGGTGAGCGACGCCCGGAGGCCTTCGTTGATGGCCTTGGCTATGGTCATGGTGGTCATCAGTTGCCTGTCCCCTCTTCCTCGTCGCCTTCGAATCCGGCGGAGTATTCCTCGAACCAAGCAAGTTCCTCGGCCACCAGCGGGTGCGGTTCGGCATAGACCCCGGCGAATGACTCGCGGAAGTTAGGGCCCTGCAGACTTTGGGTGGTACTACGGACATGGGCAGCGAGTTTGTCGCCGTCGACTCTGACTTGCTCAAAGAAAGCTTCGTCGGCAAGGCCCTCGTTGCGGAGGTACTTCTCCAAGCGATCCAAGGGATCCTTGCCTCGCCACGCGGTTTCCTCGGCGGATTCGCGGTACTTGGTGGGGTCATCCGCCGTGGTGTGGGCTCCGACGCGATAGGTATATGCCTCAATGAGCACAGGACCACGGCCTTCGCGTGCATGTTCAAGCGCCCACTCGGTGACCGCATGGACGGCGATGACGTCGTTGCCGTCCACCCGGATGCCCGGGAAACCGTATCCCTTGGCCCGGTTGAACAGGGGAACCTTGGTCTGGACCTCGGTGGGAACCGAGATGGCCCAGTGGTTGTTCTGGCAGAAGAACACCACGGGAGCGTTGTAGGACGCCGCGAACACCATGGATTCGTGGACGTCGCCTTCGGAGCTGGCACCGTCCCCGAAGTAGGCCACAACGGCAGCCTTCGGATCGTTGGAGCCATTGGCTTCCGCGAGCTTCTGGTCCCGCTGGATTCCCATGGCGTAACCAACGGAATGCAGTGTCTGCGCCGCAAGCACGAGCGTATAGAGATGGAAGTTGTTCTCGGTGGGGTCCCAGCCGCCATTCGAAATTCCACGGAACAGCTTCAGGAGTTCCGCCAGGTCCACATCACGGGTCAACGCAACTCCGTGTTCCCGATACGTGGGGAAGATGTAGTCCTGCCGTTGGGTGGCGCGTCCGGAACCGATCTGGGCGGCTTCCTGGCCGGTGAGGGGAACCCAAAGAGCCAGCTCGCCTTGGCGCTGGAGGGCCGTGGCCTCCTGATCGAAGCGGCGGACCTTGGCCATGTCGGCGTAGAAGCCCCGGAGCTGCTCAGGATCAAGGCGCTTCGCGTAGTCCGAGAAGACGGGATCTGTCCCTAGCTTGCCGTCCGGCCCCAGCAGCTGGATCATCTCGGCAGCGGAATCGCTTGAAGCGCCTCCCGCCGGAGACTGCTGATCCAGTCCCGTTCCGTTGATCCCGGGGGTGGGCAATTGAGTTGCGCCCATTCCGTCTCCTTGCCTGCCGCAGCCCGATGCTGAGCAATATTCGCTGATATATGCCGATTCCGGAATGCATTCCGGAATCGGCATATCTTGGCTTTCGTCCCTTACTTTATCCGCAGTAAGGGACGCAGGGTCATTTGTTAACCGCTAGGAAGGTTGCGGCGCTTTTGTATAGGACGCACAGAGTTCCAGGAATCGGGTGTTGGCCTCGACTTCACCGATGCTGACCCGGACGCCCTCGTTGCCGAAGGCCCGCACGGACAACGCCCGCTCGCCTGCAAGTCCGGCGAATTCGGCGCTATTCTCCCCAAGATTCAGCCATACGAAGTTGCCTTGGGCCTCGGGCACGAACCATCCCAGCTCCCGGAGTCCCACGGTTACCCGGTCCCGCTCGTCGACCAGGCTTTGTACCCTTTCCACAACTTGGTCGAAATTCTCCAACGAAGTAATGGCGGCGCGTTCAGCAATCTGCGAGACGGCGAACGGCGTGGCAGTGACGCGCAGGTGCTGGGTGAGATCCGGACCGGAAACGCTGTATCCAACGCGCAGCCCAGCCAGGCCGTGAGCCTTGGAAAAGGTGCGGAGGACAACGACGTTGGGGTACTTGCGGTACAGCTTGATGCCGTCCACGGCCTTCTCGTTCCTGACGAACTCCTGGTAGGCCTCGTCGATAACTACGACCACTCCTGCCGGCACTGACTGGATGAACCGCTCGGTTTCCTCGGCGGTGAGGATGGGGCCCGTAGGGTTGTTTGGCGTGCAAAGCAGAATCACCTTGGTGCGGACCGTGACAGCGGCCGCCATGGCCTCGAGATCGTGGCGTCCATCGGAAAGCAACGGGATCTGGATGCTCTCGGCCCCGGCCAGCCCCACGCAGATCGGGTAGGCCTCGAAGGAGCGCCAGGCATAGATAACCTCGTCGGCCTTGCCATCGTGGTTCTGGCCGGCGAAGGTGGCAAGGATCTGGTTCAGGGCACCGAGGCTTCCGGCTCCGGTGACGACGTCGTCAGCGGGGACTCCCAGGAAGTCGGCGAGCGCAGTGCGCAGCTTGGTGGACAAAGGGTCCGGGTACCGGTTGATGTCCGACTGATCAGCGATCGCCTGCAGCACCGCCGGAATCGGGGGTAGCGGGTTTTCATTGGAAGACAGTTTGTAACTGGTCAGGCCCTCTATTGCTACGGGAGGCTTCCCTGCAGCATATTTGGGGAGCCTGTCCACAACCGGGCGGGGACGCACGCCCTCCGGTGCGTTGTCAGAAGAATTCATGGCACCAGCCTACTTGCAGGGCTTCGGGCCATGCTGGCAGGCCCCTGGCCTGTGCACGTGAAAACCGGCGCATGCGAAAACCGGCGCATGTGAAAACGAGCGCATGTGAAAGCATGGGCGTATGGGTTCATTCATTGTGCGCGTCCTGATCAACGGGCTGGCCCTCTGGGTTGCCAGCTGGATTCTGCCGGGGATGGATATCTCCACTTCGGCAACCACCAACGCAGTAGGCAACGCGGGCGTCACTCAAGGCGGCGACACATTGGGCGTGGTTCTTGCCTATCTCTTCATAGGGCTCATTTTTGGCATCGTCAATGCCTTTGTCCGGCCTTTGGTCAAGCTGCTCTCCCTTCCGATCACGATCCTCACTCTCGGCCTGTTCACGATTGTCATCAACGCGGCCATGTTGTCCCTCACAGCGTGGCTCAGCAGCTACACGCCGGTACACCTCACCATCGACCGTTTCTTTTGGACCGCAGTTCTCGCAGCGATCATCATCAGCCTGATCTCCATGGTCGCCAGCTGGATTCCCGGCGGCAGGCGGTGAGGAGCCGCAAGAGGCGGCAGCGCGGTTTCCGCCAGTTTGTTCGACAGCTCTTTGTCACCGCCTTCCCCGCGGGGCCGGGGGTGCTTCGCGGCTCAGCTTGAACCGGTTCACCTTGGCCACTCCACCAGCGCCCAGTATCCCGCCCAGAGCGGCTGTTGAAGCGGCCAGCGAAGGATCCGAACTGAGCTGCACCAGCTTTGCCCCTTCCTCGTAGCGTGAGAGCTTGTGCGCCGGCCCGATTCCCGGGTCTTCGCCGGGTTCCAGGATCACCGGGTTGGTCATGGTCACCGTTACCCTGTCCTTGGTGTCCGGATTCGCTTTGCCTTCCGCACCGGGAACCCAATCCTGTTCGTGCTCCAAGTGCAGGCTCCCGATGCCGGCCTGCGGGGTGATCCCGCCGACTGGTGATCCAGCTGTCACCACAAACTTGAGATCGTACTCGGCGAGGAACGCTTTGTCCTTGCCCAAGTTCATGGCATGGATTCCGCCTTGGCTGTGGCCGACTGCCACCACAGCCTCGCCGGCTGCGGCACCTGCCTCGAGCAACGCCTGACGGATGGCCTTGCTGGTTTCCATCGAGTTGTAACCCAGCGCTTCGGCAATCCCGGCTTCGTCCAGTGGATTGCTGCCTCCTGGCGGATTGCCCGGCTGGGTGCCCGGAATCAAGACCACCCACGCCCGCGCTCCGTCCTTATCTACCTGCAGGACTTCTATTTCGCCCTCTGAAGTGGCACCGACGTGATCCAGTTCGCTGAGCAGTCCTGCTGCGGACAAGTCCACGCGCTTGGTGGCGGTCTCTCCCTGGCTGACCGAAACAGGACGTGGCCTGAGGAATGCCAATCCGGGGACCGCCACGATCGCTCGCAGGACGGCACCGACATCAGTAGGCCCGACCGTCGCCCCCGAAAGGTTCGCCACTGCCGGGGGTAGCCCCATCATCAGCGCCAATATCCGGGTCAGATCCCGGACAGCTCCCTCCGTGGCTCCCCTCTGCCCAAGGTCCAGGGGATTCGGACCAGTCGCGAGGACTGGCATTCCCAGGCCCATCCGCAGCCTGATCGCCGCGTGTGATTCTGCAAACTCGTATTCACGATGGCTTGCCCTGACATCGTTGCCAATTCGCTGAAGCTGTTCGCGGACCCGTCCAATGTCCCGGCCGCTCTCACCGACGGCAATGATGGCGTTGCTTCCACTCGTGTAGGCCGAGGCCTGGTGCGGGAAGAGAGCCACCCTCACCGATTCAGCTTCCACTTCAATGACCTGCAGCTGGAGCACGAGTCCGTCCAGCGCCGCAGCGCCAGCAAGCAGCTCTTCGAATTGGAAGTGGATTCCGCCGACGCCGCCGCGTATCCGCAATGTGCCATCCGGCTCGGGTGTTCGAGGGTGGGGAGTTCCGCCCGCGCCGACAGGAGCGACCTCGGCCATCAGAAGCCAGACTGGAGGTTCGATGCCACATTCCGGGCATGGCGCAGGGTCACTGCAGCGGCCTCGCGCAAAGCGTCACGCCCCCTTCGAAGGGAGGCAGCCTGGAAGGCCAGTGTGGTCCGGTAGGCACGGCCTGCCGGCGACTCCCATTGCTCAAGTTGCAACTGCGCCAGCTTGGCAAGAACGGCGTCGGCTTGGTCGGCGCAGACGCTCATCCGCCATCCAAGCTCCTGGATCTCCGCACCCCGTGAAATACATTGCTGCGAATCCAGATCCGTTCCTCCGGCCGCCATAAGAATGCCGCTCAAGACGCTGTCCTCCTTCATGTCCATTGATGTCGTGGCAGCGACGCTACGTCGTGCTGCGGTGGCGCGGAACCGCCGTGATCGGCTATGTGGATAACCTGCCGGAAACCGGACCCGGAAGAGGATGCCTCGATGTTATGCACATAGTGAAGGCCGGCTTAATGGCGCGAGCCGAGTTCATGAAAGAATTGCCTCATGCCTGAAACCGTCGCCGCCGCTGTTACCCGTACGCCCTCTGGACGCCTGGCTCTCGCCGCGTCGCCGGAGCCGATCGCCCTGGGCCCGCTGGACGGCCGGTACCAGTCCGCCGTCGCTCCCCTGGTCGACTACCTGTCCGAGGCCGCTCTCAACCGCGACCGAGTGGCCGTCGAAGTCGAGTGGCTCATCCACCTGACCAGCAACAACGTACTTCCCGGCGCCGGCCCACTGACCAGCGAACAGCAGGAGAAGCTGCGTGCCATCGTCACCGAGTTCGACGCCGCTTCGGTCACCGAACTCGCTGAAATCGAGGCCGTCACGGTCCACGACGTCAAGGCCGTTGAGTACTACATCGGCCGCCGCCTCCCCGCGATCGGCATCGAGAACCTGACCGCCATGGTGCACTTCGGCTGCACATCGGAAGACATCAACAACCTTTCCTACGCCTTGGGCGTCAAGGGTGCCGTGGAAGATGTCTGGCTCCCTGCAGCCCGCGCCTTGGTGAAGCAGATCGAAGCGATGGCCGAGGAGAACCGCGCCGTGCCGATGCTTTCCCGCACGCACGGCCAGCCGGCCACTCCCACCACTCTTGGCAAGGAACTGGCAGTCATCACGCATCGCCTGAGCCGCCAGCTGGACCGCGTTTCCAAGACCCAGTATCTGGGCAAGATCAACGGCGCTACCGGCACGTATGCCGCACATGTCGCATCCGTTCCCGGTGCCGACTGGGAGGCCGTGGCCCAATCCTTCGTTGAAGGCCTGGGACTGACGTGGAACCCGTTGACCACCCAGATCGAGAGCCACGACTGGCAGGCCGAGCTCTATGCCGACGTCGCCCGCTTCAACCGCATTCTGCACAACGTCTGCACGGACATCTGGAGCTACATCTCGATTGGCTACTTCCGCCAGATCCCGGTTGCCGGCGCCACCGGCTCCTCCACGATGCCGCACAAGGTCAACCCGATCCGCTTCGAAAACGCCGAGGCCAACCTGGAGATTTCAAACGGACTGTTGGACACCCTGGGCGCAACGCTGGTTACCTCCCGCTGGCAGCGAGATCTGACCGACTCTTCCTCGCAACGCAACATCGGCGTCGCATTCGGACACTCGCTCCTTGCAATCTCGAATGTTGCCAAGGGCCTGAAGGCCCTGGACGTTGCCGAGGAAGTACTGGCAGCCGATCTCGACACCAACTGGGAAGTCCTGGGCGAGGCGATCCAGATGGTCATGCGCGCCGAGGCGATCGCCGGCGTTGAGGGCATGGAGAACCCGTACGAGCGACTCAAGGATCTCACCCGCGGTCAGCGCGTCGACGCCGTCCGCATGCAGGAGTTCGTCTCAAGCCTGGGCTTGTCTCCCGAAGCCGAAGCACGCCTCCTGGCACTTACTCCAGGCAAGTACACCGGCATCGCGGACCAGTTGGTGGACCACCTGAAGTAGAACGCGGCGCTGTTCATGGTCCCGGCGTTTCCGAATCGAAGTAAGGAACTATGTCAGCATGAGGCTCTTGCTTATCCGCCACGGGCAAACCCCTGGAAACGTCTTGGGACAATTGGACACGGCGTTTCCCGGTCCGGGACTGACTGAACTCGGCGAACGTCAGGCAGCTGCGCTTCCGGGGTCCCTTGCCAACGAGGACATCACGGCAATCTATGCATCGACCCTGGTCCGCACTCAGCTGACGGCCGCCCCACTCGCAAGAGTGCGTGGGCTGGAGGCAATCGTATTGCACGGCCTGCAGGAGATTGAGGCCGGGGCCTTGGAGAAGCGCACCGACCACGAGTCGCACCACCGGTACATGAGCACCGTGTTCGATTGGACAGACGGTAAACTCGACGTTCGCATGCCGGGAGCCGGTGATGGCCATGAGTTCTTTGCCCGCTACGACGCTGCCATTGCCAAGGTGGCAGCGGCCGGCGACGAAACCGTCGTCGTCGTCAGCCACGGTGCCGCAATCCGCTGCTGGGCAGGTCGCCGAGCCATGGATGTTGGCCGCGAGTTCGCCGCCACCCACCAACTGCAGAACACCGGCATCGTGGCGCTCGAAGGCGACCCGGAAATGGGCTGGCGCCTGCTGCACTGGGACCAGAGCCCCGTAGGCGGACTTGCCTTGGCCGACCGGACCGTCGAAGATCCAACCGGTGACGCCGTCGAATGACGGCAGAGAGAGGCCTACCCCAACGCACCGGTATTTCTCCGGACGCTTACGCGCAGGAAACACCGCGGTAACCCCCGCTTCTTAGGCTTGATAGGCATAACCCCCTCCGGCGAAAGAGGTTCCGATGCAGACCAATCCGCGGCTCAACATCAGACAGGTCACCTGGGCCAACCCGGTGGGTGCAGACCTCCGCGCGGCGCAGCAGGCGGAATTGGACGCACGTTTCGGCAACTCGGACCACGAGCCCGGACCCGCACCATCGGAAGCGGATACTGCCGTTTTCGTCGTTGCCTACGAAAAGTGCTCGGGCCAGCCCCTGGGTTGCGGAGGGCTAAGGATTCTGGATGCCGAAACCGCGGAAATCAAGCGGCTTTACGTGGTCCCCTACGCCAGGGGCTCCGGAGTGGCCAGCTCCATCCTTGCCGCGCTGGAAGCGCAGGCACATGCCCACGGTTTCAGCATGATCACAGCGGAAGCGGGTTCGGCCCAATCGGACGGCCGCAGCTTCTACGAAAGCGCCGGCTTCGCCGCAGTGCCCAACTTCGGCCCCTACATTGGTGTCAGCCACTCGCAGTGCTACGCCAAGCCGATCGATTCGCACAGCGCCTCGCACACGGCGATGGCCTAAAGACGGGCCGCCCTCCGGCTCCACCTGCCGCCCCGGATCAATCCAGCCGGATCACTCCAGGCTGCGTCCGCCCTGCCCTAGATGTGCCCGGTTCAGGGCTTCGATTTCTTCGTCACTCAAGTCGTCGAAGCTCTTGGCCTCGTGTTTGTCGCTCCGGGAGAACCGGACGAACATCAGGATGATGAGGGGGAGATCGACGATCTCCGCGAGGAACCACATCAGGTCTCCCGCGAGTTGCTGGTCCCGCAGCGGTGAGGGGAACCAGGCTGGCTGATTGCCCAAGACTGACGTGGCACCGTCGAGAATTCCCGGGCTGAGCCGCATGAGGACACCAGGCACGGCATCGGCGAGCAGCTCGATGAATACAAAGATGAACTCGACCACAATGAGCGATGAGGTGCGTCCTGCGCCGTCTTCCATGATCGGTACGGTCATGAGGAGTCCCATGACGGGCACCAGCAAGGTCAGGATGACGTCGGCGGCGGGGTTGGTCCGGAGCACGTAGAAGAACGGGGTCAGGAACAGTGTGAACATGGCGAGTCCGAGAAGCGCAGCCACGAGCGTGTTGCTGAGCATGCGAACGAGCCGGTGCCCGAGGGCCGCTTCCACCCTCGCAGCGCCCACGGGCCCGAGGGTCTGCCGCGCAAGGGTTAGCGGCTTGCCCAGGCCAATCAACAGCGGGACCACAAAAAGATAGGACGTCACTTTGAGGGTGAATGCCCACCGCAGATCGTGGCTGTAGGTTCCCGGGAATCCAAAGCTCAGGGCCGCGAAACTGCCAAGGCCAAGGACGAAGAAGGCAAACGAGTTCCACAAGGGCCAGCGGATATCCCGACGCTTGGCGGCAATCAGGCCCTTTGAATACAGGGCGACCGCGGCAATCAGGACGATCAGGGCGGGCCAGTTCATTGACCAGGCGCCTAACACTGCGCTCAGCGGTGGCATGGTCAGTGGTCCACATCGGAAGGCCGGGCGCCCAGCCCGGCGCTACCGTGGGTTTTGTCGATCTTCATCGTGTTCCTCCAGCGCGTTCCCCGGTGTGCCGCATGGTGCGCGAATCGGCGTGTCGTGTTGTGCCCTGAACCGGGTGCACCGTATCCATGTTACGGAGTCGCGCCGAGCATGGCACGCCGCAGGAGACGCGGGCGCCCAGCCTCGGCTAATCTCGCATTATGGAAAAGGCTGACATCACGTTCCGGACCCGCAAGTGGATTCGTCCGGAGGACCTCAACGCCAACGGCACGCTGTTTGGTGGAAGCCTGCTGAAGTGGATCGACGAGGAAGCGGCAATCTACGCAATCCTCCAACTCGGCAACGGCCGCGCCGTCACCAAGTACATCTCCGAAATCAACTTTGTCAGCTCGGCCGTCCAGGGCGATCTGGTGGAGATGGGTCTGACCGCAGTCCGCTTCGGCCGGACGTCACTGACCATGCGCGCGGAGGTGCGCAACATGATCACCCGCGACAGCATCCTGACCATTGAGGAAATCGTGTTCGTCAACCTCGGGCACGACGGCCGGCCGGAACCGCACGGCTACACGGAAATCACCTATGACCGTGACCGCATCCCCACGCACCACCTGACGCAAGCGCTCCACGAGGACTGAGCGCCCGACGTCGGGCCCTCCGCAAGCGTCGGGCCCGCCTTAAGTGGCGGGCCCGTCCAAAAGCTTTTCCCCGGAAACGGGTGCTGGCGGCCGCGAAATTCGCGGCCGCCAGCTTGCTGCGATCAGCGCCTGTCGAAGGTCAGGCCTCCGGGGACCTGGAACGTCGGCATGAGCTCCAGCATGCCCACATTGACGTGGCGCGGGGTTTCGATGGCGTAGTCGAGGGCGTTGACGATGTCGTCAGTGGTCAGCGACTCGTAGCCTTCATAGTAGGTCTTCCACGCTTCTTCCATGGCTTCAGGCGTGCCGCCCATGTTCCGGCCGAAGATCTCGGTTTCCACCCTGCCGGGGCAGATCTCGGTCACGCGGATGCGCTTGCCGACCGTGTCGTTCCTGAGCTGGCGGGAGATCTGGTGCACGGCTGCCTTCGTGGCGTGGTACACCGTGTGGCCGTAGAAGTTGTACACGCCTGCGATCGAGCTGATGTTGATGATGTGGCCGAGGTCGCGCTCCACCATGCCCGGCAGGACCAGCCGCGTGAGCTGAAGCAGGCCGCGAAGGTTGACGTCGATGAGCTCGTCGATGTCCTGCTCGGACGAGTCCAGGAGGTTGCCTGGCCTGGAAACCCCGGCGCAGTTGACCAGGACGTCGACCTTCAGTTCGCTCACGACGGCGGTCAGCGCCGCTGTGTCGGTCAGGTCAACGACGTGCGGGATAGCACCCGTACGATCGGCCAGTTCGCTGAGGCGTTCCTCGTTGCGGGCCACGGCGTGAACAGTCAGGCCTCTTTTGGCCAGGCGCTCCGTGATCGCGGCACCCATACCGGTTGACGCTCCGGTGACGAGGGCGGTGTTGTAGTCGGAAAAAGACATCGGTTCTCCAAAGAGTGGAAATGGAAGGCACGAAATGTGCCGAGGTCAGCGGCGACTATGCGTCGCGCAGGGGTTCGTGGGCCCGGTCCTTGACGGTGCTCACGGCTGCAAGCGTGCCAAGGGCCGTGATGACTGCGTAGAAGGCGGGCATGTAGATGTTGCCGGTGCTGCTGATGAGCCAGGTCATCAACAACGGGGCCGTTCCGCCGAAGAGCGCGGAGGAGATGTTGTAGCCGAGGCCGTAAGCGGAGTACCGAACCCGGGTGGGGAAGAGCTCAACGATCAGGATGTGGATGACGGCCGTGTGGCCGGCGAAGACGATGGCCATGATCGAGGCGCCAAGGATAGCCAGGCCCATGTTTCCCGTTGCGATGAGGGCGTAGGACGGGATGCCCAGGATGGTCATGGCGATGGCGGAGCCGGCGATGACCTTCTTGCGGCCGATGCGGTCGGACAGGGCGCCCATGAAAGGAATGGCGATGCAGATGACAACCAGGCTGCAGGCGGTGATGAACAGTGCCTCGCCGATGGTGAAGTTGAGCTGCTTGCCCTTGAGGAACGTAGGCATGTAGGAGAACAGCACGTAGTAGCCGGAACCGTTCATGAGCGGGATGAAGAGGGCCAGAACCATGGCCCGGCGGTGCTCAGCGGACTGGAAGGCTTCCTTGAGCGGGTTCTTGGAGAGGCCGCCTTCTTCCTTGAGCTTTGTGAAGTTGGGGGTGTCCGCGATGGCCTTGCGGATGTACCAACCGATGACGCCCATGGGGATGGCGACCAGGAACGGAATGCGCCATGCGAAGGAGCCGAAGCCACCGCCGTCGATCGCGGACTGGGTGAGCCAGGGAGACATGGAGAACGCCACAAGGGTGCCGGTAAGCAGGGCTGCGAACGAAGCGATCTGCGCGTAGGAAGTGATGATGCCGCGCTTGCCTTCGGGGGCGTGTTCAGCGAGGAAGGTCATGGCGCCGGCGGCTTCGCCGCCAACCGAGAAGCCCTGCAGGAGCCGCAGGAGGACGAGCAGGATTGGCGCTGCGATGCCGATGGCCGCGTAAGTGGGCAGGACCCCGATACCGGCGGTGGCGACGCTGATCAGCAAAATGACGAAGACCAGTAGCTTTTGCCTGCCTATCCGGTCACCCAAGTAGCCACAAACAACTGCGCCAAGGGGCCGGACGAAGAACGAGACTGCGTAGCCGGCGAACACGAACAACAGGGCGTTGTCCGGGTTGCCCGGGGCAAGGAACACCAAGGCAAGCGTTCCGGCCATGAAGGCAAAGATGCCGTTGTCATAGAGTTCCACGAAGATGCCAACGCAGCCTGCGGTGACAACCTTGCGCGTTTGACGGCCTGTGAGCCGTTCATGCTGCACTTGCGCAGCGTTGGTGTTTGCGGTCATGACATTTCCTTCTTGATGTTGAGCGTAGCAACTGCTACTGGTATTGGCGACAGGTCTTTAGCTGCATGCTGCAACTGGTAAGTCCTGCCACTGGGGTCGGCATCCAATGCCAAGGAGTCCGAAGACTGTGTTGACGGATTCGCGGAGGGTTTCAAGTTGCGCCCGCGAGCGCCGATGGGCGGAAGTTGCCTCTGCCACCGTTGTTTTCCTGAAGCGGACCTTGTCGCCCGGGCGGGCTTGGGCAAGGACATCCAGGCCAATACTGGTGACGACGGCGAGGACTGGATATCCGGCGGTAACGCCGCGGCCCCGATGCAGTACCAGCAGTTCTTCACGTGAGGGAACTTCGACGGCGCCCACCGGGACCCCGCGTGAAAGCACTTCACCGCTTGAGGTTCTTTCCGGCAGCTCGCCGCCGAGCCTCAAGCCGATGTGGTTGCTCCGGCCACTCACGGCGTATTCCGATGTGAAGAGCAACTCGGCGGAATCGCCAAACTCGGCGACATCCGGACCGTCGGTTACATCGACCATTAGTTCCTGCCCCATGTCCGGCCGTTCAAGACCAAGCCGGAAGAGCGGAAGGTCGAAGTACGGTTGGCGAACGGGGCCCACGCTGCGGCGGGTGAGGAGTGTGGTTCCTTCCTTGAGCTGCAGGCCGAAGCCCACAACGGTGTCCGGAGCACAACTACCCAGCAGCATCGGCGCCTCGACGGAGCCGTGGATGGCCAGGTAGGCCCGGAGGCCCCGGTTGATTCCCCGGATGGCTACCGTCTCGCCCGCACGGACCGAAACCGGTTCCCACTGGCTACTCGGACGCCCTCCGACGGTGAGTGTCAGGGGTGCCCCCGTGACTGCGATCAGGATGTCCGACTGTGCCTTCATCCTGAAGTCGAGGGCCGTGATTTCCACCAAGGGATCGTTGTCGAGGTTGCCGGCCAGGATATTGGCGGCCCGGGCAGAATACTGGTCCAGGGCGCCGTTGACCGGCAGTCCAAAGCGCGGTCCGCGGAAACGGCCAAGGTCTGTGACCACGGAATTACCTGGTTGCTGGATGAGGATGTGCCCGTTCATGGCCTTGGTTCCAGTTCCTTGCCGACGTAAGAGTCGAATTCTCCGGCCTCGATAGGACGGAACCGGAGAATATCTCCTGGCTTGTAAGGGACCAGTGGTTCACGACGAATGTTCAGGACGGTCAAAGGGGTCTGACCGATGACGCACCAACCACCCGGCGCGGACGCGGGAGCGATGACGGCTTGGCGTCCAGCCACTGCCACTGCCCCTGCCGGGACGCTGAGGCGGGGATCCTTGAGGCGCGGTACGGGCTTGGGGAACGCAGGGCCGTCCATCATCGGCGAGCCGGCAGGAGCACCCAGGCAGCGGACCGTATAGGTCTTCTCGGTGTGGAGGCGGATGACTTCCTCGGTGGTGATGCCCTGTTGCCCGGCTACTTTCTCCAGGTCGGGACCGTATTCGCCGCCGTAGACCACCGGGACGTCAAATTCATGGGGTGCTGCTGCGGTGCCAGCTGACCGGCCCATTTCAAGGAGTCCCAGCTTTACGAACGCGCGCACCTGGCGGGCCGACACCAGGACGGGGTCGAATTCCACCAGTACGGAATCGTAAGTGGGAACCGCGCCATGAAGGCCCTCGGCGCCACAGCTCTCCAGCCAGTCAGCAAGACGGTGGACCGTGAGCCAGTTGTCCTCGCTTGCTTCAGCGAGGGCGACAACGCGCAATGCGGAGTCTCCGGATTCGTAGATCTCGGTGGGAGCCGCCATGAGAACGGACATGTCAGGCCGCCTTCCTCTTGGCATCCATGACTTCGGTCAACGGGGCGATACGGACCCCGGCCGAAATGAGCTCCGAGCGAATGAGCCGGGCGAGCTCGACGGCGCCGGGGTTGTCTCCGTGAAGCAGGACGGTATCAGTCGAGATGTCGATGTCAGTGCCATTGGCGCAGCGGATCTTGCCTTCGCACACCATGCGGACGGTTCGCTCCACAATGACCGAGGGATCGTGCAGTACGGCGCCGGGCTGGCTGCGCGGGACCAGGGTCCCGTCTTCCTGGTAGGCGCGATCGACGATGCCCACAATGGCCACGTCCAGGCCGGCGGAACGTGCCGCCCTGGCCAACTCGCCCTCCTGAGCGACCACGATGAGTTCGTTGTCCACGCGGGCTGCGGCCTCAGCCACGGCCGCAGCGTAATCCGCACGCACTGCCACGAGATTTCCCAGCCGGCCGTGCGGAGCAATGTGGGTTACCTTGCTTCCGTGGAAGGCTGCGAAGCCGTTCAGGGCCCCCAGCTGGTACAGGACATCGGCGCGCACCTCGTTGGCAGTGAGGCCCATGTCCCGGCGGCCGAAACCACGCAGGTCCGGGAAGCTCGGATGAGCTCCGATACCCACCCCGCGGCGAACGCATTCGGCGACGGTGGCGTCCATGATGTCGGGATCGCCCGCGTGGAACCCGCAAGCGATATTGGCGCTTGAAACGATCTCCAGAAGATCGGTGTCGCTGCCTATGGTGTAGGCACCGAATCCCTCTCCAAGATCCGCTACAAGATCAATTGTCGGGTTCACGTGGTTCTCTTTCCGTGGTTCTGCATTGGGGTCCGGTAATTCCATACGAACGGCAGGAATATCCGGTAAACTCAGTCGCCTTTTCGATTGAGAATGTTTAGCTAAATTTCTTCAATCTGAGGCGCTGTCGGTAATTCTTTGGTGATAGAAGTCTCGCATCCACGAACTTCGGGCACAAAGACCTATTCGCTATCACGGGATAGCTCCCGGTTATGACCTAGGGCACACATGCTGCTGGCAGGACCGCATGGCGCCGGACCGCCGTCGTCGTCCTCCTTGTTGAAGGTCGACGACGGCGGGTCGCAAATGCGTCTATATTTGGGTATCGGGACAATTGGTTGATGGGGAGTCAACGAACTGTCGGTAAATGGTTGGGAAACGCCACCATGGGGATGTGGATCTCAAATTAGTCGCTGAGAGACAGGCCACACAAAGACGGATTGTGTGTCCCTACATAGAATTTCCTTATGGCATCCAGGCCCCAATGAGGACCTGGAGGAAGGCAGACCCATGGATACGCGGAAGCTCTCGTATTTTGTAAAGATCGTCGATTCGGGGAGCATCACCAAGGCCGCGGCAGCGCTCCACGTCGCCCAACCCGCCCTCAGCCAGCAGGTGTCGGCGCTGGAAAGCGATTTGAAGCAGCGCCTGCTGATCCGCAGTAAGCAGGGAGTCGAGCCAACCGCCGCGGGACACACCCTCTATCGCCACGCCCAGACCATCCTGCGGCTCGTGGAACAAGCCCGGCTGGACGTAGCGGCATCCGGGGCGGCGCCGTCGGGCAGGGTGTCCATCGCCATCGCACCGTACAGTATGGCTTCCAGCCTGACGCCGCAGATCATCCGCGAGGTCGGCAGGCGATACCCGGACATTGTGGTGCACCTGACGGAGATCTTCGGCGGCGTGCTGAGCGAGGCAATCAAGAACGGCCGCCTGGACATGGCCCTGATCTACGAGCCAGGGAAGATCCGCGGAGTGCAGTTCACCACCATGATTGTGGAAGACCTGCACTTGGTGACCCATGAGAACGTCGATGTGGCCCAGGGTCGAACAACGGTCACCCTCGAAGAAGCCAGCAGCCTTGGGCTGTTCCTCCCCGAAAAGAACCACACCCTGCGCCAGATCATCGAGAAGGGACTGGCTGACCACGGGTTGCCCCTGCGCCTAGTAGGGGAAGTGGAATCGGTTCCGTCCCTCGTTCGACTCATCCGCGCAAACCTCGGGGCCACCGTGCTGCCGAAATCGGCCGCTGACGCGCTCTTCCCTGATGAGAACTTCAAGGTATTGCGGATCGTCGAACCTGCCCTGCAGAGCAAGATTGCACTGTGCACCCCCGACCACGAGCCGCTGTCCGAGGCCGCCTCCGCAGTGCTCATCCTGGTCAAGGAGATGCTCCAGCAACAATTGATCAGCAAGTACGCGGCCGATCCAGCCGAAGCGTGATCCATCCATAACATTGCCTTATCCGGACAGACATCTTTGGTCTTATTCACCGGCGTTTTTATTTCCTATTATCGAATTAGCAAGTAATTCGAAAGCGGCTCGCGGATTCCGTGAACCCAATCAAAGGAACAGCGGTGAAAAAGATCAGCCAGACCCGGTGGGCTTCGAATCCAACCCTCGGAGCGATCAGTGCACGGACCGGATTCCACTGCCCAAAGAACGGTTTCTGGCGTCCAGTAGGCGGGCTGGGCGAACCCCTCTTCGTCTTCGAAGGAAGCCTCATGCCGGCCCACGCTGGACACAGCATCGAGTGGTACCTGGTCGACGCACGGCCAGGACACCCTGGACTGGACTGACTCGGGGTTTCCTCAAACCCACTCCACCACTCAAGGCGCCTTGCCCCTGGCAAGGCGCCTTCTTCGGGCCCGGAAACGGGCGCGCAAAAGGCCGGCCACCGCTTTCGGTGACCGGCCTTAGAGCGAGACAATCAGTCTTCGACCAGGAGCCCCTTGGCCTTCAGCTTCTCCGTCAGCCCGCACAGCTCGATGGTGGTGCCTCCTGCGTGGTAGGCCTTGATGAGCTCACGTTCGGCGTCGTCCCGGGCCTGGGAAAGCGCGATGACCTCTTCGGCTTCTTCACGGCGGACCACCACGACGCCGTCAGCGTCACCGCGGAGGATGTCGCCGGGGTAGATGATCTCATCGCCAAAGACCAGTGGGTGGTTGATCGGTCCAAGGGTTTCTTTGACCGTGCCCTTGATGCAGACGCTGCCCGAGAAGACCGGGAGGCCCAGTTCGATGAGGTCCTGGGTGTCCCGCACGCCGGAATCCGTGACCATGGCCGCAATGCCCTTGGCTTTCATGGCGTTGCCCAAGACGTCGCCGAAGGTTCCGGCGTCGGAGAATTCCTGCGCACCGACCAAGACAACATCGCCTGCTTGGGCGTAGTGGATGGCGACTTGCAGCATGAGGTTGTCCTGCGGGGCACAAGCCACGGTCACGGCCGGCCCACAGAAGGACATGGAGCGATCGATCGGCTTGATCTTGGAGCTCAAGGCGCCGCGGCGGCCCTGGGCTTCGTGGATGGTCGCGGAGGAGAACGCCGCGAGGCGGCTGACGACGTCGGCGTCCGGCCTCTGGAACTTGGTCTTGACGTGGATCATTTTCTGAATCTTTCTCTTGGCTGGCTGCTGGAGTGCCTGTAGTGCTTAGTTGAGGGCGCTGACTGCCTTGCGGATCGAGTCCACGCCGGCGTTGATGGTCTCCAGCGATGTGGCGAAGGAGATCCGGAAGTACGGGCCAAGGCCATAGGCCGAGCCTTGGATGACCGCAACCGCGGCCGCGTTGAGGAGGTACAGCGTGAAGTCCTGGTCATTTTCGATCACGGTGCCGTCAGGAGCGGTCTTGCCGATGACGCCGTTGCAGTTCACGTAGGCGTAGAAGGCGCCCTCGGCCGGGGCCACCGAAAGTCCGTCAATGGCGTTGAGGCCCTCGACGGCGACGTCCCGGCGCTTGCGGTACACCTCCACACTGTCCCGGACGAACGACTGATCGCCGTTCAGGGCGGCCGCCGCGGCTGCCTGGCTGACCGACGACGGGCATGAGGACGTCTGCGACTGCAGCTTGTTCATCGCCGCGATCAAAGGCGCCGGACCCACGCCGTAGCCAAGGCGCCAACCTGTCATTGCGTAGGCCTTGGAGACACCGTTCACCAGCAGGATGCGGTCGCGCAGCGACGGAACCGCCGTGACAAGGCTGGTCACCCGGCCATCGCCGAAGTGGATTTCGTCGTAGATCTCATCCGTGAGGATGTACACGTGCGGGAATTCCTCAAGGACGGCACCCAGGGCCTGCAGTTCTTCGCGTGTGTACACGGCTCCCGTCGGGTTGGACGGAGCGTTGAGGATGAGCCATTTGGTCTTGGGAGTGATGGCTTCGCGGAGGGCGGCCGGTGTGAGCTTGAAGCCGGTGTCTTCTCCGCAAGCGACGATCACGGGCGTGCCGTCGTTGGCGAGGACCATGTCCGGGTAGGACACCCAGTACGGTGCGGGAACGATGACCTCGTCGCCCTCATTGAGCGAAGCCATGAGTGCTACGTAGAGGACTTGCTTGGCACCGCCACCTATGGTCAGCTGGTTCGCTTCGTAGTGCACGCCGGTGTGGCCTTCAATCCGGCGGAGGATGGCGGTCTGCAGTTCCGGCGTTCCAGTCACCGAGGTGTATTTGGTCTGGCCGGCGTTGATCGCTTCGATCGCGGCCGCCTTGATGTGGTCAGGGGTGTCGAAGTCCGGCTCGCCGACGGTCAAGTCGATGATCGGAATGCCTTCGGCTCGTAGTTCACGGACGCGGGCGGCGGCCGCAACGCTCGCTGAGGACTTGATGCGTGTGACCCTCGACGCCGGCAGGTACTCGGACATTTGTCTTCTCCAGAATCGTGAAACTCAGGATTCGGGTGTCGAATCCCCAATTTCGAGACTAGGCACTGCCGGGCGCCGTGGATAAGACCTAATGTGCGTGGATCAATAAGAGGCCCTTATGACCACCTGATCCATATAAGGATTCTGCGGTCATTTAGGGAGATTTCCACCCCATATGGGAATCTTCCATGCACTTCGCTTATGGGTTCACGCGGTATTGGTATTTCCGCGGCGGAGCGAACACCGCCTAGATTTCATAGATCAGAAGTTCGCGAAGAGTCCGAAAGGGATCCAATGCCAGCCCAATCCGGGTCCCTTCGGGGTCCCTCAACCACCGGCAGGTACGCCTACCGGGCCAAGGTTCCAGCCCGGCCCCAAACCGTGGCCAAAGGAGAGCGTGCCAAGCTCACGCACGCCCTCGCGGCGCACAGGCAACTGCTGTCGCACGCTTCGAGCGCCATCCGGACATTGACCGCTGCCCGCAACGAGACGATCGCCCAGGCCCTTGAAGACGGGCTCACCTTGGCCACAATTTCCGCGCTGACCGGGGAAAACATGCGTGCCGTCCGAACCATCGGTTTGGCTTATGACGACCTTCACCCGAGTGAGCTTCCGCGAGGCGCACATGTGGATGGCCTGAGGGCGAAAAGCGAGCAACTCAAAGCAGCCGAAAGGCACCGCGACCAGATCGTTAATCAGCGGGAAGCGTTGATTGTCACTGCGCTCCGCAGCCGGGCGTGCGACGACATCGAGCTTGCATCACTGACCGGCCTCACACCCGACCATATCCGCAGGTCAACGCGGGGCATCGCGCGCTCCGCCTAGCTTCCGCGGGCGAGCGCAGACGGCGCCTCACTCTTTCCTTGCCGGCGGCGTCCTGCAGCTAAACAGTTCCTGTGTTCCCGTTTTCCTTGCGATGAGCACCGTCAATGCTCGGGCGGACGTAGAGATCGGTTCAAAATGTTGGATCGACCGCGCGCCAACGTTCCAGATGCGCTTCACGCCCAGCACCCGGTCATGCTCATCCGTCGCAACCAAGGGCGGGCTTCCCTGCCCTGCCATAGGCCTGCGTTTCCAGCACAGGCTGACTACCGTCGCGTGCTCCCAGAATTCCACGGCGGTTACGAAGAATTCGCGCCCCTCATCATCCAGGAACAGCCCGGACTGCGGGACGTAAACAGCCCGCAGATCATACTCCACGGGGCCTGGACGCCTTGCAGCCGGCGATTCCGCGATGGCTGCGGCTTGTTGAGGATTGAGATCTGGTTGCGCGGACACGGCATGCTCCATCGAAATTGCGGACGGCCCCCTCTTCGCCCGCCCCCGAGCGGCCCCGGGATATCCAATGTAGCTCCGTCCAAGGACCTCCGGAAGAGTATCGACTACCTACCTAGTTCAGTAGCTCGACGGCGTGTCACCTGTCCTGCCTAAGGGCGCTCCGACGTCGGGGGCTGTTGGCACGAACTTGTCCGCGAGGGCTTCCGTGCCGCGCGCCAGGAGCGCGACGTCCGCGCCGACCAGCACGAACTTCGCCCCGGCGTCCATGTAGGCCCGCGCTGTGGCTTCGTTGAAGGCGTTGACGCCGGCCGGTTTGCCCGCGGCTTTCGCCACGGTGAGGCAGTGTTCGACGGCGGCGCGCACCTTGGGGTGTTCCTGCTCGCCGAGAAGGCCCATCGACGCCGCGAGGTCGGAGGGCCCGAGGAAGATGGCGTCGACGCCGTCGACCGCCAGGATCTCTTCGACCGCGGCGACGGCGGCCTCGGTTTCGATCTGGACCGTGACGCTGATGGTTTCGGCGGCGCGGGCGAGGTAGTCCGGGATGCGGTTCCAGCGCGAGGCGCGGGCCAGGGCCGATCCGACGCCCCGTACCCCGTGCGGGGGGTAGCGGACGGCGGCGACGGCGGCCTTGGCTTCCGCGGCGGAGTTGACCATGGGGATCAGCAGGTCCTGCACGCCCAGGTCCAGGTATTGCTTCAGGAGCACGGTGTCGTTGACCGGAGGTCGGACCACGGCCTGGACCGGGTAGCCTCGGACCGCCTGGAGCTGGGCGAGGATGGATTCGAGGCCGTTGGGACTGTGTTCGGCATCGATCAGGAGCCAGTCCAGCCCGGCCCCGGCGCACAGTTCGGCGATGAGCGGGCTGCCGGAACACACCCACATCCCGGCGAGGGGCCGGTCCGCTGCGGCCAGGGCTTCGCGGAACGTGCGGTCTGGTTCTACTCGAACCGGCATGTGACAACTCCCAAGGGTCCGTAGTCGGCGTGGACGGTATCGCCTTTGTACACCCAGAGCGGGCGCGTGAACGAGCCGGCGAGAATGATCTCACCGGCCTTCAGCCCGTCACCGTGCGGAGCAATCTTGTTAACGAGCCAGTGCACCCCGTTGGCGGGATGGTCCAGGACGCCGGCTGCGACGCCGGTTTCCTCCACGGTCTGGTTCTTGTACAGGATCGCTGATACCCAGCGCAGGTCCACCGCGTCCGGGCGGACCGGGCGCCCGCCCACCACCATGGCACCCATGGCCGCGTTGTCCGAGATGGTATCCACGATAGTCCGGCCCTCCATCTCGATCCTGGAATCCAGGATCTCCAGGGCCGGAACCACGTAGTCGGTGGCGTTCAGGACGTCGAAGATGGTGCAACCCGGCCCGGAGAGGTCCTTCTTGAGCACGAACGCGAGTTCCACCTCCACCCGGGGGTGGGTGTACTGGTCCCACGGAACGGAGCAGCCGGTTTCCAGGACCATGTCGTCGAAGATGGCGCCATAGTCCGGTTCGGTGATGCCCGTCGCAGCCTGCATGGCCTTTGACGTCAGCCCGATCTTGCGGCCCACGAGGGTGCGCCCGGCGTCCTCGTTGCGGCGGCGCCACAACTGCTGAACGGCGTAGGAATCCTCCACCGTCATCTCCGGGTACCGGGCGGTCAGCCGCGGAACCGGGGTCCGGGACCGGCCCGCTTCCAGTAGTTCGTCCGCGATGGTTTCTATCGTCTTCGGGTCAAGCATCTCCACACTCCGTTCGGCCATCCTGCGGTCAGCATACGTTGAGGGCTGCGGACCTAGAGCTGCGAGCCGACCTTGAAGCCCCTCTTTTCCCCTGCGGGGCCGCCGTCTGGCTGGCGTGTGTATGAGAATCCGTCGGCGCCGACGGTGACGGCCATTTCGCTCTTTTCCTCGCGGATGATGACCGGCTGCGGGTTGCCGTCCAGGTCCAGGACGAGGGAAGCCTCGGTGTACCAGGAGGGGACCACGGGGTTGCCCCACCAGTCACGGCGCTGGTTGTCGTGCACGTCCCAGGTGACGGTGGGGTTGTCCGGGTCCCCGGTGTAGTAGTCCTGGGTGTAGATCTCGATGCGGTGCCCGTCCGGGTCCAGGATGTACAGGTAGAAAGCGTTGGAGACCCCGTGCCGGCCGGGGCCGCGTTCGATCCGGTCGCTGATGCGCAGGGCGCCCATCTTGTCGCAGATCTGAATGATGTTGTGCTTCTCGTGCGTGGAGAAGGCGATGTGGTGCAGGCGGGGCCCGTTGCCGCCGGTCAGGGCGGTGTCGTGGACGGTCTGCTTGCGGTGCATCCACGCGGCGTAGGTGACGCCGTCGGAGTCCTTGATGTCTTCGGAGACCCGGAAGCCGAGGTCCTCGAGGTACTTCCGTCCCCGGGGAACGTCGGGGGTGACCTGGTTGAAGTGGTCCAGGCGGACCAGTTCGCCGGCGGAGTACAGGTCGTAGCGCTGGGTGAGGCGTTCGACGTGCTCGACGTCGTAGAAGAACTCGTACGGGAAGCCCAGAGGGTCCTCGACGCGGACGGAGTCGCCGACGCCCTTGGTGAAGCCGTCCTTGCGGCGCTCCACCCGGCAGCCGAGCTCGCGGTAGTAGGCCTCGGCGGCGTCCACCTCGGCCGGCGACTTCACCCGGTACGCGAACGCGGCGGCTGCGGCGACCGGTCCCTTGCGCAGGACCAGGTTGTGGTGGATGAACTCCTCGAAGGAGCGCAGGTAGATGGTGTTCTCGTCTTCCTCGGTCACGTGCAGGCCGAGCAGGTCCACGTAGAACTCGCGGGACTTGGCGAGGTCCGTGACGACGAGTTCGAGGTAGGCGCAGCGGACGATATCCGGGGCCGGGACGGTGGGGGTGGGAACGAAGTTGGTCATGGGGTTCTCTCTTCTTTGAAAGGCGTGGAAGCGCTCTTAGGCGCCGAACTTCGGGGTGTGGACGGTGCCGAGGGTGATGTGCACGGCTTGCTGGTCGGTGTAGAAATCGATGGAGCGGTAGCCGCCTTCGTGTCCGAGGCCGGAGGCTTTGACGCCACCGAAGGGGGTGCGCAGGTCCCGGACGTTGTGGCTGTTGAGCCACACCATGCCGGCCTCGACGTTCTGGGCGAAGTTATGGGCGCGGGTCAGGTTCTGGGTCCAGATGTAGGCCGCCAGGCCGTATTTGGTGTTGTTCGCCAAGGCGAGCGCTTCGTCGTCGTTCTCGAACGGGGTGATCGCGACGACGGGGCCGAAGATCTCCTCCTGGAAGATCCGGGCGTCGGGGGCGACGTCGGCGAATACGGTGGGCGCGATGTAGTTGCTGTTGTTGAGCCCTGTGGGCAAGTTTTCCGGGCGTCCGCCGCCGGCGAGCAGCCGGCCTTCGGTCTTGCCGATCTCCACGTACGAGGCCACCTTGGCGTAGTGCTCGGGGTGGACGAGGGCACCGACCTGGGTCCTGGGGTCGTGCGGGTCCCCGACGACGATGTTCTTCGCGCGGGCGGCGTACTTTTCGCAGAACTCGTCGTAGATGGCGCGTTCGACGAGGATCCGCGAGCCGGCGGTGCACCGTTCCCCGTTGAGGGAGAAGACCCCGAACAGGGCCGAATCGATCGCGGCGTCCAGGTCGGCGTCGGCGAACACGACGCACGGGGACTTCCCGCCCAGCTCCATGGACAGGCCCTTGAGGTTGGCTGCGGCGTTGCGGAAGATCGTCTGGCCCGTGGTGGTCTCGCCCGTGAAGGAGATCAGGGGCACGTCCGGGTGCTTGACGAGGGCGTCGCCGGCTTCCTCGCCGAGTCCGTTGACCAGGTTGAACACGCCGTCGGGCAGTCCGGCGTCCTTGAAGATCTGCGCCCAGAGCGAGGCTGAGAGCGGGGTGAACTCGGCCGGCTTGAGGACCACGGTGTTGCCGGTGGCCAGGGCCGGGGCGAGCTTCCAGGACTCGAGCATGAACGGGGTGTTCCACGGCGTGATCAGGCCCGCGACGCCGATCGGCTTGCGGTTCACGTAGTTGATCTGGGAACCGGGGACCTTCATGGCGTCGTCGAACTGGGCAACGATCAGGTCCGCGAAGAAACGGAAGTTCTCGGCTGCGCGCAGGGCCTGGCCCCTGGCCTGGGTGATCGGCAGGCCGGTGTCGAAGGTCTCGAGCTCGGCGAGGCGTTCTTCCTGGGCTTCGACGGCGTCGGCGATCCTGTTCAGGACACGGGCACGTTCGCGCGGCTTCATCTTCGGCCACGGGCCATTGGTGAAGGCTTCGCGGGCCGCGGCGACGGCAAGGTCGATGTCTTCCTTCTGCCCGGCCGCTGCGGTGGCGTAATTGCCGTTGGATACCGGGTCCAGGACATCGAAGGTCTTCCCGCTGACGGAGTCAACGAACCGGCCGTTGATGAAGTGCCGGATGTGGGTGGGAAGGTCCTTCGGGACGTAGTGGGTGGTTTCTGGTGCAGTGAACGTCATTGTTTTCTCCTTTGCTATTGCAACGCGGGGTCACTTACGGCCCATGTTGGACCGTTTAATGGGCGCTAACTGACCCCGCCTTGCTTTGGGCGAGGTACGCGTCGAGGGTGGCGCTGCGGTGGCGGCGGGCGGCTTGTTCGATGGTGTCGGCGTCTGCGTTGCTTTCGATGAGCTGAAGCAGGGCCTCGTGCTCTTTCACGGATTCCTGCGCGCGGCCGGGGACGAAGCGGAACGTCGAGGCCCTGATCGAGGCGAGGCGGTTCCAGCCCCGGTGCACGAGGTCCAGGATGTGTGGATTGGGGCAGTGTTCAAAGAGCACGCTGTGGAAGTCCTGGTTCAACGCCGTGAAGCGGACCGGATCGAAATGCTCCAGGCAGTCCCGCATCTCAGCGTTCACCGCACGGGCCCGGGCAATATCCACGGCGCCGATCAGGGGTGCGGACAATGCCGTGGCCGCGCCCTCGATGATGCTCAGGGTCTGCATCGTGTACAGATACTCGGTCGGATCGATCCCGGAGACCGTGGCGCCGACGTTGCGCTCGAACTTCACGAGCCCCTCGGCCTCCAGGCGGCGGATCGCCTCCCGGACAGGAACCACGCTCACACCCAGGTCCTCGGCGATCTTCGCCAACACCAGCCGGTAACCCGGCGTGTACGTGCCCTCGACGATCCGCGCCTTGACGGCCGCATAGGCCTGCTCGGACTTGCTCCCGACGGCGGTTTCAGTCATCTTGGGCCCCTTCCCACTGTTCGTAGCGGGCACGCCACTGCGCGTTCATCGGGTATAAACCGTCCACGCTGTTGCCCTGCTTGACCATCTCGAAGATGAAGGCCTCTTCCTTCTCCTGCTCGATGCACTCATCCACGAGCTCCCCCGCGATCGCCGGCGGGATCACCAGGATCCCGTCCGAGTCGGCCACGATGATGTCCCCCGGCTGGATAGTGGCGCCGCCGCAGGCGATAGTGATGTCGGTGTCCCACGGGATGTGGCGTCGGCCCAGGACGGCGGGGTGCGGGTTGGCGAAGTAGGTGGGCATGTCCAGTCCTGCCACCGCGGAGTAGTCGCGCACGCCGCCGTCGGTAATGATGGCGGCCGCGCCGCGCATCTGGGCACGCAGTGCGAGGATGTCCCCGACCGTCCCGGTGCCCTTTTCGCCGCGGGCTTCCATGACCAGGATTTCGCCTTCGTTGACAGAGTCAATGGCCCTTTTTTGGGCGTTGAAGCCGCCGCCATGGGTTGTGAACAAGTCCTCGCGGTTGGGGACATAGCGCAAAGTCCGGGCGAGCCCGACGACGCGACGGTCAGGGCGCGTGGCCTGCAACCCGTCGATACTCACGTTGTTCAGCCCGCGCTTGCGCAACTGGCTGGACAGTGTGGCGGTGGCGACGCTTTCGAGCTTCTTCTTCAGCTCGGGGGTCAGGACAGGCACGACGACGGCGAGGCCGGCGGCTTCGCGGGAACCGTACGCTTCCTCCCGCTGGGTGTCATCGGCCTTGGGCCAGGCACCGAAGTCCGCGAACGGTGTCGTACCTTCCGTCACTGTGGTGGCCAGGCGGCCGCTGCTGAGCCCGCCGCCGGTGACTTCAATCTCGACGACGTCGCCGGGCTGGGCGACGGAGGCGCCGGCCGGGGTGCCGGTCAGGATGATGTCGCCGGTTTCGAGGGTAAGCAGCTGGGACAGATCTGCAACGAGGCGCGCGAACGGGAACAGCAGGTCTTCGGTGGTGTCGTCCTGGACGAGTTCGCCGTTGTGCCAGGTGCGGATGCGCAGCCCGGAGGGGTCGACGTCGGCGGCCGGGATGAGTGCGGGGCCCACCGGGGTGAAGCCGTCGCCGCCCTTGGACCGGAGGTTGGAGCCCTTGTCCGCGTAGCGCAGGTCGTAGACGCCGAGGTCGTTGCTGGCCGTGACCCACTGGACGTGGCTCCACGCGTCCTCCAGGCCCACGCGGCGGGCAGGCTTGCCGATGACCAGGGCGATCTCGCCCTCGTACCCGAGAAGTTCACAACCGGCCGGACGCTCCACCATAGAGCCGCCAAGAGCAAGCGAGGACGACGGCTTCAAAAAGTACGAAGGCTGCTCCGGCGTACGGCCGCGCTGGGCCGCCCGGCTGGGGTAGTTGACATGCACCGCGATGACCTTGCGGGCCGCGGCCAGGGTGTGGTCGGTGACCTGTTCCAAGTTTCACTCCTCATCGAGTACGAAATCGTATACGATAACTATGACCCGGGAGCTTCGGGGCGTCAACCCCTGCTTTTCAGGCGCACTTGACCTTGTAACCCCCGTCACGGCTGCCGTACAGTATGAATCCAAACTCAGGTTCAAATAGAGAATTCACAGTTCTATAATTGAACAACCACACGATGAAGTGAGGAATGCCAATGCAGTTCCACCACCACGGTTATGTGTCCGGCGACCCGCGGGTCCAAGCGGCCGCCGGCGTCGGCATCGACAGGCCCGCCGACCTTCCCGACGAGGTCGACGTGCTCATCGTGGGCAGCGGACCCGCCGGTATGCTCGCCGCCGCGCAGTTGTCCCAGTTCCCGGGCGTCACAACCCGTATCGTGGAGCGCCGCCCCGGGAGGCTCGCGATCGGCCAGGCCGACGGGATCCAGGCCCGGAGCGTGGAGACCTTCCAGGCCTTCGGATTCGCCGAGCGGATCATTGCCGAGGCGTACCGGATCACCGAGATGGCGTTCTGGAAGCCGGACCCCGCGGATCCCTCGCGCATCATCCGGACCGCCCGCGCCCTCGACGATCCGACAGGAGACATCAGCGAATTCCCGCACCTCATCGTGAATCAGGCGCGCGTGCTCGACTACTTCGCCGAATTCATGGCCAACTCCCCTACCCGCATGACTCCCGACTACGGATACGAGTTCCGCGGCCTCGAGGTCAGCGGTGAAAGCGACTACCCCGTCACCGTCACCCTTCTCCGCACCGCCGGACCCAACGAAGGCCAGGAGCGCGTTGTCCGGGCCAAGTACGTCGTGGGGGCGGATGGCGCCCGGAGCAAGGTGCGGGAGTCGATCGGCTGCACCCTCGCCGGCGACCAAGCCAACCATGCCTGGGGCGTCATGGACGTCCTTGCCGTCACGGATTTCCCCGACATCCGCACGAAATGCGCCATCCAGTCCGGCACCGGCGGCAGCATCCTGTTGATTCCGCGCGAAGGCGGCCACCTCTTCCGTATGTACGTCGACCTCGGCGAGGTGGACCGGAATGACAACCGCTCCGTGCGCAGCACCACGATCGAGCAGATCATCGCCAAAGCCAACGACATCCTCCACCCATACACTCTCGATGTGCGCAACGTCGCCTGGCACAGCGTCTACGAAGTCGCCCACCGCCTCACCGACAGGTTCGACGACCTCCTGCCGGACGAGCGCGGCACCCGCACACCGCGTGTATTCATTACGGGCGATGCCTGCCACACCCACAGCGCGAAGGCCGGCCAGGGCATGAACGTCTCCATGCAGGACGGCTTCAACCTGGCCTGGAAGCTCGGGCACGTGCTCGAAGGCCGCAGCCCGGAGAGCCTCCTGTCCACCTACTCGGCCGAGCGCCAAGTCGTTGCCAAGAACCTCATCGACTTCGACAAAGAGTGGTCCACGCTCATGGCGAAGAAGCCCGAGGAATTTGAAGATCCCACCGAGCTGGAGAACTTCTATGTGAGCACCGCGGAGTTCCCTGCCGGCTTCATGACCCACTACGCCCCCTCGCCGCTCATCGCCGAGCCCGCGCACCAAGGCCTGGCCACGGGGTTCACCATCGGCAAGCGTTTCAAGTCCGCGCCCGTGGTGCGCGTCTGCGATACCAACCCGCTACAACTCGGCCACCAGGCCAAGGCGGACGGACGGTGGCGCATCTACGTCTTCGCGGACGCAAGCGAAGCTGCGGGAACGGCAAAAGCGGGAACCTCACCCGTCGCCGACTTTGCCGAGTGGATCGCGAACTCGCCGGACTCGCCGCTGGCCGCAACGCCGTCGGGCGCCGACCGGGACGCGTGGTTCGACGTGAAGGTGATCTACCAGCAGGAGCACACGGGCGTCGACATCGGGGCCGTGCCGGAGGCATTCAAGCCGCAGGTCGGACCGTTCAAGCTCACGTACCTTGAGAACGTCTACGGCACCGACCCTTCGGCAGACATCTTCGAGCTGCGCGGACTGGACCGCGGCGGCGTCGTCGTGGTGGTGCGGCCAGACCAGTACGTTGCGAACGTTCTGCCCCTGACCGCGACGGCAGAACTCGCCGCGTTCTTCGCGCCCCTCCTTCGATCGGGCCGGACCGCGGCAGTGTGAGCTGTTGGCGCGTTCCGGCGAGCGGGACCAACGGAAGGGTTCATTCTGTCGGTGGCCCGTCGTAGGGTACCGGCATGGACATCATCATGGTTCCCGGATTCTGGTTGGACGCTTCTTCGTGGTCGGAGGTCACCCCGCCGCTCGTTGCTGCGGGGCACACGGTCCACCCGCTCACGCTGCCTGGGCTGGAGGCCATTGACGCCCCGAGGTCCGGCATCGGCCTCAGGGACCACATCGACGCAGTAGTAGCGGCCGTCGACGCCGTCGACAATCCCGTCGTACTGGTCGGCCACTCCGGTGGAGGCGCCATCATCCACGGCGCGGTCGACGCCCGCCCGGACCGCGTGGTCCGGGCCGTCTACGTTGACAGCGGCCCCCTTGGCGAGGGCGGCGTCATTAACGACGAGCTGCCAGTCGAGGGCGATGCCGTGCCCCTGCCACCGTGGGAGCTTTTCGAAAATGAGGACCTCGTGGACCTCAACGACGAGCTGCGGGCCGCCTTCCGCGCACGCGCCATCCCCGAACCAAAGAACGTCACCACGGATAAGCAGCGGCTGCACGATGTGCGCCGCTACGACGTCCCGGCCACCATCATCGCGTGCGAGTTCCCCTCCAGCCTGCTCGGCGAATGGATCGAATCCGGCCATCCCTTCGTGGCCGAGCTCGCGCGCATCAACGACGTCGAATTCATGGATCTGCCCACCGGACACTGGCCGCAGTTCACGAAGCCGGTTGAACTCGGGAAAGCCATTCTTGCGGCGGTTGAGCGGACTGGATAGTCACCGCACTGGATGTCGTGTTGGAGGCTTGCGGTAGCTGTCCACCGTGACCTCCAGCGCTTCGTCCCAAGGTGTTGCCGTGACACCCAGCATCTTCTGCGTTTCCGTAGAGTCGATCACGAAGGGCATCGTGAATTGGTAGCTTGAAGCTGAGATCTCGCGCATCATCGGAACGACTGCGCCGAGAGCGCTGAGAAACCATTGCGGGATCGAGGCGACCCGGCCATTCACGCCCCACCGCTCATTTACCCGCCGCACGATCTCCGTTCGCGGGACGGACGCACTAGGCACATGCCAGGCACGCCCCCAATCGCCCGTGTGGTCTGCAGCAGCGATCAGCGTCGCGGCGATATCGGCGAGGAAGCTCCAACTGTGCTCAAGTGCCGGGTCCCCTACGACGCGCGCCGTCTTCGAGGCCAAGAGCGGTTCGAAAAAACCACCGCCGAGGTGTGTCGACATCCCCGCAGCGCCAGGACCGAAGTAGTCGCTCGCCCGAACCTCCACGGCCCGGATTTCACCGCGTTCGTGCGCGGCGAGCACTTTCTCCCAACCCGCCTTGCGTACGAGGCCCTTTTTCTCGGTGGTGGCGAGCTGTGAATGCTCGGTCATCGGACCGTCCGGCGGGCCGTACGCATAGAGGTTGCCCATGAGCACAAGCGCGGCCCCGGAGTCACGCGCCGACTTGATCGCGGCGTCGAAGATCGGAGGCCAATCGGCTACCCAATTGGTGTAGGGCGGGTTGGTGCAAACGAAGATCGTGTCGGCTCCGTGTGCAGCCCGAGTCACGTCGGCCGGGTTGCTCGCGTCCAGTTTCACGGGAGTAGCCCCGGGGACCGTTGTGCCACTGCGCGTGCCGAGAGTTACCTGGTCTCCACGGGCGGAGAGCTGCCTCGCGAGCGTCCCGCCTACGAGTCCCGCGCCGAGGATAAGATGGCGTGCCACGATGGTTTCTCCCTAACTCTCCGGCGATGCTTTGCTGGTGACGTCGCGCCGAAGTACGGCGCAGCCCCTTACCCTTGACAAGATCCGAGGGTGGAATGAATGATACGAGCCTCATCAGCTTTGTCCCTACCGGTGGTCAATAGCTGAATTGGTGTCTAACAATGTCGAAAGAGCGCATTGACAGTACTAGTGTGGGCGTGTTTTTCAGTCGGGTTGCTTGGGTTGCTCTTGAACTGGATGAGCGTGATCGGAACGCTGATCGTGCCGCGGCCGCTGCACAGCAACCTTTCACGGGTGACCCATTTGGTCACTGCGAAAATCTTCTTTGTCATCACAAAGCCCCTCACCTCGTACGAAGTACGGGATCGGATCCTCGCCTGGCAGTCTCCCATGGCGCTGTTCGTCCGCCTGCTGGTTTGGGTGATCGTGTTCGATTTGTCGTTCAGTCTCCTGCTTCTTCCATTCGTCGACGGTGACCTCTGGCAAGCCGCAAGCGAGGCCGGCTCCGCGATGTTCACCCTCGGCTACGCTGCTCCATCGAATGTCGGCAACACAGTGTTGGTTTACGTAGCCGCTTATACCGGGTTGATCGTGATCGCTTTGCAGATCGGTTACCTGCCAACGCTCTATGCAGCCTTCAACAGGCGGGAGGCGGAAGTAACGCTCCTGGTATCGAGGGCAGGCTCACCCTCATGGGGACCGGAACTTCTGGTGCGCACACGGTTTGGCATGGCCGCCCAAACCAGCACCAGCGAGCTCAGCGAGCTTTACCAAAGATGGGAACGATGGGCCGCGGATGTCGCCGAATCACACAGCACCTACCTGACGCTGGTATGGTTCCGTTCGCCTTCACCGCAATCGAACTGGCTCAACTCCCTCGTCAGCGTCATGGACGCGGCCGCGTTGCAGCTTTCCCTGAGTCCGGGGTCCGCCCCGAGCACCCGGGCGCGGCTGGTCATTCGGATGGGGTTCACCTGCTTGAACCAAGTGGCCCGGGCTATTCGTATCCCTGTCGAGGAAGACCCCGATCCAGATTCCGAAATCGACGTGAAATTCGAAGACTTTCGAGCCGCCGTGGAACTCATGAGGACTGTCGATTACCCGATTGAGGTGACGGCGGAGCAAGCCTGGCCCCATTTCAGAGGCTGGCGCGTCAACTACGAAAGGGTCGCATACGCCCTCGCCTACGCGATCGACGCCCCGCCATCAATGTGGAGCGGCCCACGACGCTTCGCGTCCGAACCGATCATGCCGCACCGGCCGAAGAACCGCACTTCCAAGGACGTCAAGCCGGACGACCCGCAAATGATCGCCCAGCGGAAGACACAGTGAGAACAAGATGCAAGGATGGCACAACAAATGACCGTTGACCTGCACCGAAGAGGAGAAGCATCATGCCCATGATCGACGTGTACGCCACGGCAGGGACCTTTGCCGACAAGCACAAGCTCGCCGTTGATCTGGCGTCGACGGTGATGCGCGTGGAGCAGGTGCCGGATATCCCGATGTTCCGCAAGAACACGGCGGCATTCATCCACGAACTCCCGGAGGGAGATCTGTCGAATGTCGACGGCGACAGCAACTACGTGCGCGTCCAGGTGCTCACGAACGCGGGCGCCCTGGACCGTGACAAGCAGCTCGCTTTGGTCGAACAGCTCACCGCGCTCGTCGCGGCGGCGGCTGCGGACCCGATGCTGCCCGATCGAACCTGGGTCCTTCTCACGGAAGCGCCCGACGGCGGCTGGGGCCTCAACGGGCACGCCAACACGAATGAGGAGCTCATCGCAGCCGCGCGCGCACAGATTGCCTCCCTCCAAGGGCAGACCCCGCCGGCCTGACTTCGGCAGCAACAGGGAAAGAGGGCGCAAAGCGCCCCCGGACGTGAATTTGGCTACTCGGCAAACACCTGCTTGGCGACCGCCATGGCGGACATCGCTTTCGGCCAACCCGCGTAGAAGGCCAGGTGCGTAATCGCCTCGCTCAATTCGGCCTCGCTCAGTCCGTTGGCCTTCGCAAGACGCAGGTGCCCGAAAAGCTGTTCGGTGCTGCCGCTCGTCACGAGACAGGCGACGGTAATGAGGCTCCGGTCGCGCTTGGCCAGTTCGGACCGTTCCCAGACGTCAGCGAAGAGAACGTCGTCGGTCAGGGAGGCAAGTTTGGGCGAGATGTCTCCGACGAGTTGCTGGGCACGGGATTGTTCAGTCACGGGGTTCTCCTTGTTAGTGATTCGTTTACGGGGGCGAAGGGTCCGCCTTCAGCGTCCTCAGCGCCGTCCACGGGTGCCCAACTGTTGAGCAGCCGGAGCCCTTCCTCGGACCGGGAACCCGGTTCGGCGGCATAAATGAGGAGGGTGAGGCCCTCGTCCGTGGTCAGTTGCATGGCCTCGTACGTGAGTTCCAAATCACCAACAGCGGGATGCCGAAGGCGCTTGGCGCCGTTGCGGTGGACGAGGACTTCGTGTGAAGCCCAGAGCTGGCGGAAGGGTTCGCTGTGGGTCGCGAGTTCGCCGATGAGGTCGGTGAGGCCTTTGTCGTAGGGGTTCTTGCCGGCCTCGGCGCGAAGGGTTGCGACCATGCCGCGGGCCATTTCCGGCCAATCAGGATAGAAGTCCCCCGCGCGTGGGTTCAGGAAAAGGAATCGAGCGGTGTTTCCTGGCCGTCGGGGATCGACGAAGATCGGCGCGTAGAGCGCCCGTCCCAGACGGTTGCCGGCAAGGAAATCGGCTTTGCCGTTCCTGACCCAGGCCGGTGCCGCGATCGAGTCGAGTATGCGCTGCACGGCCGGGCGTATGTGGAGCGCCGCAGGGCGTGCGCGGCGGGCCCCGCTGCTATTGGCTGTGTTGGCGAGATCGAAGAGGTGGGCGTGCTCAACCTCGCTCAGCTGGAGGGTGCGCGCGACCGCGTCGAGAATACTCTCCGAGACACCGGAGATATTGCCGCGCTCCATGCGCACGTAGTAGTCCACGCTCACGCCTGCCAGCATCGCCACTTCCTCGCGCCGAAGGCCCTTGACGCGCCGGTTACGCCCGTAGGTGGGAATCCCGGCCTGTTCCGGCGTGACCCGGGCGCGACGCGACGTCAGGAAGTCCTGCACCTCGGTCCTGTTGTCCATTCCATTCCTTAGTTTCGACGACGGCGGCGCACGGGTCCGCCGATTCAGGCCTGGCCGGCGGGGCGCAACAGGATCTCGTTGATGGTGAGGTGCCGCGGGCGGTTGACTGCGAACGCGATCACTTCGGCGATGTCCTCGGCCGTGACGGTCACCTGGCCGTACAACGCTTCGGCGCCCTGCCGGGTCTGCTCATGCGTGATGTGGCTCGGAAGCTCCGTAGCAACCGCCCCGGGTTCGATGACCGTGACCCGAACCCCCGGCTGAAGTTCCTGCCGGAGTGATTCGGACCAGCCGTTCATTCCCCACTTCGTCGCGGCGTAGACGCCATTGCCCGGCCTGGCCGTCCTGCCGGCGACAGAAGAGATGTTGACCAAGTCCCCGCCACCATCGCGGAGCTGGTCCAAAAAGACCTCCGTCGCGGTGATCGCCCCAATGAGGTTCACTTCGATCATCTGGCGGTAGTCGTCCTGCTGGTCCGATGAGAACGGGCCGAGCAGCATGATCCCCGCGTTGTTCACTAACACGTCGGTCCCGCCGAACTCTGCCTTGACCCGCTCCGCAGCCGCCACGATGGTGCCGCGGTCGGTGACATCTGCCTCAATGGCAATGGCGCCATCCCCGAGCTCATCAGCCAAGGCCTGGATCCGGTCGGACCTCCGTGCGAGGAGGGCGACCCGGTAACCGTCTGCGGCCAGGGCCCGCGCCGTGGCGACCCCGATTCCCGACGACGCCCCAGTGATGACGGCAACCCGTCCTTCTCCAGTACCCATGATTTGTCCCTCTTTCGGTGAAAGCTTGTCTACTCGCTTTCAATCCTAGGAACGCACGTTGGAATGAGGCAGGGTCCGCTATTACCTGTTTCCCGATGAACTCCGGGGTCCGGGATCAGAGCGGCGGATATCTTCTGAGGCCCACCACTCCGCCCACGGCAATCAGGGTTCCGCCGAAGGCCACCAGGATTCCAGCCACTGGGACGGTTGGAGCGAGGGGATGGTCGCCCTGGGCGAGCGAGCCAGGGTCGATCCGGGCGGCGGCCACCGCCGAGGCTGAGTTTTGCGTCGAGGGGCTCGGATTGGAAACGATCGGCGAAGGCACTGCAGCGACGGTTGTGGCGGGTGGCGCCACCTGGGTGGGGGCCGGCTGCGCGGTCACCGCCGTCGAGGGCATTGAAGCGCCACCGGACGGAACCGCGACGCCGGGATCCGGCTGGGGTTGCGGTTGTACCGGCGGGCGGGCCGTGGCGGACGGCGTTGCTGTTCCCGTCGGCCGGGGAGATGGGGAGTTGCCGGGAGAGCACATGCCAACCACACCTAGAAGGCCTTGCGAATCGCAGTTTGCGGCCCACGCTCTCTCTGCTGGCGCAAGTGCGATCAGGCACAACGCGAAAGGGAGCGCGACGAGGGCAACTGGAACCTTCCGGCGAGTCATGGCTTCGACTCTACCTACTCTGCGGCAACTTGGCAGGCGGGCGGCGTTCGCTTCAGTCCCTGAGCTGCCCCAGAATCCGGGCCAATTCGGCGCGATCTTCTGCGCTGAGCCGGGCAAAGTACTCGGAGGATTTGCCGCGCCTTTCAGCACTGATCTTCGCAAAGAGTTGCTGCCCGTCCGCTGTGGCGGCGACGAGGGTGGCACGCCGGTCCGTGGGGTCCGGATCGCGACGGACGAGGCCTTTGACCTCGAGCTGGTCCACCACTTCCGTGGCCGAACGCGGAGCAATGCGAAGGCGTTCCGCAAGGTCTTTCAGCCGCATCGGCTCACCGGGCGCCGGGCGCATCAGCGTCATAAGCGCCCGCCATTGGTGCGGCGTCAGCTCCCACGGAGACAGCTGTTCGGACCAGGTCCTACGCAGCCCCCGGAAAGCGGCATGGAAGAGATCGCCGAGGTCGGCAGAATCAGGGGGCTGTGAGTGCACTCTGCCAGTCTAGCAATTTGACCCGTAACCACATAGTGAGGTAACCTCTGTATTAGTCAGCGCGATTCCCGCGCCCCTCTCGCCACTGGAGGTGGTGCTTATGACGGAGAACATCCTCACCCAAAATCCCCATCGACCGGGCGTTGGAGCCCGAAGTCCCGGCCGCGGCCCCGCCCGCCTCAATCCTGCCGACCGCACCCAGTTGAAACAGCATCCCGTGAGCCTCAAACGGATCGCCGGGCTGTTCACCCCGCACAAAGTGACCATTGCCGCCGTCGTGCTTCTCATCAGCGCTTCCAGCATCATCGGCCTGGCGCAGCCGTTCCTGGTCCGCCACATCATCGACGTCGCACTCCCCGGCAAGGATCTGCCGCTTCTTGTATGGCTGGCCGCCGGATTGATCGCCGTGGCAGCCGCGACCGCCCTCATTGGCGTGCTGCAGACCTGGATGACCACGGGCATGGGCCAGAAGATCATGCACACGCTGCGCACTCGCTTGTTCACACACCTGCAGCAGCAATCACTGGGATTCTTTACCCGGACCCGCAGCGGCGAAGTGCAGTCGCGCTTGAACAACGACATTTCCGGCCTGCAGCAAGTCATCACCTCCACCGCGACCGGCGTTGCCTCCAACCTGACCACCGCCATTGCCACTGCCATCGCGATGGTGGCCATTTCTCCCGGGCTCTCACTCCTGTCCCTGATAGTGATCCCGCCGGCTGTCTGGTTCACCCGCCGGGTGGCCCTGCTCCGGCGCAACATCACGTCAACGCTGCAGAGCGAACTGGCCACCATGAACACGCAGGTCGAGGAAGGGCTGTCAGTGTCCGGCGTCCGGCTCTCGAAAACCCTCGGAACCACCAAGCGCGACGCCCACCGCTATACGGAAAGCTCCAAACGGCTGATCGGCCTGGAGATGCGCTCCCAATTGGCCGGCCGCTGGCGGATGTCCACCATGGGCATCATCTTCTCGGCCATTCCGGCGCTGATCTACCTCGCCGCCGGGCTGCCCGTCACTAGCGGCGGCATGACCATCGGCACGCTCGTGGCGTTCACCGCGCTGCAAGGCGCCATCTTCCGCCCCGTCATGAGCCTGCTGGACCTCGGCGTCCAATGGGTCACGGCGATGGCCCTGTTCAGCCGCATCTTTGAGTACCTGGACTTGGCTCCCGAGATCACTCCCCCGGCGCGGCCCGCCCCCCTGGACCCGGCCGCCGTGCGCGGCGAGGTCCGCTTCGAGGGCGTCAGTTTCGCGTACGACGGCGGCACGGAAGTCCTGCACGGCATCGACCTTAAGCTTCCGGCCGGCACGAGCACCGCAATCGTTGGCCCCACGGGCTCCGGAAAATCGACGCTGGGCTCGCTGGTCCCGCGCCTACATGACGCCACCGCCGGGCGGATCACCATTGACGGCGTGGACGTGCGCGACATCGCCCCGGAGGACCTGACGAAAATCGTGGGCGTGGTGTCCCAGGAGACGTACCTGATCCACGACACCATCCGGGAAAACCTCCTGCTGGCCGCACCCGGCGCGGACGACGCAGTCCTGTGGAGCGCCTTGGCCTCGGCGCAGATCGCGGACCTGATCGCAAGCTTGCCCGACGGCCTGGACACCATGGTCGGCGCCCGCGGCCACCGGTTCTCCGGAGGAGAACAGCAGCGCCTGGCCATTGCCCGGACCATCCTGCGCAATCCCAAAGTGCTGGTACTGGACGAAGCTACCTCCGCCCTGGACAACGCCACCGAGGCCCACGTCCAGGCGGCGCTCGACCGCCTGGCCGTCGGCCGGACTACGCTCACCATCGCCCACAGGCTCTCCACCGTGGAGAAAGCGGACCAGCTGGCGGTCCTCTCTGGCGGTGCGATCGTGGAGTTCGGAACGCCCGGACAACTTCGCGATTCGGGCGGCGCGTATGCGCAGCTCGTCGATGCCGGAGGGACTGTGGAGTTTGAAGACCACGCCCTGCCAGCCCTGAGAGCCAGGCTCACGGCATGAAACGGTACCCGATCCCTACCTCGGTGATCAGGTGGCGCGGGTTCCCGGGCTCCGGTTCCAGTTTCCGGCGGAGCTGCGCCATGTACACACGCAGGTAGTTGGCTTCCTTGGCGTAGGCCGGCCCCCAGACCTCGCTGAGGAGCTGCTGCTGGGTGATCAGCTTCTCGGGATTCCGCACGAAGAGATCCAGGATCCGCCACTCGGTCGGCGTCAGCCGGATGTCTTCGCCGTCGCGCGTCACGCGTCTCATGGCCAAATCCGCAGTGAACGATTCAGTGACCAGCACGGGCGGTTCCTCACTCGGTTCCGACGTGCGCCGCAGGATCGCCCGGAGACGCGCCAGCAGCTCGTCGAGTCCGAAGGGCTTGGTGATGTAGTCGTCCGCGCCGGCGTCCAGGGCTTCAACCTTGTCGTCGGAGCCGTGCCGGGCGGAGAGGACCAGGATGGGCACGCTGCTCCACTCACGCAAGCGGGTGATGACCGTGGTTCCGTCGATGTCCGGCAAACCCAGGTCGAGGATCAAGACGCCCACCGGGTGCTGGGCGGCGGAGCGCAAGGCCGATTCGCCGTCGGACGCAGTGGCCACGGTGTAACCGTGGGCTTGGAGCGTAATCCGCAAGGCCTTGACGATGTGGGGATCGTCGTCCACTACCAGGACATTGCTCATCTCGCCTCCCCGGGGGCGCCATCCGGGCTGCCCGACGGCGGCACATGGCGGCGCTGCAAAAGAACCGATTGCGCTTCCATGGGAGCTTGCGCCTCCTCGTGCGGGAACGCGACCCCTGTGGACAGCGGAAGCCGAATGACCATGGTCAGGCCACCGCCCGGAGTCTCTTCCGCGGTGAGCGTTCCTCCCATCGCTTCCGTGAATCCCTTCGCCACGGCGAGCCCCAAGCCAACCCCAGTGGTGGAAGGGACGTCGTTGAGCCGCTGGAACGGCTGGAACATCCTGACGACACTCTCGGCAGGGACTCCTTGGCCGTGGTCGATGATGCGCAGTTCCCCCGACGGCCTCCCGTCCAGGGTCGATGAACTGAAGCCACCCGCGGCTCCCACCAGCACAACATCGGAATCCGGAGCGTACTTGATGGCGTTCTCCACGATGTTGGCAATGACGCGTTCCAGCATCCCGGAGTCGGCGTCGATCTCCGGCATGTTTCCCGGCAGGTCGACGCGCACCCGGCCCGGCGGTATGCCATGGAGGGCGGTCGGAATCACTTCGTACCAGCGCACCGGGCGAATGAGGGCGTTCACCGAGTCCGAGGTGATGCGGGACATGTCCAGGAGGTTCCCCACGAGGACGTCGAGCCTGTCCGAGCACTCCTCGATGGTTGCCAGCAGTTCCTGTTCCTCCTCGGGTGTGTAATGGACGTCGCTTTGCCGCAAGCCACCCACGGCCAACTTGATCCCGGCCAACGGAGTCCGCAAATCGTGGGAGACGGCGCGCAGGATGGAGGTTCGCATAGTGTTGCTCTCGGCCAAGCGCATGACCTCCCGTCGGCTGGCTGCCAGTTGTCGCCGTTCGAGTTGAGCCGAAAGGTGCGCGCCGAAGGCGCTGAGCAACCGGCGGTCGCTGGCCGGCAGGATGCGGCCGGACAGGACCAGCCGGGTTCCGGCGTCGATCTGTTCGGTGTTTTCGCCGCCGTCGGGCGGTAGTGGTGCGGCCTCTCCCGCTTTGGCGACGAGGCGCCAGCCGCCGGTCGCCACGCCAGCCGGGCCCGCGGCGCCAGCCCTGTACAACGCAGCCCCGCGCATCTGGAATACATCCAGCGCTTGCTTCAAGAGCCCCTCGACAGTGTCCTCGGCGCTCGATGCCCCACGCGTGAGGTCCCCCAGGGTGGTGGCCTCGGCTCGGGCACGGGCAGCTTCCTTGGAACGCCTGGCCGATACGTCCACGACGGCGGCCACTGCAGCTGAAACGCCCACGAAGACGAGCAACGCCAGGATGTTCTCGGGGTCGCTGATGGTCAGGGTTCCCACGGGCGGTATGGAGAAGAAGTTCACCAACAGGCTGCTCCACAAGGCACCGAGCAGGGCGGGCCACAACCCGCCGACCAGCGCCACGGCAACCGAGCCCGTGAGCTGGAGGAGCACCGCCGTCGCAATGCTGTGCGAAGGGCTCGCGGCCAGCAGGAGCTGCAAAAGAACCGGAAGGACCACCGCCATGGCAAACCCGACGATCACCCTGGTGCGGCCAAGGTCCCGCTGCCGCCGACGGTCGACGCCCCGGCCACCCAGCGGATGCGAAACCATGTGCACGTCAATATCGCCCGAGTCACGGACCACCCGGTTGCCGATCCCCCGGCCGGTCAGCCGGGCGACGAGGCTCCGGCGTCGGGAAATCCCGACGACGATCTGCGTAGCGTTCACGCTGCGGGCGAAGTCCAGCAAGGCCTTGGCCGGATCCTCCCCCGCCACCGTGTGGTAACTGCCGCCCAAATCCCGGACCAAAAGGCGCTGGGATTCCAACGCCTGCGGAGATTCCGACGCCACGCCATCGGCGGCGCGGACATGCACCGCGAGCAAGTCGCCGCCGTTGACGCGCTTGAGGATCCGGGCGGCGCGGCGGACGAGGACGTCTCCTTCAGGGCCGCCTGTGAGGCCGACGACTATGCGTTCGCGGGCTGGCCAGCTCGCCTCGATCCCCTGTTCCGAACGGTACTTCGCGAGCCCTTCGTCCACACGATCGGCCAGCCACAGCAGGGCCAGTTCCCGTAATGCCGTCAGGTTGCCCATCCGGAAATAGTTGGAAAGGGCTGCGTCGATCTTGTCCGCCGAGTAGATCTTGCCGTCGCCCAGCCGTTGCCGCAGCAGCTCCGGTGAGATGTCCACAAGGTGTATTTGATCGGCACGCCGCACGACGTCGTCGGGCACTGTCTCCGCCTGCCGGACGTCGGTAATGGCACTTACAACGTCACCGAGGGATGCCAGATGCTGCACGTTGACGGTGGAGAGGACGTTGATACCGGCGTCGAGCAGTTCCTCGACGTCCTGCCAACGCTTGGGATTTCGGCTTCCTGGGATATTCGAGTGAGCGTATTCATCGACGACGGCGGTGCGCGGCTTGCGTGCCAAGACTGCGTCGACGTCCATCTCTTCAAAGCTGGTATCCCGGTACGCAATCGTGTGCGGTGGAATGACTTCCAGTCCATCCATCAAGGCCCGGGTCTCGCTGCGCCCATGGTCCATGGCGAAAGCCACTACCACGTCTTCACCGCGCCCGCGGAGCCGATGGGCCTCTTCAAGCATGGCGTAGGTCTTCCCTACTCCCGGGGCTGCCCCGAGGAAAATGCGCAGCGTTGCCCGTGCCATGTGGTCATTCTTTCACTTGTTGAACGCGGCGGTTCCCCGCGCTGAGCTGGCCACACTCGCTTGGCGGATTTCCTTCACTTGGCCGGCACCGCTGCGGCTATGTCCAGATTCAGCTCCGTGACGTTGACGGACGGCTGCCCCAGGAAGGCCTCAAGTCCGGTGACTGTGCGGCGGTCCACCATGGCCTGCACGGCTTCAGGACTCAGCCCGTGCGCCTTGGCCACCCTCGGCACCTGGAGCCGGGCATAGGCCACCGAGATCTGCGGGTCCAGACCGGAACCGCTCGCCGTCACGGCGTCGGCGGGGACGTCGGACTCCTTGACCCCTTCCGCGGCGGCAACGGCGGCACGATTGGCTTTGACAGCGTCGAGCAGTTTTGGATCGTTGGGTCCCAGGTTGGAGGCGGTTGACGCTGCCGGGTCCCACTTGGCCGCCGAAGGGCGGGCGTGGAACCACAGCGGGTTCTGGGTGCCGGCGTCGTTGGCGGAGACTTGCGCCATCAGGGCGGAAGCGGCGGGCTTACCGGCCGAGTCCCTCACGATGGAGCCATTGGCTTGGAAGGGTGCAACGGCCTGGCCGATGGCGAATATCGCCAATGGGTAGATCAATCCAAGGACCACGGTGGCCAGGAGCAGGAACCGCAGGGCCGTTCCTGCTTGCCGAAGATAGCCGGGAAGGGTATTCATGGTTGTCTCCTAGCCGATGCCGGGGATGAGGGAAATGAGCAGGTCGATGAGCTTTATCCCGATGAAAGGTGCCACGAGTCCGCCGAGGCCGTAGATGGCCAGGTTCCTGGCGAGCGCCTGGTTCGCCGAGACAGCCCGGTACTTGACGCCGCGCAGGGCGAGCGGAACCAGGGCGATGATGATGAGGGCGTTGAAGATCACTGCGGACAGGATGGCCGAGGACGGCGATGCCAGACCCATGATGTTCAAGAGCCCCAGTCCGGGGAAAGCGCCCGTGAACAGGGCTGGAACGATCGCGAAGTACTTTGCGACATCGTTGGCCACAGAGAATGTGGTCAGGGCGCCGCGGGTGATGAGCAGCTGTTTGCCGATGCCCACAATGTTGATGAGCTTGGTGGGATCCGAGTCCAGGTCCACCATGTTGGCAGCTTCCTTGGCGGCCGGAGTACCCGAATTCATGGCGACGCCGACATCCGCCGCGGCCAGCGCGGGCGCATCGTTGGTGCCGTCGCCGGTCATGGCCACCAGCCGGCCGTGCGCCTGTTCGTCCTTGATGACCGCGAGTTTGTCTTCCGGAGTCGCCTCGGCGACGAAATCGTCGACGCCGGACTCCGCGGCGATTGCCTTGGCCGTGATGGGGTTGTCACCCGTGATCATCACCGTCCGGATGCCCATCCGGCGCAGTTCGGCGAAGCGGGCGTGCATGCCCGGCTTGACCACATCGGCAAGGTGGATAGTGCCGAGGACCCGGGCTCCGCCGTCGTGCGCGACGCCGGCCACCAACAGCGGGGTGCCGCCCTGGGCGGAGATTTCCCTTACCTTGCTATCGACCTCGGCAGGCGTGTGTCCGCCGGCGTCCGCGACGAACTTCGCGACGGCTGTTGCGGCGCCTTTGCGGATCTTCCGTCCGTCGAGATCCAGGCCGCTCATGCGCGTGCTGGCACTGAACTCGACAACTGCGAACTCTTCCGAACCTTTCAAGAGAGCGGCAAGGTCCGGGCCGCCGACGCCCTTTTCCGCCGCGAGATCCACGATCGAGCGTCCCTCCGGCGTCTCGTCGGCCAGGCTGGAGAGCCGGGCCGCCTCGATGAGTTCGGTCCGCTCGACGTCGTGGGCGGGGAAGAAGTTGACCGCCCGGCGGTTGCCGTAAGTGATGGTGCCTGTCTTGTCGAGCAGGAGCGTGGTGATGTCTCCGGCGGTCTCCACTGCGCGGCCGGAAGTGGCCAGGACGTTGTGCTGCACCAAGCGGTCCATGCCTGCGATGCCGATGGCCGGCACGAGCGCGCCGATCGTCGTCGGGATGAGGCAGACGAGCAGCGCCACCAGCACGATCGGCGATGGCGTTGCCCCCGGCAGGGAAGCGAATGGCGCCAAGCTCATGGTGACCGCCAGGAAGACGATGGTGAGGGAGACAAGGAGGACGTGGAGGGCGATTTCGTTGGGCGTCTTCTGCCGAACGGCGCCTTCCACGAGCTTGATCATCCGGTCAATGAACGTTTCGCCCGCCTCAGCCGTGATGCGAACGGCGATTCGGTCCGAAAGGACCTTGGTGCCGCCCGTCACCGAGGAGCGGTCGCCGCCGGATTCACGAATGACGGGTGCCGATTCACCGGTGATGGTGGATTCGTCCACGCTCGCCAGGCCTTCGATGATCTCGCCATCGGAGGGGATGACGTCCCCGGCTTCGCAAATGACGACGTCGTTCTTCCGTAGTTCCGTTCCCGGCACTTCCTTGAGAGTGCCGTCCTCAAGCCGAAGCCTGGCAACAACACCTTTCCTGCTGGCCCGGAGGCTGTCTGCCTGGGCCTTGCCGCGGCCCTCTGCGATGGCTTCCGACAATGTACCGAAGAGCACCGTCAGCCAAAGCCAGATTGTCACCGAGATGCCGAACACGGCCGGTTTGAGGATGCAAATGGCTGTGCAGAGAGCCGCCCCGACCAGCACGGTGAACATCACCGGAGAATGGATCATCTGCCGCGGCGCCAGCTTCCGTACTGCGACCGGCAGGGCGGTCCGGATGCTGGCAAGGTCCAGCTTGGCCGGCGCCTTGGTGTGGTGTTTGTGCTCCCCCGGAGTGCCCAGGGGATTTCCGTCCGCGTAGGTCTGGGTAGCGGTGTCCGAGGCTAATGCCGTGTTTGACCGGGTCATTTGAGGAGTCCTTCTGCGAGGGGGCCCAAGGCGAGGGCCGGGAAGTAGCTCAAGGCGGTCAAGATCACTGTGACACTGAGCAAAAGGGAGCCGAAGAGCCAGCCATGGGTGGGCACGGTTCCGGAGGATGCCGGGATCCGGGGTTGTTTCGCCAGGGAACCTGCCAGGGCCAGCACCAGCACGATGGGCAGATAGCGGCCCAGCAGCATGGCGACGCCCATCATCGTGGACAGGTACGGGCCCGAAGTGGTGATCCCGGCGAAGGCCGAGCCGTTGTTGTTGGCTCCGGAGGTGAAGGCGTAGAGCACTTCGCTGAATTGGTGTGGACCGGAGGCAGGTGCGTTAGCCACGGCATCCGGAAGCAGGACCGTGACTCCGGCCGTGGCCAGCACGACGACGGGCGTCACCAGGATGTACATGGCTGTGAGCTTCATTTCCCGGGGCCCGACTTTCTTGCCCAGGAATTCCGGTGTGCGGCCCACCATGAGCCCGGCGATGAACACCGAGACGATCGCGAGGATGAGCAGGCCGTAAAGCCCTGACCCCGTGCCGCCGGGGGCCACTTCGCCGAGCATCATGTTGACCATGGCCACGCCGCCGGCTAGGGGCGGCAGGGAATCATGGGCAACGTTGATTGCCCCCGTGGAAGTCAAGGTAGTGGCCGTGGCAAAGATCGAACTCTGGGCCGCGCCGAAGCGCTGCTCGAAGCCCTCGCCCAGACCGCCCGCCACTGCGGTTGCCGTCCCTTGCGCGCCGGCAACGGCCCAACCCATCAGCAATGTGGACGCCAGCCAGAGCGTGCCCATGACGCCGACGACGGTGTACCCCTGCCGCTGGTCCCCCACCATGCGGCCATAGGCGTACGGCAACGCGGAAGGAATGAGCAGGATCAGGAAGACTTCGAACAGGCTGATGAAGACGTTCGGGTTCTCAAACGGATGGGCCGAATTCGCGTTGAAGTAGCCGCCGCCGTTGGTGCCGAGGATCTTGATGGCTTCCTGGGAGGCTACAGGCCCGCCGGGAATGGTCTGGGTGACACCTGTTGCCTGGTTGACGACGTCGGTAGACCAGAAATTCTGCACCACGCCGCCGATGACCATCACGACGGCCGCAAGCGCGGCCATGGGGAGCAGCACGCGAAATGAGGTGCGGGCAAGATCCACCCAGAAATTCCCCAGCCTGTCCGTCCGGGTCCGCGCGATGCCGCGGATCAGCGCGACTACCACCACGATTCCGACGGCGGCAGAGAGGAAGTTCTGCACGGCCAGCAGGCACATCTGTACGAAGATGCCCACGGTGGTTTCAGGCGTGTACGTCTGCCAATTGGTGTTCGTGGCGAACGAGATGGCCGTGTTCACGGCCGTCCAAGGATCAACGCCGGGGAGGGAATTGTTCCCTGGCAGGATGCCTTGGAGCCGCTCGAGAAGGAACACCCCCAGGATGGACACCGCAGAGAAGACCAGGACGCTGCGCAAGTAGATCGACCAGCTCTGTTCGGCGCCGGCATCCACTCCGGCCAGCCTGTAGAACAGCCGCTCCACACGGGTCGACTTGTTGCCCTCGAACACGCGGGCAAGGTAGATGCCCAGGGGCTTGTGCACCAGGACCAACAGCAGGAGCAGGACGGCCACCTGGGTGACGAAGGAGGCAACGTTGAAAACCATCCCGAATCACCACTTTTCCGGGTGGATCAACACGGCCAACAGATAACCGAACAGGCATAGGCCTGCAATGAACAGGACCAACCACATCACGGCGTCCCCGCTCACTGCCCGTTCACCGGCCCATCGCCGTCGACGATTTTGCCCAGAAGGTGGGCAATCCACAGCACGATCCCCATTGACACCACGAAGATCCCCACAACAGCCACGTCGGCCATTGGAACGTCCTTTCATCCGCGCCCCGTTTGCGGGGCTGATGACAGTCAACGCCTTGGCAGGCGGCGAAAATCGTTTCCTGATGGTTCCTTAACACGGCAAGGCCGAATCTTGACGGCTTCTTAACAGATGCGACGTGGTTCCGGGTCATCGACGTTAAGGATTCATCAAGATCGGCTTCAACCAGCGAAAACACCCGTAGTCGGTGCTATCTTCAGCAATGATCGCGGTGCCTGCGCGTCGCGCGGAAAGGACACCATGACTACCTTGAGCAGGCCCCCGGCTGACCCTTCGGCGCCACGGCCCGGGGGTATGGCCTCCTTGCGGACATGGCTGTTGTTCGGACTGCAGGACTCCAAAGGATCACACCAAGGCCCCGGAGCGGTGGGCGATCCCCACCTGAAGAAGCATTCGTGGTGGCAGGTCATGTGCCTCACCGGCGTCGACTATTTCTCCACCCTCGGCTACCAGCCGGCCATCGCAGCCTTGGCTGCGGGAGTGATCTCCCCCTTGGCCACCATCGTCCTGGTGGCCGTCACGCTGCTGGGCGCCCTGCCTGTGTACCACCGCGTCGCGGGGGAAAGCCACCGCGGCGAGGGATCCATCGCCATGCTTGAGCGCCTCTTGCCACGCTGGGGCGGAAAGCTCCTGGTTCTCGTTCTCCTCGGATTCGCGGCGACAGACTTCATGATCACCATGACCCTCTCGGCCGCGGATGCCACCGCCCACGCGATCCAGAATCCGCTCGCCCCGGGCTGGCTGCAGGGACAGAACATCCTGGTTACGTTGTTCCTGCTGGCCCTGCTGGCCGCGGTATTCCTGCGCGGATTCAAGGAAGCCATTGGCGTGGCCGTCGTTCTCGTCATCGTCTATCTGAGCCTCAACGTCGTCGTCGTGTTCTCAACGTTTGTGGAAGTGTTCGCCCATCCGGTCGCTGTAGGCGACTGGTGGCATGCGCTGTCGACGTCGCACGGAAATCCCTTCATGGTGATCGGCATCGCGCTACTCGTTTTCCCCAAACTCGCCTTGGGCCTGTCCGGTTTCGAGACCGGAGTCGCCGTGATGCCGCAGATCCGCGGACGGGCTTCGGACACCGAGGAAAACCCTGCCGGACGGATCAAGGGAACCCGCCGCCTCCTGACCACCGCGGCAGTCATCATGAGTTCATTCCTGATCGCTACAAGCTTCACCACCGTGGTGCTGATTCCGGAGAAGGAATTCCAGCCCGGCGGCCAGGCCGATGGGCGAGCCCTGGCATTCCTGGCGCACCAATATCTTGGGGTGGGGTTCGGCACTGTCTACGACCTCAGCACCATCGCCATCTTGTGGTTCGCGGGCGCCTCCGCCATGGCCGGGCTGCTGAACCTGGTCCCGCGGTACCTGCCGCGATACGGAATGGCCCCGGGATGGGCCCGGGCGGTGCGCCCTCTTGTGTTGGTTTTCACCCTCATCGGGTTCCTGATCACGTTCCTTTTCAACGCCGACGTCGACGCCCAGGGTGGCGCGTACGCCACCGGCGTGTTGGTGCTGATGACCTCGGCAGCCGTCGCGGTGACCCTCTCCGCGCGCCGCTTGAGGCAGCGCAAGCGCGTTGTCGGATTCGGCATCATCGCCCTCGTCTTCATCTACACAACAATTGCCAACATCTTCGAACGTCCCGAAGGCATCCGGATCGCCGCGATCTTTATCGTGGGGATCATTGTGATCTCCCTGCTTTCCAGGATCCGGCGCTCCTTTGAACTGCACGCCACCCACGTCCATCTGGACCGCCAGGCACTGGAATTCATGTCCACCAACCTGAGCGGCCCGATTGCGCTTATTGCCCACGAACCGCTCCGCCTCACCGCAGAGGCCTACCGGGACAAACTCACCTCAGCTATCGAGGTCAGCCACATTCCGGTGGATTACCAGGCTCTCTTCCTGGAAGTGATCGTGGACGATTCCTCCGACTTCGAAACCGCGCTCGAAGTCCATGGCGTGGTCCGGCACGGACACCAGATCCTCGAGGTCCACGGCCCCGTGGTCCCCAACACCATCGCCTCGGTCCTGCTGCACATCCGCGACGTGACCGGCCTCATGCCGCACATCTACTTCCGCTGGACCGAAGGCAACCCCGTCATCAACCTCCTTCGCTTCCTCTTCCTCGGCGAAGGAGAGATCGCCCCTGTCACTCGTGAAGTCCTGCGTGAAGCCGAACCCGATGTCAGCCGGCGCCCGTGGGTCCACGTCGGCTAAGCGCGGCTACAAGGTGGCCTGACGGCGCTGCCGTCAGGGCCGCTCGGGCACCTCGCCGTTCCCAACCGCTTCGATCCAGTCGACCGCCTCGTCCGAGAAATAGAACCCCGAAGGCCCACTCTCACCAACCCACCATGCATCGGACGTAGTGACGCCTCCGACTTGGGTGATCTCGGCAAGCACCTCCGGGGACACTGCGTCGCCATTGTTCTCGATCAGCCATTCTTGGGTGGACGGCTTCAGCTTCGGCCACCAGTGCTCGATACTCATGGCCGAAGTCTGACATGCCTGCCCCATTTGCTCGAGCCCTTCCCGTTAAGAGACTCGCGATAGCAAGGCGGCTCCCAGGTGTTAAGAGAGTGCTAAATCTCCGCCATGCCGCGTATGGAAACCATAAAGACCGCCGGTGACGGGTCCTTTCGGTGATCTGATCGAGGGAAGAATTCATGGCCATCCGGGCCCTGGACTGGCCCTCCGCAGGAGCTGACGTAAGCATGAAGCGCATTGGCTCTACCAACGGAACGACACCCGACGACACGGTTCCAGCCACGCGTCCGGACGACTTTGTGGTGGTCGATGAGGTCGGCGATTTCTCGTACTATCCGTCCGAGGCTGCCATGCTCGATGACTTGGAATACGTTGACGAAGCTGCATGCATTCTTGACCGAGCCGGAAACGACTACCGCCTGACCATGGATAAGGACAGGCAACTGCGTCTGGGCCCTTCGTTGGGCACGGTCGAATTCAACTGGCTCCGCCAGGCATGGACGAACAACCAGCAAAGGAATATACAGGCCCATCCCCTGCAGCGGTTCCATCCGACAACGCTAGAAGCCCTCCTTGCCGGACTATTTGAAATGCTTTACCTCGAACATGCGGGCAGGACGACGGACGCACCGTGGGTCTTGGAGGTGGACGGCGAAGTAAGCCACCCAGCGACGCTCCAGGAAGTCAATAGGGGCCTCACCCGGGTGGGTCACCTCGAACGTGTCAGGGTACAAGACCCGTTCGGGCACGACTACCGGCCGATTCGGCACGCCGGACACCGCTTCTTCTTTCCCACCGCTGGATCCGTCTACTACGTCGAGATTCCTGGGGAATCCAAACGGAGTGGCGTCCGACACTGACACGCCATGGCGCTCGTTTCAGGAATGTTTCTGAATTGTCATGGAGACAACAGATGTTTACTAATACGCCTCTCAGCTGTGAGACTTGCCGTTTATTGACGGCGCCAATTGTTTGGGTGCACAACGGCGACTCTTCTAGGCCCATTTACGATGGGATGGCAATTGTGACTTAACGCACACAATTTGGCCTGATGCACACCTTCCGGCCCGCACCCCAATCTGAAAGACGGCGCTCTCCATGCACGCTGAACAGCAACTTTCGAAATCCCTCAAACCGCGGCATCTGTCCATGATCGCCATTGCCGGCGTGATCGGCGCGGGGCTGTTTGTGGGTTCCGGCGCCGCCATACAGCAGGCCGGCCCAGGTATCCTGCTGGCATACATGGCCGCCGGCATCGTCGTGATCCTGGTGATGCGAATGCTGGGCGAGATGGCTGCCGCCAACCCGGAGACTGGGTCGTTCTCCACATACGCAGACAAGGCGCTCGGCCGCTGGGCTGGCTTCAGCATCGGATGGCTGTATGCCTGGTTCTGGATCATTGTTCTGGGCATCGAAGCCACGGCCGGTGCCGCGATCTTGCACCGCTGGGTTCCAGGCGTCGATCAGTGGGCATGGGCCCTGGTGCTCATGGTGCTGCTTACCCTGACGAACCTTGGTTCCGTGAAGTCCTACGGCGAGTTCGAGTTCTGGTTTGCTTCGATCAAGGTCACCGCGATCGTGTTGTTCCTGATCGCCGGCATCGCTGCAATCCTCGGGCTCATGCCGGGCGTGCCAGCGCCGGGCATGGCCAATCTGCTGGAGAACGGCGGTTTCCTGCCGAACGGTCCCGGCGCAGTCCTGGCCGGCGTCCTCGTAGTCGTCTTCTCTTTCTTCGGCGCGGAGATCGCCACCATCGCAGCCGGTGAGTCTGCCGACCCCGTGGGCGCTGTCAAGAAGGCCGTCAAGTCCACGGTCTGGCGCATCCTGATTTTCTACATCGGATCGATAGCCATTGTGGTCACCCTCCTGCCCTGGAACAGCGCCAGCGTGGCCAAAAGCCCGTACGTGGCAGTCATTGAGCTGTACGGCATCCCAGGAGCCGGTACCATCATGGACATCGTGGTCCTCACCTCGGTGCTGTCCTGCCTGAACTCCGGGCTTTATACGGCCAGCCGCATGCTCTTCTCGCTTTCCAAACGTGGCGACGCCCCCAAATCCTGGGCCAGGATCTCCAAGCGCGGCGTTCCGGCGACCGCAGTGTTGGCCTCCACAGTGGTTGGATTCATTACCGTCGGGCTTAACTACATCGCCCCGGATACAGTCTTCATTTTCCTCGTCAACACTTCCGGCGCCATCGCACTCTTCGTGTGGCTCGTCATCTCCGCTTCCCAGTTGATCCTGCGCCGTCGCATGGGCGGCTCGGCTGAGGGCCTGAGCCTGAAGATGTGGCTTTTCCCGTACCTGACGTGGGTTGCGATCATAAGCATCGTGGCTCTGCTGATCGGAATGGAGATCCTCGAGTCAACGCGGGAATCACTCTTGCTTTCCGTGGCCCTGGCCGTTGTTGTGGTGGCATTAGGCCTGTGGCGCTACCGCAAGGGTGCCCCCGTCCCGGCCACGGGCCCGGCAACCGGGGAAGCCAAAGTCGTCACCACTGCAGGCGCTCCGACGTCGTAGTCCCCGCCGGTCCGCGGCCGGGAATCCCCCTATCTGCGGCTCCGCGGCGGTGTGACCACCCGGAATCTCCCGGGTCTACGCCGGCGGCGCCGTGGATTCGCGGACCACGAGGTGCGTAGCGAGCTCCACCCGCCGTGAGTCCACCGCGTCACCCCGCATTTGGCGTAAGACGAATCGCAAGGCGGCGCGGCCCATTTCCTGCAGCGGCTGGGACACGGACGTCAGCGGAGGGACCGATTCCTCCGCTTGGTAGGTTCCGTCGAATCCCACAACGCTGATGTCCTCCGGGATACGGATCTTTTGCCGACGCGCCTCGGCGAGGACGCCCAAGGCGATGCTGTCGCTTGCGGCGAAGATTGCCGTTGGGCGCTCTTCGAGTTGAAGCAGGGTTTTCATTCCCGCCACGCCATTCTCGGAGCGGAAGGGTCCCGACAGGATGTAGCGCTCCTCGACGGGCACCCCTTTCGCCATCAGCGCCGCCATGTAGCCGTGCAGCCGGGCCTGGTTGCACTCGGCCGCTTCCGGCCCGCCCAGATAGGCGATCCTCCGGTGCCCTAGATCCAGCAGGTGGGCCGTGGCGGCCTTGCCCCCGGCCCAATTGCTGGCACCGACGCTGACCACGTCACCCGGCGGCGGGTTGAGCGGGTCGATGACAACAATTGGTATCTGCCGCCGTCGAAATGGATCCAATTGTGCCGAGCTGAACGCCGAGGTCACCACGATCATGCCGCTGCGGCCTTCGTCGACCATCCGCTGCGCCCGTTGCTCGAGGCTCAGCTTCGACGCCGATTGCTGACCGGTGATGTTGAGCAGGACTTCGACGTCGGAGGCGGCCGCGTGCTCCAGCACGCCATTGAGCACTTCCACCCCATACGCCGAATTCAAGGTGTCGAAGACAACCTCCACCACGGGCCGGCGGCTTGCGGTGTTCTTTCGCTGAAGCGGCGACTTGTATCCCGTCCGCTCCAAAGCGGTTAGAACTTTGGCACGTGTATCGGCCGCAACGTCCTCGCGCCCATTGACCACCTTCGAGACGGTCGGCATCGAGACGCCCGCTTCCCGGGCGATCGCGGCCAATGTCACCTTGGCGGGACTTTCGCTGCTGGCCATGGATCCTCAACTCTTTCGAAATATTTCGTTGACATAAGTCTGAGCGGCGAGGCGAGCAGAGTCAATCGCCATTTCGTAAAAGAGTTGAACTTTATGTCTGGTTTGCCTTGACGGTGACCCACACCACAGCTAAATTTGCCTAACGGACCGAAATTATTGTCGAAATATTTCGAAGATTCGGATCAAGCATATTCAGCGGCAGTGCAGCCTCGCTCCCCGAAGGCCGGACTCCCGAAACCAATAGCCGGGCAATCAGCGTCGAGCCCGGAGGACGAATGGAATCGCAAATGCTAAAACTCACGTTGCGCTCAGCGGCGATCGCCGCCACTGCTGCGGCCGTATCGATCTCCCTCGCAGCTTGCGGATCAAGTGGACCGGCAAGTTCAGCAGGAAACGCCGATTCGGCCACCATGTGGGGCCTTACGGGCGGTAACCAGCCCGTACTTCAGAAGTCCATCGATGCATGGAACAAAGCCCACCCGGACGAGACCGTCAAGCTCGACTTCTTCGCGAACGACGCGTACAAGACCAAGGTGCGCACCGCCGTCGGCGCCGGCCAGGGACCCACCTTCATTTACGGTTGGGGCGGCGGCGTCCTGAAGTCCTATGTCGACGCCGGCCAGGTGGCCGACCTGTCGGACTTCGTAACGTCAAACCCGGATGTCAAGAACCGCTACCTGCCGTCCGTGCTCAAGAACGGCGTGATCGGCGGCAAGACGTATGCCCTGCCAAACAACAACGTGCAGCCTGTCGTTCTGTACTACAACAAGGAAGTCTTCGACAAGATCGGCGCGCAGGCCCCCAAGACCTGGGACGAGCTGATGGCATTGGTGCCGAAGTTCAAGGCTGCAGGAATCGCTCCCTTCTCCCTGGGCGGCCAGTCCAAGTGGCCTGACCTGATGTGGCTCGAATACCTGGTAGAGCGCATCGGCGGACCCGACGTCTTCGCGAACATCGCCGCCAACAAGCCCGGCGCCTGGTCCGATCCGGCCGTCAAGGAAGCCCTGAGCAAGATCCAGAACCTGGTGGACGCCGGCGGATTCGCCAACGGCTTCTCCTCCATCGCGGCCGACAGCAACGCGGACCAGGCCCTGCTCTACACCGGCAAGGCCGCCATGATCCTGCAGGGTGGCTGGATCTACCAGAGCATGAAGAAGGACGCCGCGGACTTCGTCAAGAACGGCAAGCTGGGCTACGTCACCTTCCCCGCCGTTTCCGGCGGCAAGGGCGATCCGGCCAACGTCGTGGGCAACCCTTCCAACTTCTGGTCGATCTCTTCCAAGGCAACTGACACCCAGAAGAAGGCAGCACTCGACTACGTCAAGAGCGGTATGTTCACCGACGCCGACACGCAATCCTTGATCGACTCCGGAGCCGTTCCCGTGACCACGGGCATCGAAAGCAAGCTGGCCGCATCGCCGGACAAGGACTTCCTGAGCTACGTGTACGGCATGGCCAAGAACGCCCCCAGCTTCACCCTCTCTTGGGACCAGGCCCTCAGCCCCGCCCAGGGAGACGCCATGTTGGCGAACCTGGACCAGATCTTCCTCAAGAAGATCAGCCCCGATCAGTTTGTCTCAACCATGAACGCCACGATCGGAAAATAACCAGTGTCTACTTCAACCGGTTCTTCCCGGCGGGTCCTTGAAAAGGGCCCGTCGGGGTGGCTGGCCGCTCCAGCCCTCGTCTTCTTCCTCCTCTTCGCCATCATCCCGCTCTTCGGCGTGCTCTTCCTCAGCTTCACCAAATGGGACGGGCTGGGCGAAATCAAGCTGGACGGCTTGTCGAGCTGGACCACGGTCCTGACTGATCCCGTCACCGGCAATGCGCTGTGGGTGACCGCCAAGATCATGTTCTTCTCGTTCATCGTCCAGGCTCCCATCAGCTTGCTCCTCGGAGTCTTCACGTCCGCATCCCAGAAATACCGCGCGGCCCTCGCCGTCCTCTACTTCGTGCCGCTGCTGCTGTCCTCCGCGGCCGTCGCCATCGCTTACAAGGCCCTTTTGGACCCGAACTTCGGCCTTGGCCCTGGCCTGGGCCTTCCATTCCTGGCCCAGGACTGGCTCGGCAACTCGGATCTGGTGCTGTTCGTCGTCGTCTTCGTGATCGCCTGGCAGTTTGTTCCGTTCCACACGCTCATCTACCAAGGCGGCGTACGCCAGATCCCGGCGTCGCTGTATGAAGCGGCCCAAATCGACGGCGCCGGGCGCGTCCAGCAGTTCTTCGCCATCACCTTGCCCCAGTTGAAGTACACCATCATCACGTCCTCCACCCTGATGGTGGTCGGCTCACTTGCCTACTTCGATCTCGTCTTCGTCCTCACGGGCGGAGGCCCCGGCTACTCCACGAGGCTGCTACCGCTGCACATGTACCTGACCGGCTTCAAGGCCAACGACATGGGAGCGGCGAGCGCCCTGGGCGTCATCCTCGTGGTGATCGGCCTTGCCCTGGCCCTCCTCCTGCAAAGACTCGGTGGCAAGAACCGCAACGCAAGCCAATTGGAAGGTGCCTGATGGCTTCCACGACCCAGACTCCGGCACCGCCGGCAAGGCGCACCGCGCTAAGCAACAAGGAAGGCCGCAAGCATGGCCTCGGAGCAAAACGGACCAAGGGCCCTGGACGCTTCCGTCCCAACTACCTGGGTGGCCTGGGCGGCTGGCTTTGGCTGGCGATCATCATCGTTCCCATCTACTACGTGGTGGTGACCAGCCTGAAGAACCAAGCCGGGTTCTTCACCTCGAACCCGATGATGCCGCCCACCGAGCCGACCCTCGACAACTACAAGCTGGTTCTGGACAACGACTTCGCGATGTACTTCGCCAACAGCCTGATCGTCACAGTGGGCAGCGTTGTACCGGCACTCTTGGTCTCGTTCATGGCCGCCTACGCGATCGTCCGGGGCAAGGGCCGGTTCCTGACGTGGACGAACAATACGTTCCTCCTAGGCCTCGCGATTCCCTTGCACGCCACGATCATCCCCATTTATTGGATGATCACCAAAGCCCATCTCTATGACACCTTGTTGGCGTTGATCCTCCCCTCCATCGCGTTCGCCATTCCCATCTCCGTCCTTATCCTGAGCAACTTCATGCGCGACGTTCCCAACGAGTTGTTCGAATCCATGCGGCTCGACGGCTGCTCGGACTGGGCCATGATGTGGCGACTCGCGCTGCCCATGACGCGGCCTGCCGTCGTGACCGTGGGCATCTACAACGCGCTCGGCGTCTGGAACGGCTTCCTTTTCCCGCTGATCCTGACCCAGAGCCCGTCCACCCGCGTGCTTCCGCTGTCCTTGTGGACCTTCCAGGGCGAATTCAGCGTCAACATCCCCGCCGTGCTGGCTTCCGTGGTGCTCGCCACCTTGCCGCTGCTGGTCATCTATGTGGTGGCCCGCCGCCAGCTGCTCAGCGGACTGACCGCCGGATTCAGCAAATAGCCAACGCTCTTTTGAAATTCACGAAAGGAAACTCAATGACCACCGCAAAGCCCTTACGCGTCGGCATGGTCGGCTACGCGTTCATGGGTGCCGCCCACTCCCACGCCTGGCGGACAGCGCCGCGGTTCTTCGAGCTCCCGCTGGACCCCCAGCTCACCGCGCTTTGCGGCCGGAACGACGACGGCGTCCGGGCCGCCGCGGGCAAGCTCGGCTGGGGATCCGTGGAGACTGATTGGCGCCGGCTCCTCGAACGGGACGACATCGACCTCATCGACATCTGCACCCCAGGCAACACGCACGCCGAGATCGCGATCGCGGCCCTTGAGGCCGGCAAGCACGTGCTCTGCGAGAAACCTCTGGCCAATTCGGTGGCGGAAGCGGAGCGCATGACCGAAGCCGCCCAGGCCGCGGCGGAACGCGGAGTGTTCTCGATGTGCGGCTTCAGCTACCGCCGCACTCCAGCGTTGGCCCTGGCCAAGCGGATGGTCGAGCAGGGCCGTTTGGGAAACATCCGGCACGTGCGGGCGCAGTACCTGCAGGACTGGCTTAGCGACGAAAACGCGCCCATGACCTGGCGGCTGGACAAGTCCAAGTCCGGGTCCGGTTCCTTGGGCGATATCGGAGCGCACAGCATTGACGCCGCGCAGTGGGTCACCGGGCAGCACATCACGGGCGTTTCCGCGCTCCTGGAGACGTTCGTCCACGAGCGGCCGCTGGCCGGCGACCTCGTGGGTCTCGGCGGCCACGGCGACGTCGGCGCGGATGCGCCGCGCGGCACGGTCACGGTCGATGACGCCGCCATTTTCACCGCCCGCTTTTCTGGCGACGGGCTCGACGGCGGCGCTACTTCCGCGGGCGCCGTCGGGGTTTTCGAGGCCACCCGTTTCGCGCTCGGACGGAAGAACGCCATGCGACTGGAAGTCAACGGGACGAAGGCATCCCTTGCGTTCGACTTCGAAGAGATGAACGTCTTGTCCTTCTACGACGCCGCCGAATCCCCCGACGCCGGGTTCCGCCGGATCTTCGTCACCGAACCCGAGCACCCCTACGCCGGCAATTGGTGGCCCACCGGGCACGGCCTCGGATACGAACACGGCTTCACGCACCAAGTGGTGGACCTCGTAACCGCGATCGGCGCAGGCGAGCAGCCCTCACCGTCGTTCGCTGATGCGTTGCAGGTGCAAAAGGTGCTGGCCGCCGTGGAAGGCAGCGCCGCAGAGTCCAGCCGCTGGCAGAACGTCTAGGAGGGAATCCCGATGACAAGACCCATCACACTATTCACCGGCCAGTGGGCCGATCTGCCCTTCGAAGAGGTCGCCCGGCTCGCGGGCGAATGGGGCTTCGACGGGCTGGAAATCGCCTGCTGGGGGGACCACCTCGACCCCTACCGCGCTTCCGTTGACGACCGCTACGTCCAGGAACGTCTCGACATCCTCGACAAGAACGGCCTTAAGGTTTTCGCCATCGCCAACCACCTCACGGGGCAGGCGGTGTGTGACGATCCCATCGATGAGCGCCACCGGGACATTCTGTCCGATGAAGTCTGGGGCAATGGTGATCCCGAAGGGGTGCGTCAACGCGCTGCAGAGGCAATGAAAGTGACGGCACGGGCCGCGGCACGGCTCGGCGTCAAGACCGTCACGGGATTCACGGGCTCCTCCATCTGGAAAGCAGTGGCCATGTTCCCGCCCGCCTCGGAGGCGATGATCGAACGTGGCTACCAGGATTTCGCGGACCGCTGGAACCCGATCCTCGACGTGTTCGACGAGGTGGGAGTCCGCTTCGCTTTGGAAGTCCACCCCTCCGAGATCGCCTACGACTACTGGACCGCAAAGCGCGCCCTGGAAGCTGTAGGTCATCGCGAGAGCTTCGGGCTGAACTTCGATCCGTCCCACTTCATCTGGCAGGACCTCGATCCGGTGATGTTCCTCCAGGATTTCGCACCGAAGATCTTCCATATGCACGTCAAGGAATCCATCCGCCAGCTCAATGGACGCAATGGCCGGCTCGGATCCCACTTGCCATGGGCGGATCCGCGGCGGGGCTGGGACTTCGTCACCGCAGGCCATGGGGACGTGAAGTGGGAGCCGATCTTCCGGACTCTCAATGCCATCGGCTACGGGGGGCCAACCAGCGTCGAGTGGGAAGACGCGGGCATGGACCGGCTCGTCGGAGCGCCGCAATCCTTGGCCATGGTTCGGGAACTCGCCGCTATCGCCCCGCCCGTCGCCGCATTCGACGCGGCATTCTCAAGCCGCTGACCGTTCGTTTTATCCGGCCTTATTTCTAAGCAAAGGAAACCATGACTGACAAGAAGACCGCCCTGGTGGTCCGTGGCGGCTGGGATGGCCATCAGCCATTCGAGGCCACAGAACTCTTTATCCCGTTCCTCAAGGACAATGGCTATGACGTCCGTGTGGAGGAATCCCCCAAGGTATATGCCGATTCGGCATATATGTCCGGGGTGGACTTGATCGTGCAATGCGTGACTATGTCCACGATTGAAAAGGACGAGTTCGAGGGGCTCCGCACCGCCGTCGAAAACGGCACCGGGCTTGCCGGCTGGCACGGCGGCATCGCCGATTCCTACCGGAACAACTCGGATTACCTTCACCTGATCGGCGGCCAGTTCGCCTGCCACCCGGGCAAACACCCGGACGAACGCATCGGCGAGCAGTCCGACAACTACGTGCCGTACACGGTGAATATGCTCCCGGGTGCCGCGAGCCATCCCATCACACAGGGCATCGGCGACTTCGAGCTGGTAACCGAGCAGTACTGGGTCCTCTCGGACGACTACATCGACGTCCTCGCCACCACCACCCAGAAGGTCCGCGAATGGGACCAGTGGAACCGGGAAGTCACCTCACCCGCCATCTGGACCAGGCAGTGGGCCGAAGGCCGGATCTTCGTTTGCACCCCGGGACACCGGGTGGAAATCCTCCAGGACAGCAACGTCCGCATGATCATCGAAAGGGGCATGCTGTGGGCAAGTCGCTAAGAGTAGGAATCATCGGCTGCGGCGCCATCATCGCCCAGTACCTCACAAACTTCCGCCGGCTGGAGGCCATCGACCTGGTGGCGGTGGCGGATCTCGATCCCGCCCGTGCTCAGGCGGTCGCGGATTCTTATGACGGCGTCCGTGCGGTGACCGTCGACGAACTCCTGGCGGCGGACGACGTCGAGCTCGTCCTGAACCTCACCATTCCGGCCGCGCATGCGCCGATCGCTTTGAGGGCGATCGCCGCCGGCAAGAGCGTGTACGGGGAAAAGCCGCTCGCTGCGACGACGGCCGAGGCACGGCAAGTGCTCGACGCGGCGCGGGAGGCCGGCGTCGTGGTCGGCTGCGCGCCGGATACGGTGCTCGGTACCGGGATCCAGACCGCACGCAAAGCGATCGACGACGGCCTGATCGGTGCGCCGATCTCGGCTACGGCAACCATGGTGACGCCGGGACATGAGCGCTGGCACCCCAATCCGGATTTCTACTACCAACCCGGCGGCGGACCGCTGCTGGACATGGGCCCCTATTACGTGAGTGCCCTGGTCACGTTGCTGGGCCCGGTAGTCTCGGTCATCGGAGCAGCAAGCCACACACGGAACTCACGCACCATCGGTTCGGGCCCGCGCGAAGGCGAAGTGATCCCGGTGACCATCGATTCGCACGTGACCGGAGTCCTGGTCCATGCCTCCGGCGCCCTGTCCACGCTTGTGATGAGCTTTGACGCGGTGAAAACCAAGTCGCCCAACATCGAGATCCACGGTGCGGCAGGGTCCCTTGTGGTTCCCGATCCGAACCACTTCGACGGTGACGTTGAGCTTTTCACCCTCGGCGCCGACTCCTGGCAGACGCTTCCGGTCTCGGCCGGTTACATCGATTCGGGCCGGGGCTTCGGCATCGCCGACCTCGCCGCAACCCCGGCTGGCGTCGAACCACGTGCTGGCGGCCAATTGGCATTCCATGCGCTGGAGGTCATGGAATCTGTGTTGGCATCCGCCCACAGCGGCTCAGCGGTGTCGATCGAAAGCGCGGTTGCACGGCCGGAACTCGTGGAGCTGACCGCCTTGGCTGCCCCGCTCGCGGAGGTTCACGGAATCAGTTCGTAGGCCTGGCTCAATATTCTCCGGACTGAGGTTGCCGCGGCGCCCCTGAGGGCCCCCGTCTGCCCCAGTCCGGAGACCGCCAGCTTTCCTTCCGGGATCAGCCCGGGCGCGTGGTGGTCCAAGCTCCGGCGCAGTGCGGGAGCGATCCATTCCTCCAGTACGGCGAAATGACCGCCGAGCACGACGGCTGAAATGTTCGCCACCCGCGCCGTGGAGGCAACTGCGATTCCGAGGTAGTGCCCGGCCTGTTCCACCGCTGACACGGCACGCTCATCGCCGTCGGCAAGGCGGCTGAGCAAGTGGTCCATTTGCTGGGAGCTCGAATCCCGTTCTATTCCCACAGCGGAATATAAGGCCTCTTGGCCCGCGAACGTCTCAAGGCAACCGTGGCCCCCGCAGGCGCACAACGGGCCGTCGGGATGCACCACCACATGGCCGATCTCACCGGCGTGGCCTTGCGGGCCGGCGAACAGTTCGGAATCGATGACCAGCCCGCCACCAACACCCACTTCGCCGGAGATGTACAGGAAATCCCGGAACCGCTCACTTGTGCCGTGATCCGCGCCGTGGCCAAACCAGAGTTCCGCGAGTGCTGCGCTATTAGCCTCGTTCGAGAGGGAGACTCCGAACGGGGCTTCGGGCAGGAGCTTGGGCAGCTCTTCGGAGAGCTCGACGTCGGCCCAGCCCAGGTTTGGCGCGGCCAGCACAACGTTGCGTTCCGCATCCACCAACCCAGGCACGGTCAGTTCCCCACCAAGAAGTTCGACACCGTCGGCCGCCGCCTTTGTTGCCGCCCGCTGCGCCATGGCGACGAGGAGCGGCAGGATGTCGGAGGGTAGGCTTCCACGGTTGTGCCGTTCAATGCTTTCGTGGAAGGTCAGTTCCCCCGCGAAGTCCAAGACTCCCACCGCGAGGTAGTCCACATTGATTTCTGCGGCCAAGGCACCGCGGGCCGGATTGAGGACAAGGCCGGTTCCGGGCCGTCCGCGTTCGCCGTCGCGGGTGACACTTGTTTCCCGCACCAGGCCGGATTCGAGTAAGTCGGTGACGAGGCTTGAAACGGAAGCTTTCGTCAGACCGCTTTCCGCGGCAAGCTGGGCGCGCGTGGCCCCGCCGTTCCCCTGGATCCCTGCGAGGACGAGAGCAAGGTTCTGCCTGCGGACATCGCCCACTCTTCCGGGCGACGGCGTGGCGAACATGGTTCCTCCGGGATCCTTTATTGACTGCGTGACTTACATCATCATTCAGCGATCCACGGTTGTTGGCCATTTGGACCGTGCCGCGCGGCGACGGAGGCCACCATCGTCGCCGCACGGAAGCCCGAGTCAGGACTCGAGAACCAATAGCTGTGCTTTGTCCGCGTCCGTGGGGATCTCCCGAGCGGCTTCTGGCGCGCAGGACCCGCTCGTGTACACAATGGTAACTAGGTACACCCGGGAGTATCATGGCTGGTATGGAAACCGTGACCAGTGAAGTAAGCACCCGGGAGCTCAGAAACCACCTGGCTGACGTGGTGGGGCGGGTGAGCTACGGCGGAGAGCGCATTGGCGTGACCCGCAATGGCCGCTTGGCCGCCGTCGTGATCAGCGTTGGCGATGCCGAGGCGCTGGAGGCGTACGAGACGGCTCAGGACATCGCCGCAGCCACGGCCTGGATTGAGGCCGGTCGGCCCTCGCGCCCGGCCGGTGAGCTGAGGAAAGAGCTTGGCATTTGAGCCAGTGGAGCCTGCACTCCTCTGCAGACTTCGACAAGACCGCCCGAAAGATCGACCGGGCCGTGCTGCGCCGCGTTTTCACATACCTGGATGAGGTGTGCGCCCTGGATGACCCGCGGAGCCGGGGGAAGGCGTTGACGGCAAGCATGACCGGGTTCTGGCGTTACCGGGTCGGGGACTACCGCGTGATCGTGGAGATTCAGGACGCTCAGCTCGTGATCGTCGCCGTAGCGATGGGGCATCGCTCAGTGGTCTACGGCGACTGACAGCCGCTCAGTGGTCACTTGCCGACCCGCCGTGGCGAGCTGCCCCTAGTCCGCCGGGTAGCTGATTCCCGCTTGGCTGCGTGCTTCATCCAGCAGGGACATGGTGGTCAAGGTATCCGCCAACGGCATCGTGGGGCTCTCGAGAAGGCCCTGCTGCAGGCAGCGGATCACTTCGCGCAACTGGTAGGTGTAGCCACGGCCGGCCGGGGTGAATTTCTCCACCCGCTGCTCGCCGGAGCTTGAGGTAACGGTCAGTTCGGTCGGATTAAACAGCGGGGCGTTGCATCGGAGCATCCCCTTCGTACCGCATACGGTGGCCGTTTGTGGGGTGGCCGAGGTCAAGGAGGTCATGGCCTGGACCTGCGCGCCGGAAGAATAGGACAGAGTCAGTGCAGTTTCGGAATCCACTCCGCCGTCAGTGAGATGCGCCGTGGCCGTCAACGATTCCGGGCGTCCTAGGCTGATCAGCGCCCACGTCAGGGGGTAAACACCCACATCCATCAAGGCGCCTCCCCCGTCTTTGCGCTTCCACAGCCGCGATTCTGGATGGAGCGGCGCCGGAAATCCGAGGTCTGCCTGCACCCACCGGATCTCGCCGAGTTCGCCGGATGCGATGATTTCCGCCGCCCGTTGCACGCTGGGCAGGAACCGGGTCCACACTGCCTCCATCAGGAACAGGCTTTTCTCCCGAGCCAGCCGAACCAGGACCTCTGCTTCACGGGCGTTGATGGTCAGCGGCTTCTCGCACAACACGTGCTTCCCGGCTTCGAGGGCAGCTTTCGCCACGGAGTAGTGGCTCGCGTGCGGCGTCGCCACATACACAACGTCTACCGCGGGGTCCTGGAGCAGACGCTGGTAACCCGGAAGCCCGTCGTCGTCACCGTAGGCGCTCTGGAAGCCGTGCTCGGCGGCGAACGCCTCCGCGTTTTCCTGGTTCCGGGAACTCACGGACTGCAGGACGGCGTCGGGCAGCAGGGCGAGGTCGCTGACGACAGTGGAGGCGATCCGTCCGGTGGAAATGACTCCCCACCGGACGGCATCGCCGGATGCAGGCACCGGGTCCTGATTCAGGGAATCCAGAAGCGGTGTCCTGACGAGCAGCGGTTCAGTTGCCGGTGTCAACGCGGGCACTGACCTTCCCGTAGTTCTGCCCGATCGAAGCTCGGAAATCCGGCTCGGGCGTGGCGTCCAGGGCAACGAGCCAGTCCGGGCGGAACCCGGCGAGCGCCCATGCCGCCTGCACTGCTGCCCCCCGCGCAACGTATTCACCGGGACTCGGAACCACCACCGGTAAGTCGAACACCTGGGCCGCGATCCGTTGGACCGCGGGGTTCTGCACCGCACCCCCGATCAGCAGCAACCGTTCCGCCCGAACACCCTGGTCACGCAGCGCGTCCAGGCCTCCGGTGAGTCCGCACAGCATGCCTTCGATGGCCGCCCGTGCGATATTCGGCCGGGTGGTGGAGGCGATGCTGAGCCCATGGAAGCTGGCTTTCGCATGCGGCAGATTGGGGGTTCGTTCACCTTCGAAGTACGGCACCAGCACCACACCTCCCGCACCAGGTTCGGCTTCCAAGGCGAGCCGGGAAAGCCCGTCGAAGTCGACGTCGAGCACTGCGGCAACTGAGCTGAGCACACGGGCGGCGTTCAGCGTCACTGCGATGGGCAAGTACTCCCCGCTTGCATCCGCGAATCCCGCCACGGTCCCGCTCGGATCATGGCCGGGTGAGGAGTCGACGGCGAACACCGTACCGCTGGTGCCCACCGACACGACGACGTCGCCGGGTTTGGCTCCGAGTCCCAGCGCCGCGGCGGCGTTGTCCCCCGCCCCGACACCGAGCAGGATTCCGCCACCCAGTGCCTCGCTCGCGCCAGGGCCGCCGAAACACGCCGGGTGCACGCGGCCTGCGGTTTCGCCCGGACCCAGCACGCGGGGAAGAGCGACGACGCCGGGCGCCGCCGTCGCTGACCCGCCCGAGGCTTCCCGCGCGTCCTGGCCGAATGCCAGTTTGAACAGGTCCAGGTCGTAGCGTCCGGTCAGCGGGCTCCAATAGCCGGTACCGCTGGCGTCCGAGCGGTCAGTGGTGAGTTCGTCCAGGTCCGGCCCCAGCGGGCTGGAGCCCGCTGGCCCGTAACCGCGGAGACGCCACGTGAGCCAGTCGTGGGGGAGCGCGACGGCGGCCACCCTCGCCATGCTTTCGGGTTCGTGGTCCCTGATCCAGCGGATCTTGGTGATGGTGAACGAAGCCACTGGCACCAGCCCGGTCCGCCGGGCGAAGTCCTCTGCCCCTACTTCTGCTGTGAGGTCTTCCGCGGAGCCGGCCGAGCGCGTGTCGTTCCACAGCAAAGCTGGCCGCACCACATTGCCCTCGCGGTCCAGCAGCACCATGCCATGCTGCTGGCCCGCGACGGACAGTGCGCTGACATCGGCGAGGCCGCCGGCGTCGTCGAACGCTTCGGACAGCGCCCGCCACCACTCGTCCGGATGGACTTCCGTTCCCTCCGGGTGGCTCGCCCGGCCCGAACGGACGAGCGCACCGGTTTGCGTGTCCAGTACCACCACTTTGCAGCTTTGGGTAGAGGAATCAACCCCGGCAACAAGGTTCAAGGAAGCAGCGGCCACGGGATCAGCGTGCTCCGAGGAGGTGCTCGATGAAGAGCTGCTGGAGCTTCACGAAGCCGAAGCCCTTGCCACCGAAGTAGGCATCGGCGTCGAAGTCCTCGTAGGCGGACTTGTCCGCACGCAACTGCTCGTAGCCTTCTCCCGGGTTCAGGGTGGGCTCGTTGATTTCAGCCACGCGGGACGCCTGGAGGGCTTCCTGGACCTCGGGGTCGGCACGGAATGCCTTGGCGCGCTCCTTGAGCAGCAAGTAAGTCTGCATGTTCGCGGCCGCAGAGTCCCACACGCCGTCGATGTCCTCGGTGCGGCTGGGCTTGTAGTCGAAGTGGCGCGGGCCCTGGTAGGACGGGCCGCCGTCGGGACCGCCGTTTTCGAGCAGGTCCACCAAGGAGAAGGCGTTCTGCAGGTCACCGTGGCCGAACACCAGGTCCTGGTCGAACTTGATGCTGCGCTGGCCGTTGAGGTCGATGTGGAAGAGCTTTCCTTGGTACAGGGCCTGGGCGATGCCGTGCGTGAAGTTCAGGCCCGCCATCTGCTCGTGGCCGGTTTCGGGGTTGATTCCCACGAGCTCCGGACGTTCCAGCGTTTCGATAAAGGCCAGGGCGTGGCCCAAGGTGGGGAGCAGGATGTCGCCGCGGGGTTCGTTCGGCTTCGGTTCGATCGCGAAGCGGATGTTGTAGCCCTTGTCCGTGACGTAGTCGCCCAACAGGTTGACGGCCTCGCGATAGCGCTCCAGCGCGCCGCGGATGTCCTTGGCGGCATCGTATTCGCTGCCTTCACGGCCGCCCCACATGACGAAGGTTTCGGCGCCGAGTTCAGCGGCGAGATCGATGTTGTCCAGCACCTTGCGCAAGGCGAAGCGGCGGACGCCGCGGTCGTTGCTCGTGAAACCGCCGTCCTTGAAGACGGGGTGGCTGAACAGGTTGGTGGTGACCATGGGAACGATCATCCCCGTGGCCTTGAGGGCCCCTTGCAGACGGTCGATTTCGCGCTGGCGGTCGGCGGCCGAGCAGCCGAAGGGGAACAGGTCGTTGTCGTGGAAAGTGATGCCGTAGGCGCCAAGGTCGCTGAGCCGGTTGATGGCTTCCACGGTGTCCAGGGGAGGGCGGGTGGCAGAACCGAATTGGTCCTGAGCCTCCCATCCCACGGTCCAAAGGCCGAACGAGAACTTGTCTTCACGGGTGGGCTGAATCGTCATTGAGTGCTCCGGGTAGTCGATGTGGAGTTTGTTTCGCTATCCAACATATTACGAATCTCTGTGATGTCAACCACTTGGAGTTAACAAGATTTTTCATCAAATCATTGAATAATTCGCAAAAGATCTGGCGCGGCGACTAAGGAGCCGTTATGTTGTTGTGGACATCAAATAAGGCCGTCGAGCCCTCGAACGAACGAAGGATTCAACCGTGACTGATCAGCTGGTGGCGGAACGCAACTGGGCAGGAAACTACAGCTACCAGGCACCGCAACTCGCCCATCCCACGAGCTTGGAGGAGCTCCAGGGGCTCGTGGCAGGCGCCAAGAAGATCCGCGCGCTCGGGTCCCGCCATTCCTTCAACTCCATCGCGGACACGGCCGGTACCCTCGTGGTGCTGGACCGTCTGGATCCTGGCATCCGTGTGGATGCGGCGAACATGAAAGTCACAGTGAGCGGTGGTACGCGGTACGGGACCCTGGCGGCAGAACTCCAGCGCCAAGGCTTCGCCCTCCACAACCTCGCCTCGCTCCCCCACATTTCGGTGGCAGGAGCTGTCGCAACCGCCACGCACGGCTCCGGTGACGCCAACGGCAACCTGGCCACCGCCGTCGCGGGCCTTGAACTGGTCGCCGCGGACGGCAGTATTCTTAGCGTGCGCCGCGGCGACGAGGATTTCGACGGAATGGTGGTGGGACTCGGCGCACTCGGCATCGTGACCAAACTGACCCTCGACATCCAGCCAAGCTTCGACGTCGCCCAGAGCGTTTTCGAAAACCTCAGCTGGGATCTCGTCCTGGAAAACTTCGACCGGATAACCTCCTCCGCGTATAGCGTCAGCCTGTTCACCGATTGGAGTGGAGAGACGGTGGGCCAGGCGTGGCTCAAGAGGCGCAGCGGCGATGCGGCCCCGGAATCGCCGGATTTCTTCGGCGGCACTCGGGCAACGGAAGCCCGGCACCCCCTTCCCGGAGTGTCTGGCAGCAACTGCACGCAGCAACTCGGGATTGCCGGGCCGTGGTCCGACCGGCTGGCTCATTTCAGGATGGAATTCACTCCGAGCCAAGGCGACGAGCTACAGAGCGAGTACCTCATCCCCCGTGAACACGCCGTGGACGCCCTCCGGACCATGCGCAGGCTCTCCGACGTCGTGACTCCGCTGCTGCTGATTGGCGAGATCCGCACGGTGGCGGCCGACCAGCTCTGGCTGAGTGCCAACTACGGCCGCGACGGCATCGGCTTGCATTTCACCTGGCGCCAGGACCAGCCGGCGGTCGAAGCCATCCTGCCGCTGCTTGAGGCGGAACTGGCTCCCTTCGCGGCGAGGCCGCACTGGGGCAAGCTGTTCGACGCCGGTGCTGCCGCCGTCGCGCCCTTGTACCCTCGCTTCAACGACTTCATCGCCCTGGCTGAGCGCCTGGATCCTTCCGGAAAGTTCCGCAACGACTTCCTGGACCGAACGGTGTTTGGGAGCTGATATTGTCGCGATGATGCCCTCCCCCACCCCACATCCCGTCGCCGCCAGCGAGCCCGATCCGTCGCGGCGAAACAACCTGGCGCTGCTGACCTCACTCGTCCATCACAACGGTGGTCTCAGCCGCGCCCAGCTGACCAAGCGGACGGGCCTGAACCGGTCCACCGTAGGGACGCTGATAGGGCAGCTCGTGAACTTGGATGTGGTGTACGAGACGGCGCCCTCCGGTGAAGCCCAAGTGGGCAGACCCAGCCCGATCGTCCATCCGCGGCCGTCGATAGCGGCCCTGGCGGTCAACCCGGAGATCGACGCCGTCACTATCGGTCTTGTCGGACTCGGGGGCAAGGTCCAGAAGAAGATCCGTTTCGACACCGAGCGGATCCCGACGGCCAAAGAAGCCGTGAACATCGCCGCCGCAGTGATCGCCGGAATGCGGTCCGAGCTAGACACTTCGTACCGGGTCATGGGCGTGGGCATCGCGGTGCCCGGGCTCGTCAACCGCGACGACGGCGTGGTCCGGCACGCCCCGCATCTGGGCTGGCGCGATGAACCCATCGCCCGAATGCTCGGCGAAGCCACCGGATACCCCTGCCACGCGGCGAACGACGCATCGCTCGGCGCCGAGGGCGAACTCCTCTTCGGCGCCGGTGCGGGCCAGAAGAACCTGATCTTCCTCAACGGTGGCGCCAGCGGCATCGGCGGCGGAATCATCGCTGACGGGGAATTGCTGCGCGGAGCATCCGGCTACGCCGGGGAACTTGGGCACACGTTTGTCCGCTCGTCCGGCAAACCTTGCCACTGCGGTGCCGCGGGCTGCCTTGAAACCGAAGTCTCCCAGTCACCCCTTTTTGAATTGGCCGGGATCGGCGGCGGCGATGCGGGCCAACTCGAGCAGGCGCTCCGCGCGAGCAGCAGCGAGGCCGTGGCCGCCGAAGTGGCACGCCAGCTTGAGTATCTTGGCGTTGCCTTGCGGAATGCGGTGAACATTTTCAATCCGGAAGCGATCGTCCTGGATGGCTTCCTCGGCGTCTTGCACGCCCTGTCCCCAGGGACATTGGACACCTCGCTCCGATCCCAGGCGATGGACGGCCCGGCAGGCCAGGTGAAGATCTACCGGGCTGCCCTCGGCTCGGATCTGATGATGATCGGAGCCGCGGAACTCGCCTTCGCGCAGTTCCTTGCGGACCCTGCCGGCACCTTCTCTGCTCGCACTTCTTAATCTCCCCCTCCCAGTCAGGTCAACCATGCCGAATCAGGCCCGCCCGCTCAACCAGACGCCCTCGCCTCATAGGGAACCGCGTCACCGTGCACCAGCGCCCATGGGCGAACACTTCGAACTCACGGCCAGCATCGGCGGCCGCCACCAGCGCGTTGTGCTGACGGAAGTCGCCGCGAGCCTGCGGGAGCTCGACGTCGACGGAGTAGCGCTGGTTCAGGACTATCCCGTCGATGCCCAACCGCCATGGTGCGCGGGCTGGGTCCTGGTCCCGTGGCCCAACCGGGTGGCTGGCGGCACGTGGAGCTACGACGGCGTCGCCCAACAACTGGACATCACCGAACCGGGCAACGGCAACGCCTTGCACGGATTGCTGACGCGCACTCCGTACAGCGTCAGTGCCCGGACCGAGGACAGCATCACGCTCGACGCCGGCATCCCGCCGCAGTCGGGGTACCCCTTCGAGTTGTCGACGTCGGTCCGCTATCAACTCCTGGAGGACGGGTTGCTTGTCACGCACCGACTTGAAAACACGGGCCACCGGTCCGCGCCCGTCGCGCTCGGTGCACATCCTTTCCTCCGCCTGGGGAGCGTGCCGACGGAAGAACTCACGCTCTACATCAACGCCGATACCCACATTGAAGTGGACGAACGCCTGAACCCCAGTGGAATCACCACGGACGTCAGCGGAACCAGGAACGACTTCCGTGCCGGGCAGCTCGTGGGCGCCGTTGACCTCGACGACGCCTGGGGCAACGTCCGCCGCGAGGACGACGGAAGCTCACTGCACTATCTCGAAGCGCCCGACGGCAGCCAAGTCCAAATGTTCATGGATGCCTCCTTCGGCTACGTCCAGGCCTTCACCACCACGGACTTCGCCACCGACGGCGGCATGGTGACCGCCGTCGCGGTTGAACCGATGACTGCGCCCGCCGATGCCTTCAACAGTGGCGAAGGCCTGCGTTGGCTGGAACCCGGGGAGGTCTGGGAAGCCAGTTGGGGCATCCGGTACCTGACGACGCACACACTGCTCGGTGACACAGAAAAGGCCTGACTACTTCCCCGTCGGCCACCCAGTGTACGACTCCGCCAGGTAGGCCCGCGCGTTGCGGGAGGAGACCACGGAGTGGAGCTCGCCGAGCTGGCGGGCCCGGCCGAAGTCGTCCGAACCGGGGACAGTGTGCAGCATGGACGTCATCCAGTAGGAGAAATGCTGGGCCTTCCAAACCCGCTCCAAAGCGCGGCCGCTGTAGGACTCGAGAAGCGCGTTGGAACCGTTCGAGTAGAAGGACTCGAGGCCTTCGAAGAGCACCTTGACGTCATGGAGGGCCAAATTGAGGCCCTTGGCGCCGGTCGGCGGGACGGTGTGGGCGGCGTCGCCGGCTAGGAACAGGTTCCCGTGGCGCATGGGCGTGTGGACGAAGCTGCGGAACGGCAGGACCATCTTCTCGAGGACCGGTCCCTCCTTGAGCTCAAAGCCGTTCCCGTTGACGCGTTTGCGGAATTCGGACCAGATGCGCTCGTCGTCCCAGTCGGCCACGTTTTCCTTGGGGTCGCACTGGAAGTACATGCGCTGCACGTTCTCCGTGCGCTGGCTGATCAGGGCGAAGCCGTTCTCGGAGTTGGCGTAGATCAGTTCGTCTGAGCTGCGGGGCGCCTGGGCGAGGATGCCGAACCACGCGAAGGGGTATTCGTGGAAGTACCACTTGCGGTTGGCCTCGGGGATCTGGAAGCGGCAGTGGCTGCGGGAACCATCGGCGCCCACCACGAAGTCCGCCTGGATTTCGAATTCCTGGCCCTCGGCATCGGTGAACCAGACCTTCGGTTTGCCTTCGAGGTCGTGGATGGTGGTATCCGTGACGCTGTACCGGACGTCGCCGCCGTCGTCCTGGCGCCGTGCGGCGAGGTCGAGGAAGACGTCAGTTTGCGGGTAGAGCCACACCGATTCCCCCACGAGCTCTTTGAAGTCGATCCGATGGCTTTCGCCGTTGAAGCGCAGTTCGATCCCGTCATGCCTGTCGCCGTCGCGCAGCACCCGGTCCGAAACCCCGCTTTCCACGAGCAGGTTCACGGAGCCGTGTTCGAGGATGCCCGCACGGACGGTTTCGGCGATCTGCTGGTGGCTGCGGACCTCGACGACCGTGGATTCGATCCCCGATGTAGCCAGCAGGTGGGAAAGCATGAGGCCGGCCGGGCCCGCGCCCATGATGGCCACTTGGGTGGTGATGATCTTGCGTGCCAAAGTGTTCCTCGCTTCATTGCGGAACCGCGCCTGGAGGGCTGCGGAGGTTCTGCTGATCAGTGTGACCCGCACCGAAGGTTCGGCGTTATACGAATTCCGTTGAACGGAAACACTTAGGCGTTTCGCTGCTCCCCGAGCTGGCGAGCGATGCCGCGGGCCGCCGTCTGCAGCGCCGGCACCAGGGCCTGCAGGCGCATTTCAGCGAGGGGAACCACGACGCCGAGCGCGGCTATCGTGCGCCGCTTGCCGTCCGTGACCGGTACCGCGATGCCCCATGTGTCCGGATCCACCACGCCCGCGAGCTGCGCGTACCCTTGCTGGGCGGTTTCGGCCAACAGGTGACGGACGACGTCGGCCGTCACCTTGCCGGCCGGGTCACTGAACTGTTTGAGGTACTCGGCCTGCTGTTCCCGCGGCTGGCCTGCCATCAGGGTCAACCCGGCCGAAGAGATGTGAACCGGCATGCGGCCGGCAACGCGGGCACGGTTGGCCACGGATCCCCGGCGGGACAGCCGCTCCACGAACAACGCCTCCCAGCCATCGAGCACGGCAAGGTTCACGTTCTGGTTCAGGACCAGCTGGATGTCCTCCATGAACGGCAGTGCCGCTTGCCGGAGGGCCAGAGTGGGTGAATTCCGATTGACCAGCTCCCACAACCTCAGGCCCAATCGGACATTTCCGCCAACGCCGAGTTCAAGAAGTCCGTGTTCGGCTAGCTGCCGGACCAGGCGATGGGCGCTTGAGAGGGGCAAGCCAGCGGTCTCCGCGAGTTCGGAGAGCCGCAATGATGTGGCGTCCTCGGGGAAGGCCTCGATGATCCGGACGATGCGGTCCACCACTGAATCACCCGATGCCGAGTTAGCCAAGGCGCTTTCCCCACTTCCCGCGGATTCCATTGAATGGTGGGCTCAAGTTTACTGCGGTTCAGCGGGATCCGCTGGGGCATCCTGGAGTTCCCGTCGCGAGATCTCCAAGCCGATCGCGTCGTAGTGCGCCAGCACTACCGGAGAGGCCGATGTACTGGGCTGATCCAGCAGGCCAAACGCGAAATCACTGGCGGCCAGAAGTTCTTCATCGGAGCACTTGTCCAGCGGCTGGAATCCCGCCGCATCGATCGAGGCTCCGAATTCGCCCGTGATCTCGAACGATTTCGATCCCGTTGCGGCCCCGAGCTGGAGGCTGGCAGGCTTGTCCGTAAATTCCAGGGAAACTCCGGATCCGCTGACGAGGCCAACTTCCGTGGTTCCGCCGTCGATCGCATTGAGGTCGTTGCGGAGTCCCGCCAAGGCCTGCGACTCGACGATCGCGGCGTGGGAAAAGCCCACTCTGATGTGGGAGGTGACGCCCATTCGCCGAATCCGGCGAACGATGTGAACGAGCGCGGGCCTCGAATCTTGATTCAGGCTCCCCCGCACGTCGATTTCGACTGCGTCGGTGGAAACATCGAATTTTACGAGGGCGTGCAATCTGCGGTCCATAGGTACTCCAAAAGAGGTGTCTATGGCCGACGGCTCAACCTTGAGAAGCGTATCCCCTGGAATCCTCGTTGTACACCCGCCGCGTTGAGCGATCAGAGGGCTGGAGTCATCCCGCCCTGCTGCGGCCCGGCTCCTGGGCCGGCTCTTCGAAGTGGGTCAGGGTGCCCGCCGCGTCAACGGAATCCACCAGGGACTTGGCGATATCGCGCAATTTCACATTGCGATTGCTCGAGGCTTCCGTCAGGATCCGGACAGCGTCCTCTTGGCTGCAGCGGCTCTGTGCCATGACAATTCCAACAGCGATATCAATGACCGTGCGGGACTCCATGGCCGCCCGGAGATTCTTTGCGCTGTCCGCGTGGAGGGCGAACCTGATGGCAAGACGCAGGGCCTGCGATACCTCACGGGTGTATCCGCGGGCCCGGTCTGCGGCCCTTTCGTCGAACTTGTACGGGGCCTCGGAGTACAGGTTGAGCGCTGCCTTGGCCTCTCCCTCAAGGTTGAAAGGCAACGACAACACCGACCTTAGGCCGTGCGACGCGACGGCATTCGCATAGTCAGGGCCCCAACGGTTCTCTTCAAGAAGATCCGGAACGTGGACTTCCCGGTCCTCTTCTGCAGCCGTCAAGCATGGCCCCTGGGCCAGGGAATACTGGATCTCGTCCACTTCGCGGGCCGCATCACTGCTCCACCCAATCGTGAGTGCCTTCCGCTCGCGCAGCAGCGTGATCCCGCAGAGCGCATCATCGCCGTTGCCCGCCATCTGGTGGGCAGAAAACCGCGCGAGCTCGTTGAGGAAATCCTCGAAATCGGCACTCTCCAGGATCAGGTTCTGGATTCGGTCGATGGTGGTCAAAGTGTTATCTGCAGGAAGCATGGCGCGTTCTCCCGGTGAATATGCTGATTGGGGCATGTGGAAACAATAAGTCCCTTTACATAAGGTCCCACACGGTCGGCAATTGGGAAACGCCTAGCCGGAAGTGAGTTCCCTGACCCGCGACCATGCCGCGGGCGCCAATACCACAGCGACACCGACGGCGGCCCCGATCACCGTCTCCACAATCCGGTCCCGCAACAGGAGCCCAGGCGGGACGTTGGCAACCAGCAAGGTCGAAATGAGCGCGAGCGGTGTGACGAATACCTGTGCCACGAGATATTGGCGCGCAATGAAGAGCTCTGCTCCGAACTGGCATACGGCAATCACCAACACCATCTGCCACGGCGCCGGGCCGAGCCAGAGAATTCCAGCCAACACCAGCAAACCCAGCAGGGTCCCAACGATCCTCTGGATTCCCCGTTGCACCCGATGCCGGGTACTGCGCCCCACCAAGGGAACTACTGCCGCCACCATGGCCCAATAGCCGTGTCCGAATCCGAGCCACTGCCCAACCAAGGTAGCAAGCGTTCCGGCCAGCCCGGCAGCCACGAAGTAGCCCAAGCCTTCCAGCCAAGCTGCCCGGACTTCCTGAGGAAGTAGCCGGTCCGCGGCCGGCCGCTTCCAGGGCGTCCGGTGGCTCGGGACTACCCGCGCCGACATTCCGATCAGCAACGCCAACACGGCAGTCAAAACGGCTGCCAACATCCCTTCCCAGAGCGGCGGCTGCTGGGGCACGGAGGCGATCGCGGCGAAAGCGAAAATATGGAAGAGGGAACCTGCCGGGCGAAGCCGCCAAAGCGCAGTAACCACGGAGCAAAATGCGGCAACCAACGTGGTGCCAAGCGTGAGGATCCACACGTACGCGTCCGAGCCCTGTCCAACCCGGGCGGTCAGGGTGGCGAGCAGGATGATGCACAGGAGCAGCGAACCGGCCCGGAGTTGGCTTCGAAAACGGTGGCGGTGGGGCTCGTTGCGGCCATAGATATTCGTGAACGCGGCAAAGCTGGCGAAAACCACAAGGTCCAGCCGTCCGAACAGCACGAGGGTGATCAATGGCAGGAAGACGCCCACTGCGCAGCGGACCGCCGGGTGATGGTCCTTGTTCCCGGGACCGATCCTGAACATCTCTGCCAGGGGGTTCAATGGATTGCCTGCCTCTGCTTGCTTCTCTTGAGCGCTGTAGTGCTGTAGTGCTCAACTAATCCCCACCGCCACCCTCGCCTCGCAAGCTCGGCCAGGGAACCCTGGCGGCGTGGGCCCACGACGGCGGCATTGGCATCCGTTACGAGCTTACGTCGGGCGGCTTAACGCGGCCCGATCGGTTTCCGTTGAATGGAAACCTTGGCCGAGGGCATGACGGCTCCACGGCTTCGATTGATAGTCTCATGTCGGTTGTTACCAGCCTGGCGGGGCCTATTCCGGCTACATCACCCGTACCCATTCACCGGAAGGTCATTCCATGCTCAAAGGTTTCAAGGACTTCGTTCTTCGCGGCAACATCATCGAGTTGTCCATCGCCGTTGTCATCGGCACCGCGTTCACGGCCCTGGTCGCAGCGTTCACCACCAACATCATCAACCCGGTCATCGCCGCCGCAGGCGGAGTCAACGCGCAGGGTCTGGGCTTCTCCATCTGGCCCGACAACGCGAAGACCTTCGTCAACTTCGGCGCCGTCATCACCGCGTTCGTGACCTTCCTGATCACGGCCGCCGTGGTGTACTTCATCTTCGTTGCGCCCATGAACAAGATCAACGAACTGACCAAACGCCGTGCCTCCATCGAAGAGCCCGAGGACGAGCCGCTGCCGGCTGACACCGCCCTGCTTGTTGAAATCCGCGACCTCCTGATCGATCTCGCCGCCGCCAACAAGAGTGACGAGAACGCCCGCTAGGTTTCGGGCATTACGGCCAGTTCGGCGCGTCCGGTCGGCGTCGAACTGGCCCCCACCAGTGCTGCCTAAGATCGTGACGCAGGCGCAATCCGCCTGAAACAGGGTTCGGGCACGATAGTGCCATGAAGCCGAACAAGAGGACTTCCGCTACAGCTGAGCTCTCCTGCGAAGTGTGCGGCCAGATGCCCGAGGCTCCGAAGGCCCGGGTCACCGTGGCCCAAATTGCCGTGATGTTGCCCATCGAACTTCTTGTCCACGCCGTTGTGGTTGAAACGCAACTGCCTTACCTGGCCAAGGTGCTCCTCCTCACCGTCACCGCAACGGTCCTGGTCATCTGGGTGGCCGAACCCTCCGCGGCCAGGATTTTGCGCCGCTGGATCCACGCGCCTGCCCTCCGCCACCGCAGGAAGCTCCATTTGGCCCCGGCTCTTTGGCGGGCGAGGACCGTGCTGCGCGACCAGCCGGGTTCCCTCCAACGCATCACCCAATCGCTGGCCCGGACCGACATCAATATCCTCAGCATCCATGTCCACCCCATGGATGGAGCCGTCATGGACGAATTCGTACTTTCCGCTCCGGGCCACCTCGGCGAGCAAGAGCTACTGACAGCGCTCGACGACGGCGGCGGCCGGGATTCGCACGTGTGGCCTACCACTGCACTCGCCATGGCGGACGGCCAGACCAAGGCCTTGAGCCTGGCTGCCCGGATCGCCGACAACCCGCAAGAACTACCGCTGGCGGTTGCGGAACTCCTTTCGGCGAAAATCGTCACCCCGGAACCCGAAGGTCAGTCCGTCGAGGCGGGCGCCGCCGTCGGGCCCTCCACGACGCTCCTCAAGATCCCCACGGCCTGGCACGGCCCGCTCGTGTTCTCCCGACCGGGCGAGCCGTTCACGCCGGCGGAATCAGCACGTGCACATCGGCTGGCCGAGCTCGCGGAAATCCTGGCGCACACCCGGAGCGCCGAATCCAAGGACCGGGACTAACCGGGCAACAACTGGAAGGTGGTGGCGGGATGAGTGCCTCCGCATCACCACGGATCCGGACGGCGCACTCATCTCGATGTGGTGTTTGCCGGAGGAGTAGCGGGGGCAGAGGGCCGGTTTGGATTTCGCATGCTGAACCCGACGCCGGCGACCGCAAACTCCGCCGGTACAGTTTGTCGGGTGACTACCAAGATTGATCTCCAACGTGCCGCCGATACCCTCCGGGCATGGGCATTGGATGAAGACCTGAAGCAACGAGTCATGTCCACGCCGGCCTTGGCGACAATGGCTGCGCGCGTGGCAAGGCGATACTCGGCCGGGGACACTGCGGCCGACGCGATCGAGGTAGCGGCAGCGGCGGTGGCCCGCGGGCATGCCGCGAGTATCGAATACGCGGGTGAGAGCGTGCGCAACGCCGACCTCGCACGCTCGGAAGCCGGGGTATTCCTTGAGCTGGGCGCTGCCCTCGGAAAGACCAGCCTGCCGAGCACGATTTCTTTCGACCTTTCCCACCTCGGTGCCCTCGTGGACCCTGAGCTTGCGCTCGACCATGTACATCAGCTCGCCGCGATAACGGAACCGTTCGGAACGGGGCTGATGATCTCGGCCGAAGGTTCGGATCGGACCGATCTGGTCCTGGACCTGTACGACGAACTCGCCGTCGAGATCCCCCGTGTCGGCATCACACTCCAAGCCCGTCTGCACCGCACACCCGGAGACCTCGAGCGGGTCCTTCGCCACCCGGGTACGGTTCGGCTGGTCAAAGGCGCGTTCCTTGAACCCGAGTCCGTCGCCTACCCTCGCAACAGCGCCGAACTGACGGCTGCCTACCTCGACCTGGCGGGCCAGCTCATCCTCTCGGGCCACTCCCTGTCCCTCGCGACGCATGACGACGAGCTCGTCAGCACGCTCATCGCCACGCACGGCGAGGCGCTGAAGACCGACGCGATCGAATTCGAAATGCTCCTCGGACTGGGCACCGATCTTCTCGACCGGCTCCACAGGGACGGCTTCAGGACGCGCGAGTACGTCATTTTCGGCGGCGAGTGGTGGTTGTACGTCCTCAACCGCATCGCGGAACATCCCGAGCGGGCGCTGACGGCCCTCGCCGACCTCAACCCGAGCTAAGGCTCGCCGATCCCGGGCGCCTGGCGAGGCGGAAAATGCCTATCGACACTGGTATTCCAACATCGATAGGCATTTTCCGCGTCGCGTAGCCATTTGCGCGTCGGTATCCCATCTCCGGAACCTCCGCGCACGCCGCCGCCCGGAATTAGGACACGCGGCCACTCGGTCACATTCCGTTTCTTCGCTTTGTATACCAAAAGCCTTGACAGTGCCGCGGGTCACATCTACTTTTGATTTTGGGATCCCAAAACGGGATCCCAAAACGGATTCAACGAACCGGCAGCGTCCCTCCTCCCAGAAAGAGGACCAGGCCGCAACTGCTGCCACCGGCGCGAGTCCAGCTGCCGCGGCAACCCGCACCCAGCACAACAATTCAAGACTTTCCCCGCTCCTCAAACTCCCCCTGAAGGAGAAACTGTGTCTCTCCAAAACACCGAAACAGACGCGCATGCCGTCGAAGGAAAAGCAGAAGAAAAAGCCGGCAAGGACGGCGTGCAGCGACGCACGAGTGTCCGTTGGCGGCTCTTCGTCCTGCTGCTGATCCTGGTGGCCGTCAACTACATCGACCGTGGCTCCATCTCCGTGGCACTGCCCATCATCCAAAAGGAATTCAACCTCGCACCAGAGCTCGTTGGGCTCCTGCTTTCGGCATTCTTCTGGACCTATGCCCTCATGCAGATTCCCGTCGGCCTGCTCATCGACAAATTCGGCCCCCGCAAGGTGGTCACGGCGTCGTGCATCGGCTGGGGTGCCGCAACGGCAGCATCCGGCCTGGCCGGCGGCTTCCTCAGCATGTTCATCGCCCGCCTAGGTATCGGCGTCGCCGAAGCAGGCGTCATGCCGGCCGGCGGCAAGCTCAACGCCATCTGGATGCACAAGAAGGAGCGCGGCCGCGGCGCCACGATCCTTGACGCAGGCGCCCCGCTCGGCGCCGGCCTGGGCGGCATCCTCATCACTTGGCTCATCGCCTCAACAGGCAGCTGGCGCTACTCGTTCATCATCGCCGGCGCCGCGACTGCCCTCATGGGCCTGGCTGTCTGGTGGTACGTCCGGGACAATCCCCGCAACCATAAGGCCGTCAACGACGCCGAGGCCGAATACATCGAGTCCTCCCACGCCGAAGAAGACGCCGAGGCCGAGAAAGACGGTGTCAAGGGCAAGCGCGCGCTCCTCCCCTACCTGAAGTTCCGTTCCTTCTGGGCCATGTGCTTTGGCTGGCTGGGATTCAACGGCGTGTTCTACGGCCTGCTGACCTGGGGCCCGCTCTACCTCGCCCAGGCCAAGCACTTCAACCTGAACACCATCGGCTGGTCCACCTTCGTGATCTTCGGCGCAGGCTTCGTCGGCGAGATCCTCGGCGGCGCCATCGCTGACAAGTGGCGTGCAGCCGGCGCTTCGGCCAACCTGGTCATGCGCACCCTGCTGGGCATCTCCAGCGTCGTGGTGGTCGGCGGCCTGGTTGGCGTGACGGTCGTCGCAGACCCGATCACCGCCGTCGTCCTCCTTTCAGTCGTCCTGTTCTTCCTGCGCTGGGTAGGCCTCTTCTGGTCCATCCCGGCCATCCTCGGTGGCCGTACCAACGCTGGCGTCCTGGGCGGTGCCATGAACTTCAGCGGCAACATCGCAGGGTTCGTCACCCCGATTGTGGTGGGCCTGATTGTCGGGGCCACCGGCTCCTACACCTGGGCGCTGCTGTACTTTGTAGGATCCGCCGTGATCATGGGCGTATCCGTCCTGACCCTGAACTACAACAAGCGGCTTCCGGTCTAACTCGCCTGACCGGGCCGGCCGCGCGGTCCTGAACCGCCGCACGGCCGGACGCCTCCGGGTTGCCGGGCGCAATGACCAAAGAAAACACGAATGGAGCAAAGATGCTGATTGCAGAAGAAACCCCCACCACGGACCGTCCCCTCCGGGAATCCGTGCGGGACGCCATCCGTTCGCGAATCTTCGAGGGCCATTACGCGCCCGGCACCCGGCTGGTGGAGCGGGACCTCGCCGCCGAATTCAACGTGTCGCGACTCCCCATCCGCGAAGCCCTTCGAATGCTGCGGCAGGAAGGCCTCATCCAGGACCGGGCCTCCCGCGGTTCCGAAGTGGCAGGGTTGAGCCCCAAAGACGTCGAGGACCTCTTCGACGTCCGCCAGTCGCTCGAAGTCCTCGCCTGCCACCTGGCCGCGGCCCGCGCCACGGACAAGGACCTCAAACACCTGGCGAGGCTCCTCGATGAAGCCGAGCGCTTCCTCGCGAAAGGCTCAATCCTCGAGGCACACCGCGCCAACAGCGAATTCCACGATGCCATCACGGCCATCGCCAACAACGATTTTCTCCGCACCGCGCTGGAACCGCTCCAAGGCCGCATGCACTGGCTCTTCCGCCACGTGGACGACCTGCCGGAACTGATCCAGGAGCACCGCGATCTCTACGCCGCCATCGCGAGCGGCGATCCCGAGCTCGCCGCAACCCAATCGGCGTCTCACATTGGAAAGTACCGCGAGCAGTTCCCCCAGAACCAGCCCGCCACCGAACTCAAGTTGCAAGGCAAACGACCATGAAATTGCTAGTCATCAATCCCAACATCAGCGCGGACGTCACCGCGTTGATCGACGCCGAAGCCCGCCGTTCAGCGGGGACTGACACCGAGCTGGTCGTCCGGACCGCCGGACATGGGGTCGAATACATCGAGACCCGCTTCGAATCCCTCATCGCGGCCGGCGCAGTCGCCGAAATCATCGCCGAGCACTCCGGCGGCGATCCGGAAGCGGACCGCATTGACGGCGTCGTCGTGGCCGCATTCGGAGACCCTGGAATGCCCGCCCTCAAGGAACTCACTGACGTCCCGGTCATCGGTATCACGGAGGCAGCCCTCTGCGCCGCGGCCCTGCAGGGCCAGCGCTTCTCCATCATCGCCATTTCGGACCGCATCACCGCCTGGTACCGGGACTGCGTAGAGCATTTCGGACTTGGCAGCCGTCTTGCCTCGATCCGGTCCATCAACCAGAGCCTCAACGGGATCGGCACAGTGCAACAGGATTTCAAGGAAACCCTCCTGGCGCTGAGCCGGCAAGCGGTCGCTGAGGACGGCGCCGACGTCGTCATCCTGGCAGGTGCCCCGCTTGCGGGACTTGCGCGCGAGCTTGAAGGAGAGATACCCGTGCCCGTGGTGGACGGGATCTCCGCCGGGATCCGCATGACCGAAGCTGTTGTGGCGCTGCAATCCGGTTTCCACCGCCAAGGCGCTTTTGCGCCGCCGCCCGTCAAGCACCGCCGGGGGTTGTCCGAAAACCTCGACGCCGCCCTGACCGCCATCCAGTCCGCCGCCAGTGCCTCAGTTGCCGGCCCCGCCCCCGTTCCAGCCGGAAAGTAGGGACAATCGTGAATATTCCCGACCTCGTCATCGCCCACGGCACCGTCGTCAACAGCTTCGGGCGGCAGGACGCGCACGTCGTGGTCGACGACGGCCGTATCACCCAGCTCATCGACGCCGCCGAACCGGTCCCTGCCGCCTCCCGCACCATCGACGCGTCCGGCAAGTTGGTCATCCCTGGCGGCGTTGATGGCCATTGCCACGTGGCCCAAGTGACCGGCCGCTTCCGCACCCTGGACGACTACCGCACCACCTCCACCGCGGCCCTGTGGGGCGGCACCACCACCATCATCGATTTCGGTATTCCACGCGACGCCCAGGAATCCCCGCTGGATGCAGTCCTGAACAAGAAGCGCTTGGCCGCCGAGTCCCGCTGCGATGTCGCGCTGCACGGCTCCGTGGTCACATGGGACGAGACCGTGCCCTGGCAGCTCGAGCAACTCGCCGGCGAGGGCGTCCGCTCGGTGAAGATGTACACCACCAACCGCGGCTCCACCATGGCCGACGGCGACACCATCCTGAAGGTCATGCGCGAAATGGTGCGCCTGGACGGACTCACGTACATCCATGCCGAGCACGATCCCATCATCGCCGACTGCACCGAACAGCACGCCGCGGACGGCCGGATCGGCATTGAGCACCTGCATTCCACCCGTCCCGAACTCGCCGAGGAAATTTCCGTCAAAGAGACACTGGCCATGGCCGAGTACACCGGTGCGCCCGTGTACTTTGTGCACCAGTCGACCCCCGGAGCCGTGGATCTGGTCACTGAGGCCCGCGGGCGCGGCCAGGAAGCCTACTCCGAGACCTGCCCGCACTACTTGACCCTGGATGACACCGTTTACGGCTCAAAATTCCCCGAGTGGTATGCCTGCTGCCCGCCCATGCGCAGCGCTGAAACCGTCGCCGCGCTGAAGGAACGCCTCACGGCGCGAGCCATCCACACCGTGTCCTCGGACCACTCCTGCTACGACCTCTCGCAGAAGCGCGAGCGCACCGACGACGTCCGCTTCATGCCGCACGGATTGCCCGGCGTCGAAACCCGCATGCCCGTCACGTTCACCGCGATGGCGCCCAGCAGCACGGTGGAGGACTTCGTCGAGGTATTCTCGGCTGGCCCCGCTCGGATCAATGCGGTGCCCGGCAAGGGCACCATCGCCGTAGGGTTCGACGCCGATCTCGTCATCTTCGATCCCGCCGAAGAACGCGAGGTCGACGGCGGCGCCCTGCACATGGGAACCGACTTCTCGCCTTTCGAAGGGAAGACGCTGAACGGCTGGCCCGCCGTCGTCGTCTCCGCCGGACGCGTGGTGGTCGACGACGGCGGTTTCCACGATCCCGGACCGGTGGGCCGTTTCGTCGCCCGCAACGGCTTCGCCGCCCACCGCGACGCCCTGTCCGTTCGAAAATCGCCGTCCGTTCCCGCCACCGTTTCTGTTTAGGAGAGCCATGCCTTCCGCACACCGCCCCACCCGCATCGGCATGATCGTGCCGTCGTCCAACACGTGCCTGGAGCCGCAGAGCTACCGGATCCTCGGTGGCCGCCAGGACGTGACCATCCACTTCACACGGATTCCGGTCACCCGGATTGCGCTGGATGATTCCTCGGACAAACAGTTTGATTCGGCCGTCATGCGGGAGGCCGCAGCATTGCTCGCGACGGCGGACGTGGACGTCATCGCGTGGAACGGAACCTCGGGTTCCTGGCTCGGTGCCGAACACGACGAGGGCTTGGTCCGGGAAATCACGGAGGCAACCGGCATCCCGGCCACGACCTCCACCTTGGCCTACCTGGAGGCCTTCAGGACGTTCGGCACGGAAAGGATCGGCATGTTCACCCCCTATACGGGGAACGTGAACCAGGCCGTCATCGAGTCGTACGCGCGCGAAGGAATCAAGACGGTGGACCACCGCCACCTGGACCTCAGCGACAATGAATCCTTCGCCCGCGTCACGGACGCCGAGATGCTGCCCGGGTCCTTGGAACTTGCCGCCTCGAACCCGGACGCGCTCATTTATTTGTGCACGAACCTTTACGGCGCCAACATCACCGCGGAAGTGGAGGAAGCCACCGGAGTGCCGGTGCTGGATTCCGTAGCCGTGACGCTATGGCATTGCCTCAAGCTTGCCGGAGCGCCCTTACTGGCGCCCAAGTGGGGCCGGCTGCTTGCGGAACTAGCCTGATTCGTCAGTGGTCCCCTCTTAAAGAGGTTGGATGTTCTCTGCCTGGGGGCCTTTCGGGCCCTGCACGACGTCGAACTGGACCCGCTGATTCTCGTCCAGTGATCGGTACCCACTCGAGGCGATCGCTGAGTAGTGGGCAAAAACGTCCGCCGAACCGTCGTCGGGGGCAATGAAGCCGAAACCCTTTTCGGCGTTGAACCACTTGACAATACCTGTTGCCACGGCCATGTTCCTTCTCTGAATCTGACTGACCACCGGCTTCAACCCCGATGCCCCCGGACGCATACGTCCGCTTCCTCAAAGCTACGTGGCGGGGTTCGGGGGCGCAAGGATCTCCGGAGGTCTCGGTGTTCCCTAGTGCCAGAATCTTGAGGATTTCTTGCTCCTCTGCAGTGCGGGATCTTGAAACTGGGACGGCAGAGTGGTTCACGATTAGCGTCGTCGGCCATAAAGGAGAACACCAGGTGGGGTTGTTCCGGTGCCGGTTCGAAGCGGCAGCGCCAAAGATCCACGCCATTCTCTCAACAGGGTCACAAGTGGTGGTCTGCAGTTCCCTCGCGACGCCCCTGGTGATCCGCCAAGCGTTCGACGCCGGCGCACTGGCCTACATACCCAAGACGGCTGGGGCCGAAGTGCTCACCACGGCCGTTCTCGCCGCCGCGCGCGGCGAGAAGTTCGTCCTGCCCGAGCTAGCCGGCGTCTTTGAGGTCCCCGGGCCGCGGATCCGCCTCACCCCGCGCGAACACGAAGCCGTCACGCTGTATCTTGGCGGCTCCGGCGGGACAATGGCGGATGTCGGTGCGAGCCTGGGCATCAGTGCCGACGGCGTCAAGAAGCTCCTCGTGTCAGTCCGCCGCAAAGCCCATAACGGACTGGAACCACTCAGCAGGCCCGCGCTCCGGGAACTACTGATCGCCGACGGCTGGCTGCTCCCCGATCGGTGAGGTTTGTGCGCGCGGCGAGCCGAGGTGCGGCAACTCACCGGGGAACGCGGCGTGGCCGCCGATACCGCTTCCTAGAATCGAACCATGACTATGCAGAGCCATTCGAAAGTCGCGGTTGTGACAGGGGTCGGCCGGCGGCGCTCAATCGGGGCGAGCCTCGCAGTCGGCCTGGCGCGCGACGGCTGGGACCTCGCCCTCAACTATTGGCGGCCGTACGACGATCGCGTCGGATTGGAGCGCAATGCCGACGACCCGGAGTCGATCGCGACTGAATGCCGCGCGTTGGGAGCCGCCGTCGAGCTCGTCCCGGGCGACTTGGGCGATCCAGCGGTGCCCGCTGAGCTCATCAGGGTTGCGGGAACCCTTGGGCCGGTGACCGGGCTGGTCATGTCGCACTGCGAATCAGTGGACAGTTCGATCCTGACGACCGACCTTGGGAGTTGGGATCGCCACTTCGCTGTCAACGCCAGGGCGACCTGGCTCCTCATCAAGGCCTTCGCCGAGCAACTGCGGGAATCCGTTGTTCCGGGCGTCGTGGGCGGCCGGATTGTCGCCTTGACGAGCGATCACACTGTTCACAACCTGCCGTACGGTGCGAGCAAAGGAGCCCTCGACCGGATTGTCACCGCGGCCGCCGTCGAGCTGGCAGGCCGGGGTGTGCGGGCGAACGTGGTGAACCCTGGCCCGATCGACACGGGGTGGATGGACGACGCGACGCGGCGTTCGGGTATTGGCGCGACGCCAGCCGGCCGGCTCGGCACGGCCGAGGACACGACGGACCTGGTGAGATTCCTGTTTTCCGAGGAGGGCTCGTGGATGAATGGCCAGATTCTTTATAGCAACGGGGGTTTCAAGGTCGGCTGACTGCCTTCAACGGGCACTGCCGACGAGGCGGCCCTTCGCCTAGAGAAGCCCGACCTTGGTCATCAGCTCGGTGACCTTCTCGCTGTTGAGCTTGGCGGGGTCCACCGAAGGTGCCTGGAGATCCTTGAGGGGCACGAGCTTGGAGTTTGCCGGTACGTCGGAGCCGACGGTGTATTCAAAGGAGTCACCGTTCTGGAGGACCTGCTGACCCGCTTTGCCAGTGATGAACTTCAGGAACTGCTGGGCCTGGGCCTGCTTCTTGCTGGATGCCAGAACAGCGCCGCCGGAGACGCTGACGAACGCACCCGGGTCCTGGTTCTTGAAGTAGTGAAGATCAACGTTCTTGCTGTTTTCTCCGGTCTGGGCCTGGTCCACGAAGGAGTAGTAGTGGTAGAGGACTCCCGCGTCGACCTCGCCGGCGTTCACGGCCGCGAGCACCGGGGTGTCGTCCTTGTAGGACTTGAAGTTGGTCTTGGCCGCCTCCAGCCATTTCTGGGTGGCGTCTTCTCCCTTGAGCGCAAGCATCGCGCTGACGATGGCCTGGAAATCGGCTCCGCCTGTGGACGCGCCGATGCGTCCCTTCCATGACGGGTCCGAGAGGTCCATCAAGGACTTGGGAAGCTTGTCTGCGCTGAGCTTGGTCTTGTTGTAGGCCAGCACCGTGGAGCGGGCCGCGATGCCCGTCCAGTCGCCGGTGGAGGGCCGGTACTGCGCAGGGACTTGGCTAAGGGTTGCCTGATCGACGGGGGCGAGCAACCCGGCACTCGCGATGCGGACCATGGCCGGGGAGTTTTCCGTGAGGAAGACGTCCGCCGGGGAGTTCTTGCCTTCCTCGCTGAGCTGGTTACTCATTTCAAGGTCGTCACCATTACGGAGCGTAACCTTGATTCCCGTCTCCTTGGTGAAGGCGTCCACCCATGCGCCGGTGAGGTTTTCGTGCTGCGCGTTGTATACGACGATGCCGTCGCCGGACGCGCCGGCCGTGGAACCACCGCTTGCAGTACCGCTTGGTGCGCCGCTGCACGCCGAAAGTGCCAGCAGCGTGGCCGTGGCGGCGGCAAGGGCCGCAGCGGGTTTGATGCCGAATTTCATGGGGGGCCTTTCAAGGGTTCCGGCTGGGACCGGAATGGTTGGGGGCAGCCCCACCCTCCACGCCGAGCAGCCCGAGGAGTCCGGGGAACGGTAGCGAGATAGGCAAGGCAATCCTTACTGTAATAACAACATGACGTTGTTGCGTAATTCTTGGCACGCTGAGGCCGACTGTTACAAACGGGAACGCACGCGCTAAATCTGCGCCTGTCCGCGTAAGGAAACCATTAAGGACCGGCGACGGCCGCCCGGTTTGGTGGTCTGATGAGGATAGACAATTCGGGCTTTGGCCTAACCTCGGTAGGAGCTGAATCCACCATGAAACGCACTCCCCTCAACCAAGGAGCGGCACACGCTTCCGAGCTTGCCGGCGCGGCTCCGGAAGATTACGTCGTTGTCGATGAGCTCGGTGATTTCACGTACTATCCATCCAAAACCGCCATGCTCGAGGACCTTGAGTACGTTGACGAAGCCGCCAGCATCCTGGACCGGGCGGGCAACAACTTCCACTTGACCTTGGAGGAGGGCCGGAAGCTGAGCCTGGGCTCTTCGCTCGGCCGGGTCGAATTCACCTGGCTCCGCCAGACCTGGATTACCGACCGGCGCCGCGAACCGAAAGCGCATCGATTGCTGCGCCTCTACCCCGCAACGCTCGATGCCCTTCTGGCTGGAATATTTGAAACGCTGAGCCTGGAACTCGCCAGCAGCGCCACCAGTTCCCCCTGGGTAGTGGAAGTAGCGGGGGAAGAGACCCATCCCGCGACACTCAGGGACGTCGATGGCTTCCTCGCGCGGCTGGATCACCTTGAACATGTCACTGTGCGCGATCCCTTCGGACATGACTATCGGCCAACCCGTCATGCAACACACCGCCTCCACGCCCCTGGTGCAGGGGCGATCTACTACGTGGAGATCGAACCGCGCGCCGGGGAGGCGGAGCAGCATCCCAACGAAACTGACAATCGGCCCTGAATTCATTCAACGTGGGTTACCGCCCGGTAGGCGCGTTCTGCGATAGTTGGGAACATGGTGAACGTCCAGACCGAAATACTGATCCAGCGGCCCCGCGAGATCGTGGCAAGTTATGCTTCCAACCCGGACAACGCGCCGGTCTGGTATGTGAACATACGATCCGCACAGTGGCAGACGCCGAAGCCCCTCGAAGTTGGATCCCGGGTTGCCTTCACCGCACGGTTCCTGGGCCGAAATCTGGACTATGTCTACGAATTCACCGAGCTTGTCCCCGGCGAGAAACTCACCATGCGCACAAGCCAAGGTCCTTTCCCGATGCGAACCACTTACACCTGGTCCGATGAGAATGGCGCGACACGCATGACCCTCCGCAACACAGGTGAACCCTCAGGGTTCTCCGCGCTTGCGGGCATCGCCATGGCGCCAATGATGCGCAAGGCCATGCGCAAGGACTTGGAGAACCTCAAGAAGATCCTCGAAGCCGGCTAAAAACGGCGGCCGCAGGCTCTCCCCTGCGGCTGCGGGTCGCCGGCTCAGTCATCGGCCTGCTCAACGGGAAGCGGCGGCTGCGACCCAAGTTCGCGGCCGCCGCTCGCGTTAAGGGCTAGGGCACGACGGCGACCACGTCGATCTACGCTTTCAGCCGGTGGTGAGGGTGATGTCGTCGAGGTACATCCAGGTGTCGTCGGCGGGGGTGGAGCCGTCGAGGTGGACGTTGAACCAGAGGGTGATGGTCTGGCCTTTGTAGGCGGTGAGGTCGGCGGTGAGCTGGGTCCAGGTGCCGTTGTTGTTGCAGAGTTTGAACAGGCTGCCCAGGGTGGTGTTGGTGGTGGTGCGGACTTGTGCTTCCATCCAGTCGTACGGGCAGGCGTTGCCGGTGCAGGGGTCTTCCTGGCTGTGGGGCTGGTACCAGAAGGACAGGGTGGTGGTTCCGGTGGCGGGGACGGTGATGGTCTGGGACAGGCTGCTGTCACCCAACGGTTCTGCCCCGGATGCCAGGCCCAGGAGCGCGGAGCCGGTGCCGGTGTGGGCGGTGGTGGAGGCCACGGGTGCCCTGACGCCGCCGGTGGTCCAGGCGGTGAGCCCGGATTCGAAGCCGCCGTTGGTGATGGCCGAGGTGGTTGTTCCCGTGGGGGTGGCCGGCGCGGATGCCGCCGAGGCCGGGGAGGTGCCGATGGCGTTGGTGGCGGTGACGGTGAAGGTGTAGGCGGTGCCGTTGGTGAGTCCGGTGACGTTGGTGCTGGTGGCGGGCGGGTTCCCGGTGACGGTGACCGGGGCAAGGGTGGTGGCGCCTGCGTGCGGGGTGATGGCGTAGGAAGTGATCGGGGAGCCGCCGTTGGCCGGCGCTGTCCAGGACACGGTCGCGGAGGCGTTGCCCGCCGTCGCGGTGACCCCTGTCGGAGCGGCGGGTGCCGTCGCTCCCGCCGTGGGGGTGACCGGCGCGGATCCCGCCGAGGCCGGGGAGGTGCCGATGGCGTTGGTGGCGGTGACGGTGAAGGTGTAGGCGGTGCCGTTGCTGAGTCCGGTGACGTTGGTGCTGGTGGCGGGCGGGTTCCCGGTGACGGTGACCGGGGCCAGGGTGGTGGTGCCGGCGTGCGGGGTGACGGTGTAGGAGGTGATCGCGGAGCCGCCGTTGTTAGGGGCGGTCCAGGACACGGCGGCGGAGGCGTTGCCCGCGGTCGCGGTGACACCTGTCGGGGCGGAGGGTGCCGTGGGGGTGGCCTGGCTGTTGGTGAGGGTCACGTCGTCGAGGTACATCCAGGTGTCATCCGCGGGGCTGGAGCCGTCGAGGTGGACGTTGAACCAGAGCACGATGCTCTGGCCGTTGTAGGCGGAGAGGTTTGCGCTGAGCTGGGTCCAGGCGCCGGAGTTGCTGCTGAGTTTGAAGAGGCTGGCCAGGACCGTGCCGCTGGTGCTGCGGACCTGTGCTTCCATCCAGTCGTAACGGCACGTGGTGCCGCTGCACGTGTCGTCGGCGGTGTGCGGCTGGTACCAGAAGGACAGCGTGGAGGTCCCGGCAGCGGGGACGGTGATGGTCTGGGACAGGTTGCTGTCCCCGAGCGGCTCGGCCCCGGAGGCAAGTCCGAGGAGCGCGGAGCCTGTGCCCGTGTGTGCGGTGGTGGAGGCTACCGGCGCCCGGACGCCGCCGGTGGTCCAGGAGCTCAGCCCGGACTCGAACCCGCCGTTGGTGACGCCCGGAACCGGGGCCGTCGGCGTGACCGGAGCCGAGGCCGCAGAAGCCGTGGAGGTCCCGACGGCGTTCGTCGCCGTGACCGTGAACGTGTAGGCGGTGCCGTTCGTCAGCCCGGTGACGGTCGCCGTCGTCGAGGGCGGATTTCCGGTAACCGTCACCGGAGCCAAGGCCGTGCCGCCGGAGGTAGGCGTCACCGTATAGGAGGTGATCGGGGAGCCGCCGTTGGCCGGCGCTGTCCAGGACACGGTGGCGGAGGCGTTGCCCGCCGTGGCGGTCACACCCGCCGGTGCGGCAGGCGCTGTCGGCGCGGTCGGGGTGACGGGAGCCGACGCGGCCGACGCCGGCGATGTGCCGATGGCGTTTGTGGCGGTGACCGTGAACGTGTAGACGGTGCCGTTCGTCAGTCCGGTGACGGTCGCCGTCGTCGAGGGCGGATTTCCGGTAACCGTCACCGGAGCCAAGGCCGTGCCGCCGGACGAAGGCGTCACCGTATAGGAGGTGATCGGGGAGCCGCCGTTGGCCGGCGCCGTCCAGGACACGGTGGCGGAGGCGTTGCCCGCCGTCGCGCTCACGCCGGTTGGCGCCGCCGGCGCGGTCGCCGCGGCCTGGGTGACGTCGACCATCGAATAGTCGTCCGTGGTGATCGAACCGTTGGATTGGATGTTCAGTCCGTAACTGATACCCGAGGCGCCTGCCGGAAGCGCCGGCGTGGTCCATGTGATTTGCGTCCAGTTACTGTTCGCATTGAACAGCGGACTCGCCGTCCAGTAGGTCCAATACCCCGTTCCGGTGCGGTAGTAGACCTCGAATTGGGTGATGACATTGGATTTGTACCAGGCGCTGAGCTGATAGATATGCCCGGGAGTCCCTGTGGGTGAGCAGCCGCCAAGGTCCAGAGCGGGCAGGAGTTTCGCGTCACCGCTGACGTAGCCGCTCATAGTCAGTCGTTCCGCGTTATTGCCCGTGTGGCCAGGCGAGACCACTGAAAAGCTGGGAGTGTTGGTGCCGTATCCACCCGCAGCCCAGCACAGCGGAATCCCGCTGGTGAGCGTCTCGAGGCTCGGGTTTTGGATCATGTTGGTCCCCTGGGGAGGCGGCGGCGGTACCGGCGGCCCGGAGACGAGCGGTTGGACAGCGCCACCGATTACCTGGTCAACCGTCTTCACCGCAATGCTGCCTGCTGTCTGTTGTTGCGCTAGCCAGGAGGCGAACTGGTTGAACAGGCTGGGGCTGATGGTGAGGGTCGGATCAGTCCCCACCGCGATGTGGTGGAACGTCAATTGAACCCAGCCACCGCCGGCCGCTTGGGCCCTGGTGACGGAGTTTTCAAGGTTGGACAGCGTCCATGTGCTGTCCACTTCCTCCGGTGCCGCGGTGTCATAGGGGTTGGCGGGCGGAATGCTTTCGGCGGCCGGGAGCCCGGGATCGTCCTTGCTGTAAAGGTCCCCGAGCCCGCGGGCGCTGTTGAAACCGCAATTCTTGACGATGGTCTGCACGGCGGGATCCAAGGAGGCGAACGGATACGCGAAGCTGGTGACCTTGAAGCCCATGTTTGCCAGGGCGACCCTGCCATTGCACACTTGGCGCGTCACTTCATCCGACGTCAAGGTAACCAAATCGGGGTGGGTGACCGTGTGCCCGGCAATCTCATTGCCGTCCGCATAGAGTTGCTGGAGGTTCGCGGACGTGAAATAGCTCGGCTGATCGATCCACCCGGAGGGGACGAAGTAGGTGCCGTGAAGTCCGAGGTTCTTTAGCGTGGCTGCGGCGGTCAGTTGGTCGGCGTTGCCGTCATCGAAAGTGAGCGTGATAACAGTGTTTGCGGCCGCATGCGCCGGCAACGCAAAACCGCTGAGGAGTGCCAGGACCATCGCAGCACACGCCCCGACGGCGGCCCAACGGACCCCGAAATGGCGTTTGACCATCTGCTCGTGCGTCGAGGATCCAACCACTCCACTCACCGTCCATTCGAAGCCGGGCAACCGTCAAGGATGGGAGCATTCCCGCCCTGGGTCTTCGGCGATGATAGGGCGTTGATTCCGGCCGCGTCTTGAGTGGGCTCACCCGGCTGGCAGCAGCTGCGGGCCGCGATCCTGAGTGTGCTCACCTGATTTGGCGGCAGAGAGGCACGGCAGCACCCTAGGGTTGGTTAACTAAGCTTGAGCGCCTTGAGCGCACTCAACACTTTGGTGAGGGATTCCTTGGCGTCGCCAAACAGCAGCGTTGTCTGCGGTTCGTACATGAGTTCGTTCTCGATTCCCGCGAATCCCGGCCGCATGGAGCGCTTGAGGAAGACTACTTGGCGCGCGTCGGCCACCTCAAGGATGGGCATGCCGTAGATCGGCGAACCTGCCGTGGTTTTCGCGGCTGGATTGACGACGTCGTTCGCGCCAACCACGAGGGCGACGTCGGCTGTCCGGAATTCCGAGTTGATTTCGCCCATTTCCTTGAGGGACTCATAGGGCACATTGGCTTCGGCCAGCAGGACGTTCATGTGCCCGGGCATTCGGCCGGCCACCGGGTGGATCGCGAAGTCCACGTCAATGCCCCTCGCCTCCAAGGCAAGGGCCAACTCCGCTGCCGTGTGCTGTCCTTGGGCCACAGCGAGCCCGTAGCCGGGAACGATGATGACCCGTTGCGCATACCCAAGGAGTACGGCCACTTCTTCCGGGCTGGAGGAGCGGACGGGGCGGTCGCTCACCGCCGTGGACCCCGCCGTCGAGCCTCCCTTGAACGCGCCGAAGAGGATACCCGCAACACTGCGGCCCATGGCCGCGGCCATGGCCCTGGTGAGGATGGTGCCCGAGGCGCCCACCAACGTGCCGGCCACCACCAAGAGCACATTGCCAAGCACCAGGCCCGAGGCAGCCACGGCCAGGCCCGTGAAGGCATTCAGCAGCGAGATGACGATCGGCACGTCCGCGCCGCCTACCGGCAGCACCAGCAGGACCCCTGCCGCCAACCCCAGCACCAAGAGCAGCAGCGCGAGCGCGAGGGAGCCACTGAAAACGACGGCGACGGCGGCACCCACCGCCGCGAACAGCACCGCTCCCATGAGGGTCGGCAAGCCCGGGAAGACCACCGGGCGGGTGGTCATGAGCTCCTGGAGTTTGGAGAACGTGATGGCGGAACCCGCGAACGACACCGCCCCCACCAGCAGCGTGAAGACGATGGCCACACGTACCCAGCGGTCCTCCGTGTGCGCAAGTTCCAGGAGTGCCACGAGGGCCGCGGCTCCACCGCCCACGCCGTTGAAAAGCGCCACGAGCTGCGGCATCTGGGTCATCTTGACTTGGCGAGCCACCGGCGCGGCTATGCCCGAACCAACCACCATCGCGCCCAGGATCCAGGGAACGTTGTCCATTTTTACGGACATGAAGACCGTGGCGACGGCGAGCACCGCACCGAATGCGCCCACCAGGTTGCCGCGCCGGGCGGTACGCGGGGAGTTGAGTCCCTTGAGCGCGAGGATGAAACAGACTGCAGCCGCGAGGTAAAGGAGCGAGGTCCACACCGGATCGATGAGGGTCATCGCGTGCGCCCCTTGGGCTCAGCCTCAATGGCCCCCGGCTTCCCGTCGGGCGGCGTAACGCGTTTACGGCCGCGGAACATCTCCAGCATGCGGTCGGTCACCACGAATCCGCCTACCAGGTTGGCGGTGGCGAGGACGACGGCGAGCAAGGCCACCGCGAGGACCCATGGATCCGAGGCTTGCCCGGCGACGATGATCGCGCCCACCAGGATGATTCCGTGGATAGCGTTGGCCCCGGACATCAAGGGGGTGTGCAACGTGCTTGAGACCTTGGAGACCACTTCGAAGCCCACGAAGACGGCCAGGACGGTGATGGTGAGCAGGCCGATGCCGTCCATCAGGAAACCCCCTCGTTGGCTGAGCTGACGGTTTCCGCCGTCTCGGCGGAGAGCGCAGCGAGCGCCTCGGCCGTCGGACCGTGCCGCACCTCGCCGTCGTGCGTCAGGCACGCACCCGCCACCACCTCATCGCCGAAGTCGGGGACGACGTCTCCATCACATGTCATGAGGGCCAACAGGTTCGCGACGTTCTTCGCGTAGAGGCGCGAGGCGTCCGCGGGCATGGCGGAGGCGACATCCTTCATCCCCACAAGGGTGACCGTGCCCTGGCCATCCGCCGTCGGTATTTGAAGATCCAAACCAGGCACTGAGCCTTCCACGTTGCCGCCGGACTCCGCGGCGAGGTCGACGACCACCGAGCCGGGACGCATATGCTGGACCATTTCGCGGCTCACCAGGAGAGGCGCCCGCCGTCCGGGGACCGCCGCCGTCGTGATGAGCACGTCTGCCTGGGCGACGTGCGGGGCGAGCAGCTCGCGCTGCAGGGCACCGCGGTCGGCGCTGAGCTCGCGCGCGTAGCCGCCGGAGGATTCCGCCGTCTCCACGTCGAGTTTGATGAAAGTGCCGCCCATGGATGCGACTTCGTCCGCCGAGGCTGGCCGGATGTCGTTGGCGGAGACGCGTGCGCCCAGCCTTTTCGCGGTGCCGATGGCCTGCAGGCCTGCCACACCCGCACCCAATACCAGCACGCGGGCCGGGGGAATAGTTCCGGCGGCCGTCATATAGAGCGGGAAGAAGCGCGGGAGGCGCATTGCCGCCTCGAGCACGCACCGGTATCCGGCCACGAGGGCCTGGGACGTGAGCGCGTCCATGGATTGTGCCCGGGAAATGCGCGGCACCAGTTCAAGCGCGAAGGAGGTCACGCCCGCTTCGGCGAGCGCGCGGACGGTGGGAAGTTCCGACGACGGCGAGGCCAGGCCTACGGTGACGGCGCCCCGGCGCAGCGCGGCCGCCGTCGTGGGTTCGAGGGGGCGGACGTGCGCGTAGACGTCCAGTGTGGCCAGATCCACGGCGGGGACGATGAGAGCTCCGGCCTGGCGGTAGTCCTCGTCGCTGTGGCCCGCGGCGGTTCCGGCTCCGCTTTCGACGACGACTTCCAGTCCCAGTCCAGCCAACTGCTGGACGGTCTCCGGCGTCGCGGCCACACGCCGTTCACCGTCCAGGCGTTCCCGCGCTATGCCAAGTTTCACCCGCGCTCCCTTTCTGAAACCCCATTGTCCTTCTGAACATCATTGTCCTGAGCCGTTGTTGGCTTGAGTCTAGGACGCGGAAGGCCCTGGCGGGAGTAGGGATGGTGCCCCGGGCTCGATGTATGAATATTCAGACTCTGCGCGGTGTTGGCATATCCATACATCGGACAATGTTGTAATATTCATACAACGCACGGTGTCGCGATATTCATACAAGGGATTTTCAATGCCAAGCTTCGAAGCACCCAACCCCAAGAACCTCGGCGCGGCCATCAAGCACGCACGAACCGCACGTGGGATGACCCAGGAACAACTCGCGGAAGATCTCGGGATCCCCCGCCTATACCTGGTCAACCTTGAAAAGGGAACGTCGAACCTCTGGGCCACCCGGATGTTCCGAACACTGCGGCGGCTCGGTATCAAGATCACCGTGAGCTTTGATTTGCCGGCGGAAGTTCCACATGACTGAGCATCTCGACGTCTTCCTGCACGACGACCACATCGGCGTCATCACCCCGACCCGCCGGGACAGGCGCCAGGTGACCTTCGCAATCGAATCCACATACGCCGGAGCGCCCAGCATGCTCACGGAAGGCTTCTCCCTGGTTCCTGGAACCAAAGCCGACACTCGGCACGCCTCCAACTTCTTCGGTGGATACGCGCCCGAGGGCAACCATCGAATTCGACTTGCCAGCACCGCGCGCATTGATGAGAGTGACCTGTTTGCTCTCCTGAAGCACTATGGCCTAACTATGGCTGGCGCGCTCTCGATCCGCACTGAAAAGCCGGGCGATCACGTGGCTGGCAAGTATCGGCCCCTAAGCACCCGCGAAGTCATCCGCAAGCTTGAGAAGGCCCAGCGAGACTTTGACCTCGGCAACGAACCAGACAGCGGCCGCTCCATGCTCCCCGGCTTCCAGCCGAAACTACTCTTGGCACGATTTGGGGAGGACTGGGTCTACCCTGAAAATTTGGCTCATTCCACTCATATCCTCAAACCATCGCCCTCCCACCGGCCGGCCACGATCTTCGACGAGTACTTCTCACACCAGATCGCGCGTCACATGGGCCTGACTGGCTTTCACAGCGAACTGATCACCTACAACCAGACGACCTTCCTCTCCATCGAACGGTACGACCGGATTGTGGAAGGCAACACGGTCCGCCCTATCCATCAGGAAGACGCTGCTCAAGCACTCGGTCTGGACTGGACAGACTCCGCCGCAAAATTCCAGAATCCCGAGCAGCCACGCTCCCCATCCCGACCCACCGCACAGCGGATCGCCGAACTCTTCGGTTCATTTGGTGATGGCTCCGACATGGAGACCTGGCTGCGCCATCTGCTCTACAACGTGATCATCGGTAACCACGACGCACATGCAAAAAACGTGTCAATCCTCCACAAAACCAACGAGGCATCAACGATCGCCGACCTCTACGATGCAGTACCGATCCTCAATATCAACGACGACCCTTCGAGAGTCGGATCGAAAAAGATCGGCGATGAACTCTCCCTGGCAATTGGCGGCGAATTCAACCATCACAGGGTCACCCTGGACCACTTCCGCGCGGAGGTTGCAAGCTGGGGAGGCCTCAGCGGCCGTCGCGCGGATTCGATCATCGCCGATACTCTCTCCAGATTCGGGGTTGCGCTCGAAGAGACTCCAAGCGTTCCAGGCAGCAGCCCTGCGCTCCGCGATCGGCTTGGGTACAACCTCGATCGAATCAGTTCAGGCCGCGCGATCGGAAAACCAAAGATGCCGCTCATTGCCTGGCCCAAAGGCAACTGAAGCCGTTTCCACTCGAATGGCCGTAGCAGTGCCCGGCCATTCCCATCTTCGGGATGCTCTAATAAGCTCGCTGTGGGCTGGGAGCCTCCAGTACCGCACCGTCGATGAGCCGGTTCCGGCCGCGCCGTCGGGAAGGAACATTGCTATGGCCACGTACAAGATCGGATACTTCGTCGGCAGCCTCTCAAGCCGATCCATCAACCGGATCCTGTCCAAGGCGCTCATCAGCGTCGCGCCGGAAGAGCTCGAATTCACCGAGATCCCCATCAAGGACCTGCCCCTCTACAGCTCCGACTACGACGCCGACTTCCCACCTGCGGGCCGCGCGTTGAAAGACGCGATCGCGGCGTCGGACGGCATCCTGTTCGTTTCCCCCGAGTACAACCGCTCCATCCCGGGCGCCCTGAAGAACGCCATCGATTGGGGATCCCGGCCTTGGGGAACCAACTCCTTCGCGCGCAAGCCCACGGGAATCATTGGCACATCACCTGGCAGCATCGGCACGGCCGTGATGCAGTCCTCCATGCGCAGCGTCCTGAGCTTCCTCGACGCACCTCAGCTGAATGCCCCGGAGGCCTACATCAAGTTCGATCCGGCGTCCTACAACGAGGATGGATCCGTCCGGGACGAAGGAACCGCGTCCCTCCTGCGCCACTACATGGAGGAATACAGCGCGTTCGTCCAACGCGTCCTGGCCGCCAGCGCTCCCGGGCACATCGGCGATGAACACCCGGACGACGCCAAGCTGACGCGGTAGCGCGGCCTGCTGCGCGGCTACGTCAGTCATGGGCCGTGAGCCTACGCGCTGCAACGCGCCGTGGCAACCAGGCCAAAAGCTAGTGCTTCGCCGAAACGTCCTGCGATATCGCACGCGCAGTCTCCACGATCTGCTCCCGGACCGATTCGAGGTAGGCCTCGGGGGTTGGCTGCGCAGCGACGTTTTGGGCTTGGAGCGAGACGTTGACCGCAGCAGCCACGTGGCCGGCATTGTGGTTCCATACAGGCGCAGCGATGGACATGAGCCCGAGTTCCAGTTCCTGGTCGAGGAGGCACCAGCCCTGCCTGCGCACCCGGTCCAGCTCGGCCACCAGCTCTTCGCGGGACGTGATGGTCCGCGGCGTCAGGGCCTTGAACTCCACCGAGGAGAGGTATTCGTCCAGTTTCTGCTGCGTCAGGCCGGCAAGAAGCACCCTACCCATGGACGTGGCGTAGGCCGGGAAGCGGGTGCCCACCGAAATGCCGACCGTCATGATCCGGCGCGTGGTCACACGGGCCACGTAGAAGATGTCCGCCCCATCCAGCACCGCGGCCGACGTCGACTCCCCCAATTTCAGCGAGAGTTCTTCAAGGTGCGGCTGCGCGAGCTGGGGCAAGGACAAGGCCGACAAATATGAGTAGCCAAGCTGCAGGACCATCGCCGTGAGCGCGAAGGTCTTGCCGTCTGTGCGGACATAGCCCAGCTCCACCAGGGTATGCAGGAATCGACGGGCCGTGGCACGCGTCAGGTTGGTACGCGCCGCCACCTCGCTGAGCGTCATGACGGGGTTGGCCGCGTCGAACGCACGGATCACGGACAATCCGCGTGCCAGCGATTGCACATACTGGTCACTCGCTTGGGGAGCACCTGCCTGCGGCACCCCGGCTACTGCTGCGTCGGTCATGGTTACCAATCTTATTGGCGCGAACTGGCAGCAGTTGCCCCTCGGGTTGCTTCCAGAGGGCATTTGCTGCCAGTTCGCGATCGACTTTAGGCGCGTTTAGACGCCGACGACGGCGCCGGCCGCCTTCTCGTCGAACGGCACCAGCGGGACCGGCACCATGGCTTGGAGTTCTTCGAAGGTGCAGCCGAACGTCTCACGCACGGTCACGCCGTCGGGCCCTATCAGGAAGACCGCTTTGTCCGTGTACACGCGGGTCACGCAGCCCACGCCCGTAAGCGGGTAGCTGCAGGTGTCGACGAGCTTGGACGCGCCCTCGCGGGTCAGGAGCGTCATCATGACGAAGACGTCCTTGGCGCCGGTGGCCAGGTCCATCGCCCCGCCGACGGCCGGGATGGCGTCCGGCGCTCCGGTGTGCCAATTGGCGAGGTCACCCGTGGCCGACACCTGGAAAGCGCCGAGGACGCAGATATCCAGGTGCCCGCCGCGCATGATCGCGAAGGAATCGGCGTGGTGGAAATACGAGGCGCCGGGGAGCTCGGTGACGGGGATCTTGCCGGCGTTGATGAGGTCGCCGTCGATCTCTTCGCCCTTGGCCTCCGGACCCATGCCGAGCATCCCGTTCTCCGTGTGGAGAGTGATGTTCTGCTCTTCGGTGAGGTAATTGGAGACGAGCGTAGGCTGGCCGATGCCGAGGTTCACGAACGAGCCCGGAGCGATGTCCCGCGCCACGAGCCGCGCGAGATCGTCTCGCTCCAAGGGTGTTGTTGAGGTTTGGATGCTCATGTCAGGCCACCTTCACGATGCTGTTGACGTAGATTCCCGGGGTCACCACGTTCTCCGGGTCCAGGGCGCCGGTCGGTACGATCTCCGATACCTGGACGATGGTGTGCTTTGCGGCCGCCGCCATGATCGGTCCGAAGTTCCTGGCCGTTTTGCGGTAGACGAGGTTGCCCTTGCCGTCGGCCTTGAGCGCCTTGATAAGCGCGACGTCGGCATGGATGGGCGTCTCGAACACTTGCCATTTTCCGTCGAGGAAGCGTGTGTGCTTCCCTTCCGCGAGCATGGTGCCGTACCCGGTAGGGGTGAAGAACCCGCCGATACCCGCCCCGGCAGCCCGGATGCGTTCGGCCAGGTTGCCTTGGGGCACGAGTTCCAGTTCGATTTCCCCGGCCTTGTACTTGGCGTCGAAGTGCCAGGAATCGGACTGGCGGGGGAAGGAGCAGATCATCTTCCGGACCCGCCCTTCCTTGATGAGCAGCGCAAGGCCTTGGTCGCCCTGTCCGGCGTTGTTGTTCACCACGGTGAGGTCAGTGGCGCCGGAATCGAGCAACGCGTCGATGAGTTCGAACGGTTGGCCCGCGTTTCCGAAGCCTCCGATCATGACGGTGGAGCCGTCCTCGATGCCTGCGACAGCTTCGCCGACGGTGTCAATGAATTGCAGCATTGCCTTAGCCCTTCACCGGTTGTGCCGAATTTCCGGCAGTGACGTTCTCAAGCACCACGGCCAGGCCCTGCCCGACGCCGATGCAAATCGCGGCGACACCCCAACGCTCGCCGGAAACCTGAAGGCTGCGGGCCAAGGTGCCCAGGATCCGGGTGCCGGAGGCGCCCAGCGGGTGGCCCATCGCGATCGCGCCGCCGTGCCGGTTCACAATCGACGGGTCGATCCCCCACGCATCGATGCAAGCCAGGGACTGTGCGGCGAAGGCTTCGTTAAGTTCGACGGCGCCCACCTGCTCCCAGCCGATGCCCGCCTTCGAGAGTGCCTTGTTGGCGGCCTCCACCGGGGCGTAGCCGAAGAACTGGGGATCGTTTCCGTGCGCGCCGCGGCCGGCGATGCGGGCCAGTGGCTCCAGCCCGAGCAGCCCGGCGGCGCTTTCGCTGCCAATCCAGGCCGCGGAGGCGCCGTCGGACAGCGGCGAAGCATTGCCTGCCGTCACGGTTCCACCCTCCGGACCGCTGGCCTCGGGACGGAAAACGGTCTTGAGTCCTGCGAGTTTCTCCGCCGTCGAGCCCGCACGGATACCTTCGTCACGGACCAGCTCGGTGCCCGGTACCGGAGTCACCAACTGGTCGTAGAAGCCCTCGTCCCACGCAGCAGCCGCGAGGTTATGCGAGGCCGCAGCGAACTCGTCCTGCCGCTCGCGGGTGATTCCGTACTTCTCACGCAGCCGCTCGGTGGCCTCACCCAGGGAAATGGTCCAGTCCTTCGGCATCGCCGGGTTCACCAGGCGCCAGCCGAGGGTGGTGGAGGCCAGGGTCATGTCACCGGCCGGGTACGGCTTGGAGGTCTTGGGCAATACCCACGGCGCCCGGGACATGGACTCAGCCCCGCCCACCAGGACCAGCTCGGCGTCGCCGGCGTTGATCTGGCGCGAGGCGATGATGGCGGCATCCAGGGAGGAACCGCACAGGCGGTTGACCGTGGTGCCCGGGATCGACGTCGGGAGCCCTGCCAAGAGGGTGGCCATGCGGGCAATGTTGCGGTTCTCCTCGCCGGCGCCGTTGGCGTTCCCGAACACCACCTCGTCGATGCGCTCAACATCCAAAGCAGGAGCGCGCTTCACGGCCTCGCGCACCACGTGGGCCGCGAGGTCATCCGGCCGCACCCCGGCAAGGCCCGAGCCGAATTTTCCAAAAGGTGTGCGCACGGCGTCGTACACATACGCCTGGTTCATGGGGTCTCCTCTATGTTCTAATGCGTGGGCCCACGCCGCCAGGGTTCCCTGGCCGAGCTTGCGAGGCCAGGGTGGCGGTGGGGACTAGTTGGGTGGGGTGGGGGCTTCGGGGGTCGCGTCGAGCTCCGCGAAGACGCGTTGCGCGGTCTTGAATGCGGTGTTGGCGGAGGGGACTCCGCAGTAGATGGCGGTCTGCAGCAGGATTTCCTTGATCTCGTCCCTGCTCAGCCCGTTCGTGATTGCGGCACGGATGTGCATGGCCAGTTCTTCCCAGTGCCCGTGCGCCACCATCGCGGTGATGGTGACGGCCGAGCGCATGCGTCGATCCAGGCCAGGCCGGGTCCAAATGCCGCCCCAGGCGACGCGGGTGATCATGTCCTGGAAGTCACCGGTGAATTCGTCTTTCTTGGCGTTGGCACGGTCCACGTGCGCGTCGCCGAGCACTTCACGGCGGACCACCATGCCGGCGTCGTAGATCTCCTGCGATGTAGCGTCGCGCTGAACGGCGCCCTGCGAAAGATCAGTGCTCATTTTCCGGCCTCCATCATGAATTTCCGCATGAGGTCCGCGACGACGGCGGGCGCCTCCGCTGGCGCGAGGTGCCCGACGCCGTCGAGCGCCACAGCGACTGCAGTGCCGCCTCCTGTGTTGAATCCGGCGTTGATGCCGTCCGCAATTTCTTCAGCGAACGACGGCGGTGCAACAGTGTCCTCGACGCCCGCCAGTGCCTGCGTCGGGACGGTGATGCTGCCGAGTTCGGCGCGGACGTCGAATCCGGCGAGGGCCTCGCAGCAGAAGGCGTAGCTGAAGCGGTCCGCGTCCCGCAGGGCGTGCAGGAGGCGACTGCTGACCACGGGCTGGCGATCCATGAAACCGGGAGCGAACCAACGCTCTGCGGAACCCTGGATCATCACCGCGGTTCCTTGGGCGCGGACGGTTTCGGCACGTTCCAGCCATCCCTCGGGCGTACCGAGCTTCGCTCCGCTGCACTGCACGGACAGGGACTTGAGCCGTTCTCCATGCTTGATGCCGAGCTGCAGTCCTGTGGCACCGCCCAGGGAATCGCCGGCGTAGTGGAACACGGCACCGGGCGCGATCGAGTCCACCAAGTCAATCACCGCGTCCGCCAGTTCGGCGACGCTGAACGTTTCGGAGGCCGCGGGCGAGACGCCGTGACCGGGCAGGTCCCAGCCGATAACGTCGAACTCGTTGCCGAGCAGGGCAGCGGCCTCGGTCCAGAGCACGGTGGACGTTCCGAGCGAGGGCCCCACCACCAGGAGCGGCTTCTCCCCGAGGGTGCGCTGCGGGGACAGCAGCACCGCCTTGACGTTGGGCTTAGCCACGATCGGCTCCCTTCGGGTTGGTGTGCGTGAATTCGGGGTACGCGGCGAGGATGCGACGGCTGATCTCGGGAGCCTCACCGACATAGTTCGCCGGATCCAGAAAGGCCCGCAGTTCCTCATCGGACAGCTTGCTGGCGGGGACGGCTTCGCGGAGGAGCTTGGTGTAGATCCGGGCTTGCTCGGCTGCGGGTGCTTGCAGGGTCTCGTCGACGACGGCTTGCAGCTTCGCCTTCGCTTCTCCCCCGTCCGTGCCAAGGAGCGGAGCAACGGAGGACGCAACAGCTTCGCTGAGCAGCAATGGCCCGGAGATTTCCAGGTTGCGGCGCATCGCCTCGGGGAAGACACGAAGTCCTTCGGCGAGCTCGCGCAGCTGGGTGGCGGCACCGTGTGCAAGCCGAAGCAAGCCCCGCGAGGCCTGCCATTCGCTGTGCCAGGCGCCGTCCGGACGTTCGTCGTTGAAGTTCGCGGCTGCGAGGTGCAGCTGCATTGCCAGCCCGGGAGCTTGGAGCGCTGCGCTGCGGATCAGCACGGACAGCACGGGATTCTGCTTTTGCGGCATGGCAGAGGAAACGCCCCGACCCGCGGCAAGGGGTTCACCCAGTTCGGCAACCTCGGGGCGGCTGAGGAACAGCAGGTCCGAGGCGATCTTGCCGAAAGAGTCCGTCAGAGAGGCCAAGGCGTCGCCGAGTGCAGTGACATCCAGGCGGTTCGTGTGCCAAGGAGCCGCAGCGGGAGCCAGCCCCAGCTTCCTGGCCAAGGCGTCGGCCAAGTCAAAGGGGCTCGACGACGAGCCGTCGGTGAGCACGGTACCGGCAGCCAAGGTGCCGCCGGCGCCGCCGAACTGCACGGGCAACTCCAGGGCTTCGAGGCGACGGGCAGCGGCGGCCACTCCGTGGAACCACTGCGCTGCCTTGAGCCCGAAGGTGAACGGAAGCGCATGCTGGGTCAGGCTCCTGCCGACGCAGAGCGTGTCCGCATGCTGTTCCGCGAGGGTGGCGAGCGCCGTCGTCGTACCTTTTACTTCGGCCAGAAGCGCGGAAACCACGCGGTGTGCGAGCAGCATCAGGGCCGAATCCAGGACGTCTTGGCTGGTCAGGGAGGCGTGCACGGCGGCAAGCGCGCCGATCGGCCCGCCGGGAAGCCCAGCCTCGAGCTGCCTGACTCTCCCCCGGAGATCGGCCAGCAGCGGAATGACCGGGTTGGCGCCCCCTTGTGCGCGTTCGGCGATGGATGCGGCGTCGTAGGCCCAGGATTCCGCCGCCTCGGCGACGACGGCGGCAGAACCGGCGGGCGCGAAGCCCGCCTCTTCGAGCACGGATGCCCACGCGGCCTCGACGTCGAGGATGGCAGCGATCACCGCACGGTCACCCGTCAGCGCCACCACGGCGGGCGACGCCGAAACCGGGCTGAGCAACCCGAAATCGCCGTCGCCACTCACTGGGAGGCGCCTTCGAAGTCGAGAAAAACAGTCTCGTTCCCGCCCTGCAGGCGCAGGTCCCACGTGAGTCCGCCATCCGCGTCGCGACGCGCGATCAGGGTCTTGCGGCGCTCAGGATCGAGGGAGCTGAGCAGCGGGTCGGCAGCGAGCGCTTCCTTGTTTTCCGGCAAGTAGATGCGGGTGAACAGGCGGTTCATGAGGCCACGCGCAAAAACGGCGACGGAAATGAACGGAGCCGCGCCCGCTTCAGTGGGGCCGGGGTTGACCGTGGTGAAGGTGTACACACCGGAGTTGCCTACCGCGGCGCGGCCCCAGCCGGTGAAGGTGTAGCCATCGCGGATAAGTGAGCCCGTGCGCTGGACCACGTTGCCTTCGGAGTCCGGCTGCCAGATCTCCAGGATGGCGTCGGGGATGGCGTCTCCGGCGCCGTCGTACACTGTGCCTTGCAGGCGGATGCTTCCGGCGCTGCCCGGAGCAAGGAGTTCGTTGTCCTTATTAAAGGGGAGGGCATAACCGTAGAACGGGCCTACGGTCTGGCCAGGTGTGGGTGTCAGCTTGCTCATGTTCTACTCCTCATCCCCGGCGTCGCCAAAGGCTTCGTTTTCGGTCCAGGTCCGCTTCGACCCGCTCAGGACGATGTCCCAGTTGTAGCCGAGGGCCCACTCCGGGCTCGTCAGTTCGTGGTCGTACTTGGCCACGAGGCGGTCGCGGGCGTCCTGGTCCACGATCGATTGGTAGATGGGGTCCAGGGGGAACAACTGGTCGCCCGGGAAGTACATCTGGGTGACGATGCGCTGCGTGAAATCCGTGCCGAACAGCGAGAAGTGGATGTGCGCCGGCCGCCAGGCGTTGAGGTGGTTCTTCCATGGGTAGGCGCCGGGCTTGATGGTGGTGAATCGGTAGGTGCCGTCCGGTCCGGTGATGCAGCGTCCGACGCCGGTGAAGTTCGGGTCGAGGGGGGCGGGGTGCTGGTCGCGCTTGTGGATGTAACGGCCGGCAGCGTTGGCCTGCCAGATCTCCACGAGTTGGCCGGCAACCGGGCGGCCGTCGCCGTCGAGCACTTTGCCCTGAACGATGATCCGCTCGCCCTGGGGTTCACCGTTGTGCTGGATGGTGAGGTCCGACTCCAACGCATGCACGTCCTGGTGCCCGAACGCCGGCGAATACAGCTCAATGGTCTCCGGGTCCGCGTGGTGCAGGCTCTTGGTGGGGTGGCGCAGGATGCTGCTGCGGTACGGCGCGAAGTCCAGGCGGGGCTGGGTCTCCGGCGCGGCACCGTTCTTGAGCGCCTGGGCGTACGCTTCGCCGATGGCCTTGATCTCCGCGCTGAGATCCGCTTGGGTTTCGGCTGCGGCGTCCAACGGCGCGTGCCCGGCATGCGGTTCGGCCGCCGGTACGAGCTCGTCGTCTTGGTAGTGCCCGGCATTTGCGTCTAGCAGCACGGCCGGCTCCTTTCGGGTGGTTGCTTTCCTGGTCTCTGCTGGTGTTTCTGCTTAGCGCTGCACGTGGTGGGCGTGAAGCGAGTCGTACTGGACGGCGTGCCGCACGGGGGCGTTGGGGGCGCCGTAACCGTCGTAGTTGCCGCGGCGTTCCACCATTTCGAAGAACACGCTGCCCACCGTGGCGGTGTAGAAGTGGAGGAATTCACCGCTGGCATCCCTGTCATAGAGAAGGTTCAGTTCCTTGAGGGTGGCCAGGAAGGCAGGCTCCAAGGCGAAGCGCGCATCCAGGTCCTCGTAGTAGTTGGCCGGTATCCGGAGGAACTCGAGTCCGCGTTCCTGCGCCGCCCGCGCGGTGGCCACAAGGTCATCCACCGCGAAGGCGATGTGTTCCTGGTAGCTCTTGCGCGCGCCGTTGCCCTGCTGGCCAGGTTCCTGCTGAAGCACCGGCGCCAGGTTCAGCACCAGGCGCACGGCGCGGTCAGACGTCTGCATGACCTGTGAGCGCACCAGGCCGCTGGGGCTCGGCACCTCGGCGAACGGCTGCGGTTCCAGCGCGAGGGCACTCGTGTAGAAGAGGACGGCTTCGTCGAAGTGCTGCCAAGGCTGGGCCAGGTTCACGTGGTCAATGACAGCGTTCACGTGGTCGATCACCGCTTGCGCTCCCACAGAAGGGTGCTCGAGGCCTTCGCCGAATTCGCTGGGCTGCCCGAATTCATGGGTCCATGCCGCCGTCCCGTCCGGGCTGCCCTGGCACAGGAAGATTTCGGTGGAGTCCGGGGCCGCAATGCCTTGGAACACTTCCTCGTCCGCCTGCACCTTGCGCGGCACCACGGGAGCTTTGAGTTGCTGCGCGCGGGCCGAGGCAATCACGGGAGAGTCGACGTCGAAGCCCAAGGCCGCGATGGCGGGTTCACTGTGCGACGGCGCTTGTTCGTTGATGATGACGCGGGCCTGCCCCATGGACCACAACTGCACGTCCTTGGTCCGGTGCCGACCGTCGAATTCGAAGCCGAGCTGCCCCAGGAGGGTCTCAAGCTGTGCGGGCTCATCCGTCTTGACCTCGGCGAAGTTGAAGCCGGCCGGTTCCGCCACCTTGGGCAGCGTGGCCAGTTCCATGGGATAACGACGCCGGCCGGCAGCGTTGGCGAGCGAGTCACCGCCGGCGGCTCCCGCCGCAAGGGATGCCGCGTTCGCCTCGAGCCATTTGGCGCTCTGTTCCTCAAGCCAAATCAGCGAGCGCATCGCGTCGACGGCGGTGCGCTCCACATCGGATTGGCGGAAAACGTCGTTGAAGACCTCCAGCGAAACCGGGCCGGAATAGCCTGCACGAGCCACATGGCCCATGAACTTGGCCAGCTCAAATTGGCCTTCGCCGGGGAACACGCGGTAATGGCGGCTCCAGGACAGGACATCCATAGAGAGCTTCGGGGCGTCGGCCACCTGGACGAAGAAGATCTTCTCAGGCTTGATGGCCTCGATGGGTGCGGTGTCCCAGTCGCGGGAAAGGATGTGGAAGGAGTCGAGGCAGGTGCCCAGGTTGGGGTGGTCCACGGTGTCCACCAATCGGTGCGCGTGCTCGTAGTCGTTGACGTATTTGCCCCAGGCCAGAGCCTCGTACGCAACTTTGACTCCGTGATTCCCGGCCAGTTCCGCCAGGCGGGAGAGCTGCCCGGCCCGGAGGTCGTCGTCGTCGATCGTGGCGGTTCCCACGTTGGTGCACACCAGGATGGTGTCCATGCCGAGGCGGGACATGAGCTTGAACTTGGCGTCCGCCCGGCGCAGGTTTTCCTGCAGGAGGTCTTCGGAGACGCTGTCGAAGTCGCGGAACGGCTGGTAGAGATCAAGGCCGAGTCCAAGGTCCGCGGCCATCTTCCGCACGTCTTCAGGGCTGAGCGGCGAGGTGACGAGGTCCTGTTCGAAGATCTCGATGCCGTCGAAGCCCGCGATGGCGCAGGCCTGCATCTTTTCCTTGAGTGTGCCCGAGAGGCAGACGGTAGCGATTCCCGTGCGCATCAGTGCCCCGCCCCGGCGAGTGCCTTGTCGGCCTTCGACTCTTCAGCCTTGGCGTCTTCGGCGCCCACCAGCTCAAGGAAATGTGCCCGCATCCGTTCCGGATCGGCGTCGCGGCCTGTGAAGATGCGGAAAGCGTCGGCAGCCTGGCCCACGGCCATGCGTCCGCCGTCGAGCACGCGGCAGCCCTTGGCCCGGGCCTCGAGCACCAACTGGGTTTCGATCGGCCGGTAGACGATGTCAGCCACCCAGTGCCGGGGTTCCACGAGGGACATGTCCAGTGGGAGGCCCGGATGAGCGGCCATGCCCACCGGCGTGCAATGCACCAAACCGTCGGCCAGCGGCATGAGTTGCGGCAGCTCCGCCGTCGAGCGCGCGCTGACCGTGCTGCCCGGGAACAGGGCGGCGAGTTCGTCCGCCCGTTCGGCGCAGCGCGAGGGGTCCACGTCCACCAGATCCAGTGTCCTGACCCCCGCGGAAAGCAGGGCATATGCGACGGCGGAGCCGGCACCACCGGCCCCGAGTTGAACCACCCGCTCCAGGCCGGCGTCGGGAAGGCCGCTGGCCAAAGCGGAGCCGAAACCGGAGAAGTCTGTGTTGTGGCCGAAGAAGCGCCCTTCCTTGATCAGCACGGTGTTCACAGCGCCGAGCCGCCGGGCGTCCTCGGAAACCTCGTCCAGGAACGGCAGCACCAGTTGCTTGCACGGATGTGTGATGTTAAGGCCGTTGTAACCAAGCCAGGAAGCTGCGGTCAGCAAATCTCCTACGGCGGAGCCGGGCAGGGAGAGCTCCAGCAGGTCGATGGGCCGGTACAGGTAGCGCAGCCCCTGGACGTCGGCCTCCCTCTCATGCATGGGCGGCGTCAGCGAAGGCGTGACGCCCTCACCGATCAGGCCCACGAGGAAGGATTCGGCTCGGTTGCTCATGCTCATTGCTCCTTTGACAACTGCACCCGCGGATTGGCCGTCTCTGGATCCGTTGAGTCATCCAGAGTCTGTTGCTCCGCCGGGAGGTATGAATCAGACTACACAAAATGTTCACATATTGCACTCTTGTTCTTATCGCGAACAAAAGTGATGGCCGTTAGCGGCCCTTAACGCTGCGGCAGGCGGTCGGCAAGCTCGGACGCCGCGCTTTTCAGCAAGGGGACCACCGCCACCAGCTGCTCCACGCTCATCCGGAAAACAGGTACCGCGGTGGCAAGCGAGGCGAAGGCAACGCCCTGGGAATTGAGGACAGGGACGGCGACGGCGCGCATACCCACCTCGTTTTCCTCGTCCATGATCGCGTAGCCCTGGCGACGAATCTTCTCGATTTCCAAGCGGAAAGCGTCGCGGTCGGTAATGGAGAACTCCGTCAGTGGCTCCAACTCAAGCTCTTCCACCAACTGCTGCCGCTCGTCGTCGTCCGCAAAGGCAACAAGCGCCTTCCCCACCGCCGTGGTGTGCAGCATTCCAAGATGCCCCGGATCGCTCGTGACCCGGAACATCTGGGGACCGTCCACCTTGTTGACCGTGAGGTGGTGGCGGCCATCCCTGACCGAAAGAATGGTGGCTTCGCCGGTCCCTTCCGTCACGCGCTGCAGGATGGGCCGAGCGGTGCCCGCAAAGCCGTGATGATTGGACACCCGCTGACCGAGCTGGAAGACGCGAAGTCCCAGATGGTAGCGGCGGCCGTCAGCCTCGTAGTCGACGAATCCGTCGCGGGTCAGGGATCCGAGCAGCCGGTAAGTAGTACTGAAGGGCAGCTCCGCCTGGCGGGCGAGCTCCGAGGCACTGGCCCCCTTCGGCTCATTGCCCAGCAATACGAGGAGGCCCAGGGCCTTGCCGATCATGTCGGTTTTTGTGTCTTCCTTCACATCCATAACTAAAGATTGCCACATCGTGAGAGCTATATCTAGATGGTGAGTAAATATCTTGACAAGTGACTGTGCTCACAGTCATCATTGCTGTATCGCACAAGTAGCTCTCACAATGTGGCTACAGTGTGAGGCCGCTGCCGGACCCACATCGACGTTCCAGGTACGCACATTTCAGCCAGATGCGACATCGCCGTCACACAAAAGGAACACCATGAGTCACACGATCCCGTCTACGACGCCGGGCACTGCCACGGCGGGAACGCCGAAGAAGGCCGCCCTCGCCAGCTTCCTCGGCAGCGCCGTCGAGTACTACGATTTCTTTATCTTCGGTTCGGCCGCGGCCTTGATCTTCCCGCACGTCTTCTTCCCCAGCGCCGACGCCAACGCAGCCATCATGTCCTTCGCGACCTTCGGCTTCGCTTATGTAGCAAGGCCCGTTGGAGCCATCATCCTGGGGCACTTCGGCGACCGGATCGGCCGCCAGCGCGTGCTGATGTTTACCCTGGTACTCATGGGCGGTGCGACGTTCATTATCGGCTGCCTCCCTGATTTCAAGGCCATCGGATGGTGGGCTCCGGCGCTGCTGGTCTTTGCACGCCTCTGCCAGGGCCTCTCGGCCGCCGGTGAACAAGCCGGCGCCTCGTCCATGACCCTGGAACACGCTCCGGACAACCGCCGTTCGTTCTTTACCTCCTGGACCCTCACCGGAACCCAGGGAGGCCAGATCCTCGCAGCGTTGGTCTTCATCCCCGTGGTCGCCCTCCCCGACGAGATCAAGTACGGCATCGGCTGGCGCATCCCGTTCTGGCTCAGCGCCGTGGTGGTCCTGGTGGCGTTCTTCATCCGTCGCACCCTGCACGAGCCGCCCGCGTTCGCCGAGGCCAAGAAGAACAACCAGATCGCCAAGCTTCCCGTGGCCGACCTCCTCCGGCTGCACTGGGCCGACGTTCTGCGCGTTATCTGCTGCGCCTTCATCTCCGCGGTGAGCACGGTCTTCGGCACCTTGGCCATTGCCTATGCCAAGGACGTGGCCCACGTCAACAGCACCATCACTTTGTGGCTCGTCGTCGCGGCAAACGTCGTCGCGCTCGGCACACAGCCGGTCTTCGGCCGGATGGCCGACCGGATCGGCCGCAAGCCCGTCTTCATCTACGGCGCTGTAGCCAGCGCCATCATGACCCCGGTGTTCCTCTTGACGCTCGAATCCGGAAACGTGCCGCTCATGTTCCTGGTCTCCGTGGTGTACTTCGCTCTCGGATACGCCGCTGCAAACGCAGTGTGGCCCTCCTTCTACGGCGAAATGTTCAGCACCAAAGTCCGTTTCTCCGGCTTGGCCATCGGCACGCAGATCGGCTTCCTCATGGCAGGCTTCGCCCCGACCATCGTGACGGCAATGGGCGGCACCAAGGCCGGCGGCTGGGTCCAGATCAGCATCTTCACCGGGGTCATCTGCGTCATCGCAGCGGTATCCGCGATGACGGCCCGCGAATCCTTCAAAACCCCGACGGCGGAGCTCGGCCTGAAGTAGGGCACCGCCTCCAAAAGACATCCGTTGTTCCCCGCCCACCGGCTTGGGCCCACGCCGGCAGGGTTCCCTGGCCGAGCTTGCGAGGCTAGGGGGCCGGTGGGGAGCAGCGGATTTTTTTGCTAACGGAAGTCTTACCCGCGGCTAACCCGTACGAAACCACCCTGCAACATTGGCCCGCCACACTGGAATAGCCGGCAAATGCTGGCAGCTCCAGCCAGGGAGGCCACCATGTTGAAGGAAGTATCAACCCACCCCACAAGAATCCGCGCGCTTGACCAGCTGCACCGCGGCGACCAGATCGAAGCCCGCCTCTCCGTCGGACCCTCCTACGATGACGTTGTCATCCGCCGGGGCAGCGTCCAGGAAACGGCCCCGGGCATCGGCGTCGTCTGGATCATGGATCAGCTGACCGGCCTGCGCAAGGCCATCAATACCGACGAATGCACAGTCTGGCGAGTGGCCTGACCTGGCCCCGAACCGCTTAGCCGCCAGCCACGGACTGGATGATCAAGACCTCCTGGCCGGCCGCAACCTCAGTATCCAGACCCTTCAGACGCCGGACCTCCTCGCCGTTCACGTAAATATTCACGTAGCGCCGGAGCGAACCGGTTTCATCCCGGAGCCTCCGGGCCAGCACCGGGTAATTACCGGTCACAGTGTCAAGCAAGTTTTCCACGGTCACAGCTCCGTCGGCGGGCGTAGTCAGGTAGGACTGCCCGCCGGCGAGCGGCTGGAGAACGCTAGGCAAAACCACGGTGATATCGGGCAAGATCCGTCCTAAGCCGGAAGACCGGATGCTGCGGAGGCAGCGGCCGATTCCTCGGCCACATCTGCGGAGACAACCCCGGAGATGACGGCAGCGCGGACGCACAAAACATCAGGTAGGTGCGAGGCAACTTCGATGAAAGACTCGCCTTCATCGGCGCTGGCGTAGACCGAACCGCCGCGTGTCCCGAAGTACACCCCGGAAGGTTCAGCAGAATCCACCGCGGCTGCGTCACGGAGCACGGCGTTGTATTCATGGTCCGGGAGGCCCACATCCAAGCGCTTCCAGGACTGACCGGCGTCATCCGTGCGGTGCACCGCGAGATGGCCGCCCGGCGGAATCCGCTCACTATCGGCCTTGATCGGGATCACCCAGGCCGTCCCTTCGCGGCGGGGGTGGGTGAGCATCACGAAGCCGAAATCTGCCGGGAGGCCGTCGGCGATTGAAACCCAGTTTTCGCCGTTGTCGTCCGTGCGGTACACACCGTGGTGGTTCTGCGCATACAAGCGGCCTTCGACGGCGGCATCCGCGGCGATCTTGTGTACGCACTGGCCGAACTCGGGATTGGGATCGGGCATGAAGTAGGCCGAGATCCCCTTGTTGCGGGCCTCCCAGGAGGCACCGCCGTCGAGCGATCGGTAGACGCCTCCAGTGCTCATGGCGACGTGGACGTTCTCCCCGGAAGGGTTGACCACAATCGAGTGGGCGGCAGCGCCGCCGTAGCCAGCTCCCCATTCGCTGCGATGCGGGTGGTCCCAGAGGCCGCGGTTCAACTCGAAGTGTTCTCCGCCGTCGGTTGATTTCCAGACAGAGATCGGTTCGCAACCTGCCCAGACCACCCCGGGCTGGGACGCGGAGTCCGGGTAGATCTGCCAGATCCGTTCCAGTGCGGCATCGGTGCCTTCCGGGAATTTGATGGCGCCTTGTTCGGGCTCGGTCCATGTGGCGCCCAGGTCGTCGGAGTGGGCCACGGTGGGGCCCCAGTGTTCGGAACGCACGCCCACCATGATCCGGGGCTTGTCCCCGCGCGTATCGATACCGATGCTGGGGATCTCGCTCATGAGGAAGTGCGGACCGGAAAGGGACCATTCCTTGCGGTCTGTGCTGCGTGCCAGCCACAGTCCTTTTTTGGTCCCGATCGCCAAGACATAACTCTCTGCGGTAGCCATGAACCCCATGCAACCATCCCCGCGCGGGAGCCGCAACGGTTTTATGAACCGCTTCTAGGAAGCCGTGTCAGTCCACGAACTCGGACTGCGTCTCTATGAAGTCCCAGTCGGCGTCGCTCAGCCCGCCAGCCAGCTCCTCAAGGCGCGGGCCGCCGACATCCGCAATGCGTTGCAGAACTTCCAGCGGAAGCTCCGTGGCACGAAGGTTCTCGCGCAGCCATTCCTTGCTCTTGAGGTCTATGTCCAGCCACCACATGAAGATCTCCACGTGGACCACCTCTTCCTGTGCAAGTTAACGCTAGGCCTGCGCCGGGTGCTCTACAAGGGCTCGGGGACCCCGATCAAACGCCGGATTTTGCCCTGAACTCGGGACTGGAAAAAGTAAAGTGAAAGTAGTTATTCAGATTGGTAGCGGAGTGCTGTTGGGGCACGTAAGCTAATTGTCAGCAGGAACCCAAAGAACCTGCTCCAAAGTCCGCTCCGGAGTGCGTATCCCCCAATAACGCACTCCGGAGCTCTTTGTTTAAGCCTCGCGACACGCAAAATCCCTGGGGCCCACGGATTTCCGGTGGCGCCAGGGATTTTCCGTGTCGCACAGCTCTTAGACGAACTGGTACAGCAGGGCCGCCATGCCGAAGCCCACTACTGAGAGCACGGTTTCCAGCACTGTCCACGTCTTCAGGGTGTCCTTGACTGACATGTTGAAGTACTTGGAGATGATCCAGAATCCGCCGTCGTTCACGTGGCTGGCGATGATAGAGCCGGAAGAGATGGCCATCACAATCAGGGCCAATTGCGGCTGCGAATAGTGTCCGGCCGTGAGCGCCGGAGCCAGGATGCCGCCGGTGGTCACGATCGCGACCGTGGCGGAACCCTGGGCGAGGCGCATGCCGCAGGCGATCACGTAAGCGGACACAATGACAGGAAGCCCTGCCTTGGCCAAGCTGTCAGCCACAGCGTTGCCTACCCCGGTTGCCGAGAGCACTGCGCCGAAGAATGCGCCGGCTCCAACAACAAGCAGGATCATGCCGACCGGTTTCAGCGAGGCCGAGCTCAGTTCGGAGAGGTCCTTGGCGCTCATGCCCCGACGCGTGCCGAGGAGCCACATCGAGAGTGCGACGGCAACGGTGAGCGCAATGGCCGGGTTGCCGAAGAACACGAGCGCATCGCGGAATCCACCAGCGGGCAGGAAGACATTGCCGAAGGTGGCGCCAAGGATCAGCAGCATCGGAAGGCCGATGGCAAGGGCAACGACGCTCATGGGCGGTTCGTGGCCCACGGCTTCCTCTGCCTCCGGGATCACGCGATCTTCCGGGACGGGCACTTGCACGCGCTTGCCGATCCACTGACCCCAGAGAATGCCGGAAGCGAACCAGGCAGGGATGCCACAAGCGAGGCCCATGATGATGATCCAGCCAAGTTCAACGTGGAATAGTCCGGCCGCTGCCACGGGACCCGGGTGCGGCGGCAGGAAGGCGTGGGTCACTGAGAGTCCGGCGAGGAGCGGCAAGGCGTACAGAATAAGGGATTTCCCGCCACGCACCGCCGCCACGTAGACGAGGGGTGCGAGCACGAAAATGCCGATGTCGAAGAAGACCGGAATACCCAGGACAAACCCGGTGACGCCCATGGCCAGCGGCGTTCCCTTTTCGCCGAAGACCTTCACGAGCCTGCCCAGCAGGACCTCCGCACCACCTGAACGTTCCAGGATGGCGCCCAGGACAGTGCCCAGGCCGATGATCAGCGTGATGTGTCCGAGGATCCCGGCGAAGCCCTTCTCGATCAGGGCGTCGCCGCTCTTGATGGGCGAGCCGACGAGGGCATCGATGCTCACGCCGCCCGCCAGCGCAACGAGCACGCTGGTACCCACCAAGGCAATGAACGGCTCTACCTTGACTTTGATGATTAGAAACAACAGGAGGGCGATGCCGGCAGCTGCCAAGAGAAGCAGGCCGGCTGTATCGTGCCGCAGCCAGTTCAGGAATTCATTCATGGAGGTTACTTTCTGGGGATTCCTACGCGAGGTTGGCGGTGAAGGCGGCGGCCCTGGCCGAAATGTCAGCCCAGTCGCCTGCGGTCACGGCGGCGGGAGGGACCACGCTGGTCCCACAGCAGACCGCTGCGGCGCCCGCATCGAGATAGCTCTTGGCGTTTGACGCGTCGATCCCGCCGGAGGGCAGAAGCCGGATGCCAGGGTAGGGACCTTGGAGATCCTTGAGGTAGGCGGGCCCGAGCTGCCTGGCTGGGAAGATCTTGACTGCCGCGGAACCGAGGTCAAGGGCCTGCGCCACCTCCGTGGGTGTCAGGGCGCCCAAACTGAAGGGAATACCGGCGGCCGCAGCCACCGCAGCGACCTCGGGGCGAAGGCCGGGCGTCACCAGGAATTGGGCACCGGCGTCGATTGCTGCCTTTGCCTGCTCGGCCGTCATCACGGTACCGATTCCGACGGCGGCGCCGTGCTGCGCTGCGGTTTCCGCCACTCGCCGCACATGCTTCAGCACGTCAGGCGTGGTGAACGTCAGTTCGACGCTGCGGATGCCGCCGTCGACCAGTGCGCGGCAGAGCTCGGCGGCGTCGGGGATGAGCGGCGCACGGACGACGGCGAGGGTGCGGTCGGCTTCAAGCTGTTCGATAAATTCTTCAGGAGTCATGCGTTTTCGGTACTTCCTGCTCGGGTGCGTCCGTCCGGGCCGCGGCGAAGGGCGCGGCCGGCTCGCGCGCCGGTGGGCTTCCCGGCGTCGATCGCTGCCGTCCCGTTGACGAACACGTAATGGATGCCAGTGGCTGGCTTGCGGGGGTCTTCAAAGGTGGCTTCGTCACGGACTGTGCGCGGGTCGAAGAGGACGACGTCGGCCGCGTAACCTTCGCGGACCAGCCCGCGGCGATCAAGCTTGAGCCGCTCGGCGGGGCGGCCGCTCAAGTGGTGGACCATTTCTTCCAGGGTCAGCAAGCCCAAGTCGCGGCTGTAGTGGCCCAAGTAGCGGGGGAATGTTCCCCAGGCGCGCGGGTGGGGCTTGGCTCCGACCAGGAGGCCGTCGCTGCCGCCGGTGTGCGTGCGGTGGACCATGATGGCCTGCACGTTTTCCTCGTGGCCGACGTGCTGCAGGATCCCGGTGCCCAGGCGGTCCTCCTGGAGGATCTGAGCGAACACGGTGAAGGGCTCTGCGTTGGTTTCAGCAGCGATTGCGGCGATGGTCTTGCCCACAAGGCCGGCGAGCGCCGGGTTCTGGACGCCGCTGATCTCCAGGGTGTGCCACTCGGCAACCACTCCGTGGCAGCCGTCGGAGCCGTAGATCTCCACACTTTCGCGGATTCTCGCCAGCATCGCCGGGTCGGCCAACCGCGCGAGCGTGGCCTCGGTACCGCCCGAGGACGACCAGCTGGGCAAGATCGCCGCGAGCGTGGTGGCGCCGGGGAGGTAGGGGTAAGTGTCGAGCGTGATGTCGGCGCCGTCGTCGAGCGCTGCATCGATGAGCTCAAGGAGCTCGCCCGCCCGGCCCTTGTTCTCGGCGAAGTTCATGGTGGCGTGGGAAAGGTGCAAGGCGCAGCCGGTGTCCCTGCTCAGCCCGATCATCTCCGCGTAGGCTCCGAGCGCGCCCTTCCCGTAGGAGCGGTGGTGCGGGGCGTAGAAGCCACCCAGCTCCCCCACGGTCCGGCAAAGTCCAGCAAGTTCTTCGGTCCGGGCGTACATGCCGGGAGTGTAGGTCAGCCCGGAGGACATGCCCACGGCACCCTCCTTCATGGCGGTGCGAACGGTGTCCTGCATCCGCTCCTGCTGCTCCGGCGTCGGGTCTCCTTCGGCGAAGCCCATCACGAGGGCCCGGACGGTTCCCTGAGGGACGAGGTACGCGGCGTTGGTGGCGATCCTCTTGCCGTTTTCGGACGCGTCGAGGCGGTCCAGGTACTCGCCCACGGTTCGCCAATTCCAGTCGAAATCCTGCGGGTTGTCGTTCCAACCGGCGATCTTCTCCCGCACCCCGGTAAGCGTGGCGTCGTCCACCGGAGCGTAGGACAGCCCGTCCTGGCCCAGCAGTTCGGTGGTGACGCCTTGGCTGAGCTTGGCGTAGTGGTCCTTGTTGACGAGCAATTGCAGGTCCGAATGGGCATGCATGTCGATGAAGCCGGGGCTTAGGACGAGTCCCGTCGCGTCGACAGTCCGCTCGGCACCGGTTCCCCTCGCGGTGAGGGATCCGGCGTCGGCGACGGCGGCGATCACCTCGCCGTCCAGCAGGACGTCCGCCGGACGGCGGTCCGCCCCGGTTCCGTCCACCAGGACGGCGTTGCTGATGAGTGTCTTCATGGCGTATGTCCTAGAAGAAGGTATGGATGAGGTCGACGACGGTTTGGTCGCCGTCGGTATCCGCCAGCACCGGGATGAGTGTCCACTTGTCGAAGGCTGTGCACGGATGCGAAAGCCCCAGTCGCACGACGTCACCTGGCTGCACAGTGGTGGTGCCGGCGTCGAACGTCATGAAGCAGTGCTGGTCGTTGACGGCGGTGACCTCGGCACCAACGAGCGGCAGCATGGGACCGCCAAGGGTAGGCCCGATCAGCTGGGGACGGGGCAGTCCTTCGTCGACGGGCAAGTCCCGCTTGCCGGCGTCGAGGATGGCAAGGCCGGGTTCGGGCTGGGACACGACGCGCGCCCAGCCGTGCATAGCTGCCGTGAACGGCTGGCCGCCGTCGCGGGAAAACGGCGAGATGCCCCCGTAGAAGCCGTCGTCGTGGATGATGTAGGCCCCGCTGCGGATCATGAGTTCCACCCGAGGCCCAGCCTCGGAGCCAGCGGTGACGTACGGCGAAAGGACGTCGACGACGTCGTCGAAGTAGGCGCTGCCGCCTGCCGTGAGGATGACGACGTCGGATCCGTAGAGACCGTCTTCGAGGAGCCGTTGATGCAGCTCACCCATCTGGTCCAGGAAGCCGCGGACGGCGGCGAGACTGCCGGCGTCGGCGGTGTGGGCCAGCGATCCTTCGTAGCCGCTCACCCCCACCAGCCGCAGGTGCGGGGAGGCAGAGACGGCCCGGGCGACGTCGAGTGCGGCCTCCACGCCTCGTGCCCCGGTGCGGCCACCGATTCCACCAAGCTCAACAAGGACATCCAGGACGGCGTTGCTTCCAGCAGCTTCCAAGGTGCGGCCAATGAGATCCACGGTGACGGTGGAATCGACCCAGGACAGGATCGGCTGATCCGGGCTCGCGGTTTTGGCGACCCACTCGATGGCATGGGGATCGCTCAGGCTGTTGGCCAGTTGCAGGTGCCGCACACCGAATTCGCGGGCCACGCGGAGCTGGGCGAAGTTCGCCACAGTGATCCCCCAGGCGCCGCGGCTCAGCTGTTCGGCCCAGAGCTGCGGCGCCATGGTGGTCTTTCCGTGCGGAGCCAGCAAGACGCCGCGCTCAGCACACCATGAGGCCAAGCGATCGGCATTGCCGCGCATCGCCTGTGAGTCGAGCGTAAACAACGGTGTCTGGAGATCCTTGAGCTTCGGGGCTGTGGAGAGGAACTCGCGGTGGCTGGTGCCGTTGGCTGTGGCGGGCACGGCTTTGTGCCGCCAGTCGAGCCGGACATCCGCCAGGCGTGCCACGGTGTCCGCCGCAATTGCCTCGGCCCCGGCCTCTGCTCCGGCGCCGGACGTGGAAGTGTTCACCAGTTCGATCCCTTCACTGTGCGCGATTCACTGTGCGCATTTCACTGTGCGCATTCTGCCCGCAAATCCCTTGCGTTGCGTATTTTGCAACGCAGGTTGCAAAGCTGTTGGTGATATGTCTAACATGGTGCAGGATTGGGAGTCAAGGCCGCGGCATGGCCCGGCACCCCATGATCAGGCCACGGAAATCCCTTCTTCATGGGGGTGTCGAGTGCCGCTGGAAGCGGCAGAGGGAGCGCGGGAGTTTCATGCTTTCAGCTGTATGTGTGGGTGAGACGATGGCCATGCTCACCCCGGTGAAACCCGTCCCGCTGCACCAAGCCACGGAGCTGCATTGTGGAATCGGCGGCGCGGAATCGAACGTGGCCATGGGCTTGGCTGCCATGGGCCTGGACTCCCACTGGGTGGGCCGGGTTGGCCGGGATGGATTCGGCACCCGGATCCTGGAGGAGCTCAGCAGCCACGGAGTAGGGATTTCCGGCGTCGAGGTCGATCCCGGACGGCCCACGGGGCTTTACGTCAAGGTCCCCGCCCAGGAAGCGGATCCCGACGGCGGCAGTTCAGTTTTGTACTACAGGCAGGGTTCCGCCGCATCAGCGATGAACCTGGGCACCCTGGCGAATCCCGCCGTCGAGCGCTTATTGGCGGAAGCTTCGATCATCCACCTGAGCGGCATCACAGCAGCGCTCTCGGCGGAATGCCTTGAACTGACGGAAGCCATCCTCGCCGCACCGAGGCACGGCCGCCTCATCAGCTTCGACGTCAATTGGCGCGCCGCGCTCTGGGCCGGGCAGGACCGTTCCGCGCTGCGCCGCCTGGCCAATCTCGCCGACATCGTGCTGGTGGGCAAGGACGAAGCCGAGCACGCCTTCGGCACCACCGACGAAACTGAACTCCGGCTCCTCATGCCGGATCCCGCCGTCGTCGTCATCAAGAACGAAGCCATTAGCGCCATCGCCCTGGAACGGGACGGCACGCGCTCCGAAGTGTCCGCCTTGTCCGTGGACGTGCTTGAGCCGGTGGGCGCGGGCGATTCCTTCGCGGCCGGGTACCTGAGCGGCGTGCTGTTCGGCCTTGAGCAGAAGGCGAGCCTTCGCCGCGGTCACGTCGCTGCAGCCTGCACCCTCACCGTGCATGGCGATCGCGGCCCGCTTCCGGGGTCCGCCCTGCTTTCGGCCATCCTCGGTTCCACAGACGCCGAATGGGCTGCAATCCACGTTGCCGGCGGGCACTTCAGCAGCCAGAAGCGAAGCCTTGAAGATCGGAGCACAGCACCATGAGCCAAAGCCTGATGCGGGCCATCGACCTGCTAGCCGAGCTTGCGGCCAAACCGGCCACCCTGGATGAGCTTGCCTCCAAGGCTTCGGTGCATAAGACAACCGTGATGCGGCTCCTGCACGCCATGGAGGAAAAACGCTTCGTTGTCCGCAATGAGGACCAGCGGTTCATGCTTGGATCCAAACTGTTCGAGCTGTCCTCGCTCGCCCTGGAACAGCGGGACATCCGTAAAGTGGCGCACCCGTACTTGGCTGAGCTGAACGGAAAGACCGGGCACACCGTGCACCTTGCCGCGTTCGAGGGCAATGACGTGGTGTACATCGACAAATTCGAGTCGCATCATCCCGTGCGGATGTACTCCCGGATCGGCCTGACCGCGTCCCTGCATTCGGCCGCCGTCGCAAAGGTCCTGCTTGCCGACATGCCGCGCAGCCGGCAGGAAAAGATCGCGGCGGGACTCGATTACACAAGAATTACCGACACCACCCTGACCTCGCCGGAGGCCCTTTTGGCCGAACTGGAGCAGGTCAGGGTCCAGGGCTGGGCCCACGACAACGCCGAGCACGAATCCTTCGTGCACTGCATCGCGACCCCCATTCGCGACGCGAGCGGCGCCGTCGTGGCCGCAGCCTCTTGTTCGGTACCGGTAGTGATGCTCAGCTATGAAGGACTGCTTGAGCTGCTGCCCGACCTCAAAGCCAGCACCGAGGCCATCTCCCGCGACCTCGGCTGGATCAGCCACGAAAGGAACTCGGCATGAGTGAAAAGACTGTAGTACTGACCGAAAATGCCCCGGCCCCGGCGCACGTATTCTCCCAAGGCATCCAGAAGGGCGGCCTGTTCCAGGTCTCCGGCCAGGGCCCCATGGATCCCGCCACCAACCAGTACATCGGCGAGGGCGACGTCCGCGTCCAGACCCGCCGCACACTGGAAAACGTGAAAGCGATCCTCGAAGCCGGCGGTTCCTCTGTGGAAGACGTCATCATGTTCCGTGTCTACCTCACTACGCGCGACGACTTCGCAGCCATGAACGAGGTATATGGCGAATTCATCACCGAGAATGTCCCCAGCGGCCAACTGCCCAGCCGCACCACGGTGTTCGTCGACCTCCCGCACGAAGTCATGCTCGTGGAAATCGACGCGCTGGCGGTTACGGCGTAACCCCCAGAGCCCGGCTTGGTGGCACTATTGGGTGATGCCCTTCATGCGCATTCCCCGGCTTAAGAGGGCGTCTTCCCAGGAGGGACAGCAAGCGAACAGGCTCGCGTCCGCTTCAACCGGATGGTGGCTGCTGGTTGTCGTATTCATCGAGGCTGCGGTCGCCTTGTCCATCCGCCTGCCGTTGGCCTTCGGGCTTCCGCCGTGGGTCGGCATCGATGGACCAACCGGATTCCCTGCTCTCCTGGCACTGCTGATAGTGCCCCTGGTGGTACTGGCTGCGTGGCGTCTCATGCGGCAGCAGCAGCGGGAACGAAGCCAGGCGTTCCGGACGTCGCGCTTGATGGACACCGTGCTGCACACAAGCCTGGACTGGCTGTGGGCCACGGGGCCCGATGGGCGATTTACGTTCTGCAGCCCGGCATGCAAGGACATCACGGGGTACGAACCTTCCGAGCTGCTGGGGAGGCATATCACCCGCGTCATCGACCCCGGAGACCTGGCAGACGCGCGGGTGGACTGGAAAGCCAGGGAAAGCGGTGACTCCTCGTGGTCGCGGGTGGTCACCGTGTGCCGCCACCGGGACGGCAGCCGCGTCTTGGTTGACGTTGCCGGAAGGCCAATGCGCGACAGGGAGGGCAGGGACCGCGGTTTCGAAGGCACCTGCCGTGTCTTGAATCGCGAGACAGCACGCTCGCACGCGGAAGTCACGGCCCGCATCCGGGAATTGCTCACTGACGGTTCGCTCATCACAGCATTCCAACCGATCGTATGCCTGGAAACGGGAAACGTGGTTGGAGTGGAATCCTTGACAAGGTTCAGCGGATCCCAAGAGTTGTCCCCGGAGGTGCGTTTCATGGAAGCCGCCTCGGTCGGCCTGGATATCGAGCTTGAAATCCTTGCGCTCCGGACCGCGCTGACCACCGCGGCCGGGCTTCCACCGGAACTGTATATCGCAGCAAACCTCTCACCCCGGGCGTGCCTTGACCCCCGGCTGGCAGCCGCGATTGCGGAGTCGGCCATCCCTCCACGACGCATCGTGCTTGAGGTCACCGAACGCCATGAGGTGGCCGACTATGAACCGCTCGCCGAAGCTTTGGCACCGTTGCGGCGCGCCGGACTCAGAATAGCTGTCGACGACGCCGGTGCCGGCTTTGCTTCCATGCGCCACATCCTGCAGCTCAAGCCGGACCTCATCAAACTCGATCGCGAGATCATCGCCGGGATCGACACAGATCCGGGACAGCGGGCCCTGGGAGCTGCGATGGTCGGTTTTTCCTCCGAAATCGGAGCCGCCCTCGTAGCCGAAGGAATCGAGACCGAGGCCGAGCTGGATGCGGTCACCAAGCTCGGGATGACCGCGGCCCAGGGCTACCATCTCGGCCGCCCCGCGCTCAGGCCTGAGGACTGGGCGGCTTGGGGGTAGGGCGTCGCTACCCCTCGGGCTGGTGCGCCGTCACCAGCCGATCGAAGTCCCGAACGACAACACCATCAGTTGTCTCCACCGGAAGCCCGTTCCGCGCCCAATATTCAATGCCGCCGATCATCTCCCGTACCGGGTACCCGAGCTCGGCGAAGGCGAGGGCCGCGAAGGTACTTCCGTTGCAGCCGGTCCCCACGAATAGACCACTACTGAACTCCCAGCCGGGATCAGTGCGGCTGCCCGGGCGGGTATCTCGGCGGTCGGAAGGTGTACGGCACCGGGAATATGTCCGTGGCCCCACGACGACTGCCTGCGTGTATCCACGAGCACGAAACTGCCGGCAGCCGCATCGGCGACGTCCATGACGTCGATCTCGAACTGCAACTTCGCTCGGAAGTAGGCGCCTGCCGCACCGTCCGCGCCAACTCCAGCACCGGCGTCGTTCATTGGCTTTTCCATCTGCCCTCCTAGGCCAGCTTCGCGAGTTTGGCGTTCGCACGCCGGGATCCCAGCTTCGCCGAGATGCGCAGGCTGCTTTCGGCGGCCATGGGACCTACTTCGCGGACGCGCTTGGCGGTCATGCGGGACGACAAGGAGGAGACGCTGAGGGCGGCAACCACGTGATCGTCATGGCCGAAGATCGGGGCGGCGACGCACCGGACCTCGGGTTCGTTTTCGCGATCGTCGATTGCATAGCCCCGGCGACGGATTGCGGCGAATTCAGCCCGCAACTGCTCCGGGTCCGTGATCGTCCTGTCGGTGATCGGCGCCAGCTCACCGGCCAGGATCGGCGCCACCACTTCTTCCGGGCTGAACGCCAACATGGCTTTGCCGACTGCGGTGCAGTACGCCGGCATGGTCGCCCCGACGCGCGATGCCATACGAACTGTTGCCTCGTCTTCCACTTTGTCGAGGTAGACCACGTCATGGCCGGACAGGACCACCAAGTGGCAGGTACTTTCCGTAGCCCTCATCAGCACCCTGAGCTCGGCGTTCGCGACGCTGCGCAAATCGAGCCGGTCCAGGTATGACTGTCCCAAACGCAGGCAACCATGGCCGAGCCGGAAGCGGCCGCTCTCGGCATCGCGCTCCAGCAGGTTTTCGTCCAATAAGGGCGCGGCCAACCTCAGGACCGTGCTCTTGTTGAGCCCGGAGAGCTTGGTCAGCTCGACCAAGGCGAGTCCGTCCGCGCTCACCGGATGCTCCGCCACCACCGCCAGCAAAGCCAGCGCCTTCCGCAGCGAAGCCGAGGAGTTCCGGGCCTCCGTGCCTTCAGTACCCACGTGTGTCCTATCCAGCGGCGATGCGCTGCTCGGCGTCGTAATCGCGTTTCCAGCCAACCACGCCAGGCCTCAACTGCCAGGGATGCGGTCCGGACAGCGGCCGGTATTCCACTCCCATGGCCTCCAGTCGCTCCAGATGCGCACCTTCGAGCCTGGCCAGGAACCCATCGTAGTCCCGGTTCTCCGGCTGGGACCAGAGCACCTCCGCCACGGCGCTCAGCCGCGGAAACGCGGCGAAGTGGACCCGTCGCGGGGAATCCAGGTGTTCCGTCCAGATGTTGGCCTGCGCGCCGAGGAGCGTGCCCGGGAACGCCTCACCCGCACCCGCGGGCAGCGGTTCGAAGCCGTAGACATCCTGCAGGCTGATGACAAAACCCACGGGCACGGGTTCGCCGTCGCCGTTGGCCTGCCGGTGGTCCAGGTACAGCTTGTGCTCAGGGCACATGACCACGTCATAGCCGCTTTTGAGCGCGCTCATACCGCCTTCATAGCCTCGCCAGGAGGCCACCAACGCACCATCCGGCAACTCCCCGTCGCCGATTTCGTCCCACACGGAAGTCGCTCGCCCGTGCCCGTCAAGGTGCTTCGCCAATTGCCCCACAAACCAGCTGTGCAATCCCGAAACGTCCGGCAATCCGAGTTCCGCGGCTTTGGCCTGTGCCTGGGCGCTGGATTGCCATTGGGTGAGCGGAACTTCGTCCCCGCCCAAGCTGATCCAGCGGGACGGGAAGATCTCCACCACTTCATCGAGCACATTGCGGTAGAACTCCAACGAGGTTTCCGAGACTTCCAAGACCGTCTCGTTGATTCCCCAACGGGTCCACACCTCGGGGGCCGCACCGGTGCCCAGTTCCGGGTACGCGGCGATGGCGGCCTGGCTGTGTCCCGGAACATCGACCTCCGGGATGACGGTGATGTGCCGCTCGGCAGCGAACGCGACCACTTCGCGGAGATCGTCCTGGCTGTAGAAGCCGCCGTGCGGAAGCCCGTCGAAAACCCCTGCCCGCCAGGAACCAAGCGACGACTCCCGCCGCCACGCCCCGGTCTCGGTGAGCTTCGGGTAGCGGTTGATCTGGATCCGCCAGCCTTGGTCGTCCGTGAGGTGCAGGTGCAGGACGTTGAGCTTGTGCATGGCCATCACCTCGATGAACCGAAGCAGGTTGTCCTTGGGCATGAAGTGCCGGGCCACGTCCAGCATGGCCCCGCGATACCCGAAACGCGGCTGGTCCTGGATGGATACCTTGGGAACCGGCCATGTGCGATCTGTTTCCGGAATGGGCGCTTGCCGCAGCGCGGCGGGCCCCATCAGCTGTAGGAGCGTCTGGGCAGCATAGAAGGCTCCGGCCGGACCGCCCGCATGAATCACGACGGCGGTGCCTACCTCCAGGCGGTACGCCTCGGCGTCGAGCACCGGGTCAAGCAGAAGGCTGATGCGCGCATCGGCTTTGGTGGCCGGGAACAGGTCCCAGCCAGTGGCCGCGCCGAGGGTCCGGGCGAGCCAGCGGCGCGCACTGTTGAGCTCCGGATCGGCGGCCAGCGTGGTGGCTGCGTCCAGGTCCAGGAAACCGCCGCTGGACTCCACCGAGGACGGAACTGGAATCAGCAGATCCGCGGCGCTCATCCCTTCACCGCCCCGGCCAGGCCGGATACGAGTTTTCGCTGCACTGCGATGAAGAAGATCAGCACCGGAATGGTCATGATCACGGAACCGGCCATGATGGCGCCCCAATCGTTCTGGTCGGGTTTGAAGAAGGTCAACAATGCCATGGGCAGGGTCTGGTTCTCCTGGGCGGAAATGATGAATGTCTTGGCGAAGAGGAAGTCGTTCCACGTGGAGATGAACGAAAATACCGAGCAGGCCACCACTCCGGGCGCCACGAGCGGGAAGAGGATCGAACGGACAAAGCGGAATCCACTTGCACCGTCTATGCGCGCTGCCTCTTCGATCTCCACCGGGACCGCTGCCACGAAGCCACGAAGCATCCAGATCGCGAACGGGATACTGAAGCCCACATGGACCAGCACCAGGGAGCCGAGTTGGTTCAGGCCCACGAGCGGAACTGCCTCCCCGGCATTTCGCAGCAGGAAGAACAGCGGAATCGTGAGCGCTTCGACGGGCACCATCTGGGACACCAGGACCACGATCAGCAGCTTGGTGCGCATCTTGAATTGGTAGCGGGTCAGTGCCACGGAGGCCAAGAACGCCAACACGGTGGAGACGATGACGACCACGAGCGCCACGATCACGCTGTTGAGGAAGTACCTGCCGAAGTTGTTCACTGACAGGACCCGCATGAAGGAATCGAAGGACGGTTCCAGCGTGAACGGTGCCGCATCGCCGGCGTCGAGCGCTGTCTTCGGCTTGAGGGCCGAAAGGACCATCCAGAACAGGGGGAACGCGACGAGAAGCGCGATGGCGAGTCCCGCCGCATCGGCGCCGAACCGGCGTCGTCCGCCCTTGCGGAACTTTTGCGGCGCGTCCGGCGCGGGCCGGTTCTTGCGGAGTGGAACGTCGACGGCGGTCACAGGACTTCTCCCGTTCTCTTGAGGATGCGGAGGTAGACCAGGGTGATGATCATCAGCAACGCGGTCATGATGACACCGAGGGCCGAGCCGAGGCCGTACAGGCTGGCCGCGAAGGCCTGCTGGTAGCCGTACACATTCAGCACGAGGTTCTGCCCGGCAATACCGCCGCCGTTGGTGATGATGTAAATCTGCGAGAAGATCTTGAAATTCCAGATGATGGACTGGATGGTCACCACCATCACGATGGGCCGCAGCATCGGAAGCATGATGCTGCGCGCGATCCGGGGCATGGAAGCACCGTCGAGCCGCGCCGCCTCAATCACTTCGGTGGAGATCGCCTGGATGCCGGCGTAGACCGTCACGAGAACGAACGGGAACGAACACCACACCACTTCGCTGGCCACCAGCCCGAAGGCGGACCATTTGTCGTAGGTCCAGGAGTAGCCGCTGAACTGGGTGAGGCCCACGGAGACAAGAGCCTTGTTGACCAGGCCCAGGGTGGGGTCGAAGAGGAACAACCACACGGCGCTGCCGGTGACGGCCGGCGTGGCCCAAGCGCCAAGGGAGACTACGAACAGCGCGGTCCGGACCCAGGGCCGGAGCCGCGTGGCCAGCACTGCCAGCGACGTTCCCACGAGCAGCGTCAGGACGACGCATGCCCCCGCGAACAGCACGGTGTTGCCCAGGACGGACCAGAACTCCGGATCGGCGAACAGTTTCTGGTAGTTCTCCAGGCCGGTGAACTGCAGTGGCGCCTTGCCGCTGACTTGGGCTTGGCGGTAGTCATACAAAGAGACGTTGATGAGCTGGAAGATCGGGTAACCCAGCAGCGCGATCAGGACAATGAAAGCTGGAGCCAGGTAGAGCCAAGGTTCCAGGCCGCGCTTGCCTAGCGCACGACGGCGGGACGTCCCCGCCGTCGTCGGCTTGCGGTTCCGCGTTCCGCTTGTGTCCGCCTTCGCGGACGCAAGCGCCGTCATGCCGCACCGATCCAACGTGCGTCACGAACCCTGTCATTTGGATCCGAACACCTTGTTCATGGCTGCTGCCGCGTCCGCAGTAGCCGTATTGACGTCAGCCTTGCCTGTGACGATCTTCTGGTACATGCCGGTGAAGATGCCCTGGGCGTCGATGGTCGACCAGGTTTCCGTCACGGGGACAAAGTTGGTGCCGGCGGAGAGCGTCTTGATGAAGGGGTCCAGCTGCGGATTGGACGCGGCAACAGACTTCTGGACGTCGCTGAATGTCGGCAGGTTGCCCATGGCGTCGAACATCTTCTGCTGGTACTTTTTGCCTGCCAACAGCTCAACGAACTCGGCTGCAATGGTGTGGTGCTTGCTGCTGTTGAAGACGCCCAGGTTGTTTCCGCCGGCAAACGCGGGGGCGATCGAACCGGCCGTATTGCCCGGAACCGGAACGACGGCGAACTTGTCCTTGACCGCACTGGCCGCCACGGCTTTGTAGTTGAAGTCGCCACCGATGGTCATGGCCGATTTTCCGGCGATGAACTGCTGGACGCTCGCGTTTCCGCCGAATTCGGCGCACGTCTGGGGCGGGCAGATGTCGTTCTTGAGCAGCCGGGCATAAGCCGAAATGCCGTCCCGGGATTCGGCCGAATCCAGGCCGGAGACGAAAGTGTCACCCTTCTTCGTGGCAATGTTGCCGCCGTTGGCCCAGAGATAGGGCATGGCGGAGAACTGCGCAGCTCCACCGACCGAAATCCCGAGCATGTCCGGGTTGGCTGCGCGGACGGCGCGGGCCACGGTTTCGACGTCGGCGAGGGTCTTGGGCGCCCCCAGCCCGAGCTTCTGCAGCAGATCGGTGCGGTAGTAGAGGGCCCGGACGCCGACGTACCACGGCACGCCGTAGTTCTTGCCTCCGACGTCGGTGGTGGCCAGGATCTTGCTGTCCAGGTCCTTGGACTCGTCCCAGGCCTTGATGTCGGCGGTCATGTCGGACAATCCGCCCGATGCGACATAGCTGGCGAGGTCTGTGTTGCCGAATTCGGCGACGTCTGGAGCACTGGAGGGGTCGTTAAACGCGGCCTTGAACCGTTCCGCCCGGCTGTCGACGGGAATGTACTGGACGTCGACCTTGACGCCGCTATGACTGGCTTCGAAATCGGAAACAGCGGCCTTGATAACCGCGGATTTGGGGTCCTGGTTGACTTCCGAGAAGAGCCACACGCGGATAGTGCCTGACTTCTCATCCGAAGATGACGCGGCATTGTTCGACGTGGGCGGGGCACAGGCCGTCAGCGCGAGGGCGGCGAGGGCAAAGGCAGCCGCAGTGCGTGCGATTTTCAATGGATCCTCCATGGAGAAAAGGGGATAGGTGCCCGGCGGTCCCCCGCTTCGGGTATGGAAGGAAACTTTACAAACATACCTTTGTGAGCGGAAGCACAAGTGGCAAAAGGTTTGCATTGCAAAATGGGAATTTGTAAAGAGGCGATCTTACGCAAGATGGCCGATACCCCCTGGGGGTACTTGATTTATACCCCTAGGGGGTATATCTTTGGGGCATGAGCACGATCGATGTGAACTCCACAGATTTGAACCCGGTTGACTTGAACCCGGCCGACTTGAACCCGGTTGACTTGAACATTGGCCAGCCGGGCATCGACGTTGAGGATGGAGCGCATGCCCAACACGGCTACTCTTCCAACAAGGACGCATACTTGCGGCGCCTTAAGCGGATCGAGGGCCAAGTACGCGGTATTGCGCGGATGGTGGAAGAGGACAAATATTGCATCGACATCCTCACCCAAGTCTCGGCAGTCACTAAAGCCCTGCATGCCGTGAGCCTCGGGCTCGTGGAGGAACACATCGGGCACTGCGTCGTCGGAGCTGCCTCGGAATCCGATCCCGTCGTGCGCGCAGAGCAAATCGACATCAAGGTCAAGGAGGCAGCCGATGCCATCGGGCGCCTGCTGCGGTAACCCCGCAAGCACTCACCACACCATTCAACTCACCACCAAGGAGCACGCCATGGGCCACACCGCCACCATCCAGACGAACGTCAGCGTTTCCGGCATGACCTGCGGGCACTGCGTTTCCGCAGTGAGCGAAGAAATTGAGTCCTTGGCGGGAGTGGAGAATGTCGAGATCGATCTGAACGCCGGCGGAATCTCCACCGTCACCATCACCTCCACCCAGGAGTTGTCGCCGTCCGAAATCGGCGAAGCCGTCGCCGAAGCCGGCTACCTGGTAGTCGCCAACGAGGCCTAGGGGCCAATGTGAGCAATCACGAGATCCTCCACCAAACGGGCACCCGCATCATCGAACTCGACATCGAGGGTATGACGTGCGCATCATGCGTGGCGCGCGTGGAGCGGAAACTGGGCAAGCTCGACGGCGTGGAGGCTTCCGTCAACCTCCCCCTCGAATCGGCCCACGTCACAGTCCCAGACAACGTCACGGACCAACAAATCGTGGACACAGTGAACGCGACGGGCTACAAAGCCTGGATCCGCGAATCCCGCCCCAGTCCGTCCACGGCCCGCCAGCACACCCACGATCGCGAAACCGATATGCTCGGCGCGCTCGCTCCTTCGTCGCTTAGACGCGCGCTGCCGCATACCGGCCCCGCGATCGAGTCCAGCACTGAAGCCAGCCCGGGTGACGACGGCGCAACTGACCATGACCACAGCGATAGCGACCACAACGAGTGGCTCCGTGACCACAGCGACGACGCCGGTGGCATGCGGCAGCATGCGTCTAAGCGAGGCACGAGCGAGCATGCAGAGCATGGCGCCGGTGGCGGCGCGCAAGGCGACCACCGTGCCAGCGACCGCGCAGCAGGCGCCCACGAAGACCACATGCACCACGGCCCCGCATCCCGCCAGCTAAAGCCACGTCTGATCGCCGCCGCCATACTGACAGTCCCGGTCTTCGCCATCTCGATGATTCCAGCTTTGCAGTTCCCGCAATGGGGTTGGGTCGCGGGGCTGCTGGCTCTTCCCGTGGTGACGTGGGCTGCCTGGCCCTTCCATCGTGCGGCCGCCATCAACGCGCGCCACTTCGCCTCGACCATGGACACGCTCGTCTCCATTGGCGTCCTGGCCGCGTACCTCTACTCTGCATGGCAGCTTTTCGCCAACCCCATGATGACCGAACACCCGGGCATGGAGTCCACGGGAGGCATGGGCGGCGGGCTGTACTTCGAAGTTGCCGCCGTCGTCACCACGTTCCTGCTTCTGGGTCGCTTCCTCGAGGCCAACGCCAAAGCGAAAGCCGGCGATGCCCTCAAGGCCCTGCTGAATCTGGGAGCCAAGGACGCAACGGTGCTGCGCGACGGCGTCGAGCACAAGATCCCGGCCGAGCAACTCGTAGCCGGGGACATCTTCGTGGTCCGACCGGGAGAGAAGATCGCCACTGACGGCCTGGTGACGAGCGGTTCGTCCGCCGTGGATGCCTCGTTGGTCACCGGTGAATCCGTGCCCGTGGAGGTCGGACCGGGGAGCCAGGTCACGGGCGCCACCATCAATACTTCGGGCCGTTTGCTGGTGCGGGCAACCCGCGTCGGCTCCGACACGACGCTGGCGCAAATGGGGCGGTTGGTCAGCCAGGCGCAGACGGGCAAAGCCCCGATCGCACGGCTCGCCGATCGTATCAGCGCCGTCTTCGTGCCGGTCGTACTGGTCATCGCCGTGGTTACTTTCGTAGTCTGGCTCGCCCTGAGCAGGGACCTCAATGCCTCGTTCACGGCTGCCGTGGCGGTGCTCGTGATTGCCTGCCCGTGTGCGCTTGGGCTCGCGACTCCAGTTGGCCTCTTGACCGGGACCGGCCGGGGCGCGCAACTCGGCATCCTCATCAAGGGTCCACAGGTGCTTGAAGATACGCGCACGGTGGACGCCATCCTTTTGGACAAGACCGGTACAGTCACGAGCGGCAAGCTGGCCGTTGGACACACCCTGGCCTTGAACGGCCACTCCCGCGCCGATGTCCTGTCTCTCGCCGGCGCCGTCGAGGCGGCGTCGGAGCATCCGATCGCCCACGCCATCGCCGCTGCCGCCAAGTCCGCAATGCCCGACGCCGGCCCGCTCCCCGCTGTGAAGGACTTCAGTTCCGCCCCGGGCGGCGGAGTCCGGGGGATGGTTGCGCTGAACGGAGCTGGAAACGGCACCGAGCGAACGGTCGTGGCAGGCAGGACCGGCTGGTTGGAACAGAACGGAATCTTCCCTGACGACACCGACCGTCGGGCACTGGCCACTGAGGAAGCCGGCGGCGCTACCGCCATCTGGGTTGCTGTGGACGGGAAGCCCGCTGGAATAGTCACGCTTAGGGACACCGTCAAACCCGGTTCGGCTGCAGCCATCTCGAAGCTCAAGGAACTCGGGATTCGCCCTCTGCTGCTGACAGGAGACAACGCCGCCGTCGCCGCACAAGTGGCCACCGCCGTCGGGATCGCCCCGGAAGATGTGTTCGCGGGGGTCCTGCCGGAAGGCAAAGTGGACGCGGTGCGGAAGCTTCAGGCCCAGGGGTCCACTGTGGCCATGGCCGGGGACGGAGTCAACGACGCCGCAGCGCTGGCGCAAGCCGATCTTGGCATCGCCATGGGGTCGGGCACGGATGTGGCGATCGAGGCCTCGGATCTGACCGTGATGGGCAGCGACCTCGGCCAGTTAGTGCAAGCCATCGAGCTGTCCCGGAAGACGCTCTCCACCATCAAGACAAACCTGTTCTGGGCATTCTTCTACAACGCCATCGGCATCCCGGTGGCAGCCCTTGGTTTGCTCAACCCGATGATCGCCGGTGCGGCCATGGCTGCGAGCTCGGTCCTGGTGGTCGCGAATTCGCTACGGTTGCGCTCCTTCGCAAAGTAGTCCCCCACCGCCACCGTGAGCCCCACCCAACTGATCCCCACCGCCACCCTCGCCTCGCAAGCTCGGCCAGGGAACCCTGGCGGCGTGGGCCCAAGCAGTTGTTGTCGTTATCCGGCGTGAAAACGGCAACAACTGCCAGTCAGTTTGGGGAAGCTAGCAGTTTAGGGGAGCTAGGCCGTTCCGAAACGAACGGCCGCGCGGGCCCTGGCTTTGGCCGCCTCCTCGTCGCGGTTGCGCGCTGGCGCATGGGTCACGAGGGAATCGAGCAGATGCTGGGTGATATGGGCGATCTCATGAACAGCCTCGGAGAAGGCTTCCTCGTTGGCCTTCGACGGCTTGGTGGTGCCACTGATCTTGCGCACGTATTGCAGGGCCGCGGCTTCCACCTCCGCGGAGGTGGCTCGTGGCTCAAAATTGTGGAGGGTGTGGATGTTCCGGCACATAACAACATGCTAGGCCCCGGTCCACCCATCCAGGGTGGGTTTTAGAGGACCCTCTCGGAAGGAACCGGCTCGACGTCGTTCGCGTGGTCAAGCTCGCGGGCTGGTTCGCCGGACTCCACGGCATCGCGCTTGTCCGCGCGCAGCTCGTCGATTCGCACCAAGACCACTCCGCACACGATGAGCGCCCCGCCCACGAGCTGGATTGCCCCGGGCAATTCGGCCAGCAACAGCCAGGCCCACACTACGGCGAACAACACTTCCGTGAGCGAGACAAAGGATGCCACCTTGGACCCAAGGCTTCGTGCTGCCATGATCCCCGTGACGTAGGACAGCACGGTGGAGAGGATGACGAGGCCGGCGATCGAGACCCACCACGGCGTGGTCCACGGCCCGAGTTGCGTATCCGCGGTGGCGAAACTCATGGACACCAGGCCGGTTCCGCCGGCAATCCAGATAAGCATTGAACCTGCCATGAGACCGCCGGAAGCCAGCACGATGGGCGGCAGCGTGTCGTTCTGCTTGGCCGTGATGAAGAAATAGATGACCAGGCAGACGGCCGCAGCCATGCCCCACAGCACGCCGACGAAGTCCACCTTCACGGAACCGGTGAGATCAAGCACCAGGACGAGTCCACCGAGGGAAAGCAGCGTTCCAATGGCGGTGAGGGCCCGGGGTCGGCGTCGGCTAGCGGCCCACAGCCACAGGACGATCATGGTTGGCGCGAGGTATTCGAGCAGGAGGGCGACCCCCACGGACAGCCGCGACACCGCGTTGAAGTAGAAAAGCTGGCACCCCGCAACACCAATCACGCCGAACAACAGGATAGTGAGCCAGTTGTCCTTGAGCTGGTGCCAACGGCCCCGGAGAGCGACGACGGCCGGGAGCACCAAAATGAGTGACGCGCCGCTCAATCGGATGGCAACTGCCGCGCCGGGGGTCCACCCGGTTTCCAGGAGGGACTTGGCAAACGAGCCGGACAAGCCGAAGACCGCTGAGGAAAAGAGTGCGAGCCCCAGGCCCGACGCCATGAAGCCCGCAGCACCAGCCCGGTTTATTGCAGCTGACACGGCAGCCTCCTGTCAGGAGTAAAATGGGTTACGCTGCTGACACTACTACCGAGAGATGTAAGGAGTCAAAGTGCTTTTTGCACCTGACACTGAAGTGGCGCTTCGAAGTGTGGTCAATTTGATCAATTCGGCCGCCAACGGCACCGAATCCCTCACGAGTGTCGCCGAACTCCGAGCCTTCCTCGATGCGGAAGAATTCACGGGGAGCAGGGACGGAACCGAGGCCGAGTTACTCAGCGTAAAGCGACTGCGGAGCCAACTGGCTTCCCTGTGGACGGCCGATGAAGATGCGGCCGCAAAGGCCGTCAACCAACTCCTCACCGACGCACGCGCACTCCCCCAATTGGTAAAGCACGATCATTGGGATTGGCACTTGCACGCCACCACCCCTGAGGCGCCCCTCGCGGAACGCATGGGCACGGAAGCCGCCATGGCACTCGTGGACGTCATCCGCAGCAAGGAAATGGATCGCCTGCGGGTATGCGCGGCGGACGATTGCGACGCCGTCGTGTTGGACCTGAGCCGAAACCGATCCAAGCTCTATTGCGATACAGGGAACTGCGCCAACCGAACGCACGTCGCCGCTTACCGGGCCCGGAAAGCATCGGGGGCCGAATAAGCGGGCGAAAGCGTCACGCCGTGCATCTTTTCAGGGCGCACGACGGCGGCCTGCCGCGAGTTTCCGGGGTCGCTGCGCTGACCCGCCGGCAAAAGTTGCGTGGCGTGACACGAAAAAACTAAAACGGCCTAGTCGGCGTCGGGCGTTTCCGTTTCGCTGCCCGCATGGGGGGCGGCTGAACCGTGACCCTGGCCCGGCTTCCTGGAACTCAGGTTGACTCCCGAGCCCTTGCCGAGGTGCTCGGCGTTTTCCTTGTGGCTCATGGAAAGCATGGCGGCGAGGACGAGGCTCACAATGAAGGCGATGCCGGCGCCGGTAAAGGCGAGGTCAAAGCGCGGAGTGCGGGCGCTGCCGCCGGAGGCGAAAATCAGCACAGCGAAGAAGATCAGGACCCCCCAGAACGCGGAGAACATCAGCGGTCCCTTAACCGAGGTCCGCATCTTGCGCGGCCCTCCTGGTTTTTGGTCAGCCAAGGTCATTCCTCCAATGTGGGTGCTGGCGCCGTGCGCGCCATGAGAGTTCTACGCAGGGTAGAACGTACGACTACTAGTTTACGGCCTCAGCGGACGGGGTTCGCCCATCGTGCCGCAGGCTCAGCCCGGACAGCACCCACAAGACTCCCGAGATGATGGCGCCGCCGCCGGCAACACCGAGGAGCGCGTGCGCTCCAAGGCTGATGAAGAACGGCAATGCAACGGCGGTGCCGATGCCCACCACGCCGGAAATGATCCAGTCGCGGGCAAGCAAGTGGCGTCCGCGCTGCCGGAATCCCCGGACCAGTTCAAACGCCCCGAGCACCAGCAATCCTACGAGAGCAGAAACGCCGGCCCCAGTATCGGACTGCGTAATCAAGGTACCCACCCCCGCCAGGCCGACGACGACCGCCGCGGCCGCCGGAACACTCGCAGCAACGAACGCGGCGCCCGCGGTTGCGAGCAGATAGAGCCCGGTAGCCCAGGCCAGAACCTGAACGGAAGGCGAGCCCCAGAAGACGGTCACGGCTCCAAACACCAGCGCAGCACCGGCGCGGAGAAGTACGGGCTTCCAGAGCGCGGCTGCCGTGGGCGTGGATGAAGTCGCTGAAGAGGTGGGGAGAGTCACCAGTCCAGTTTAGTGCGAACCGAGGACCATCCATTTGTCGGAGCGGGCGCGCAGCCCCAGAGTGACCCCGCGGGCCAGCATGTAGCCCAGCGCGAACGCGACCCAGAGCCACACGAGCCCCGCCGCGCCGTCGGGCCTGGTCAGGTGGACTGCCGCCAACAGCGGCAGGTAGACCGCGAGGTTCACGACGCCGGCAATCGCCAGGTAGCGTGCATCGCCCGCGCCGATCAGGACGCCGTCCAGGACGAAGACGTATCCGGCGAGGGGCTGCCCGACGGCGAGTACCCACAGTGCCGCGGTGAGCGCGGACTGGACGCCGGCGTCGGAGGTAAAGAGAAGGCCGGCCCACGGAGCGGCGACTGCCAGGAGCACGCCGGTCACCACGCCGAATCCCACACCCCAGCGGATCATGGTGCGGGTGAGTTCGCGCGCCCTCGCCGGATGGGAGGCCCCGAGTTCCTTGCCGATAAGGGCCTGCGCGGCAATCGCCAAGGCATCCAGGGCGAAGGCGAGGAAAGAGAAAATGGTCATCGCGAGCTGATGCGCAGCGAGGTTCACGGATCCTTGGGAAGTGACAACCAGGACCGTGGCCAGGATAGCCAGGCGCAGGCTGAGGGTGCGGAGCATGAGCCATGAACCCACGGTGGTCATCGTGCGGATTCCACGCCAGTCCGGGCGCAGCGAAACGCCGTGGCCCCGGGCATTCCGTCCCACCATGACCAAATAGACGGCGGCCATGGCCCATTGAGCAATGCTGGTGCCGATGGCTGAACCCGCCACGGACAAATGCAGGCCATAGACAAGGAACCAATTCAGGGCGATGTTGATAGCAAACCCCGCCGTTGCGACCACCAACGGCGTGCGGGTGTCCTGCAGTCCGCGCAAGACGCCGGTGCCAGCGAAGATCAAAAGCATGGCGACGAGCCCTGGCATGGACCAGCGCAGATAGTCGACGGCGTATGCCCGCACCTCGCCACCGGCTCCAAGCAGCCCGACGAGCGGCTCAGCCGCGAAGAAGCCGGCCACCGCGAGGACGATACCCAGCAGCAACGCCAACCAGACGCCGTCGCGCCCTGCGGCCAGCGCCTTGGCGAGCTTTCCGTGCCCGATGGCCCGCGCCACAGCGGGAGTTGTCGAATAAGCCAGAAACACCATAAGTCCGACGGCGGTGTACAACAGGGTGGAGGCCAGCCCCACCCCCGCCAGTTGAGGGACGCCAAGGTGCCCCACAATGGCGGAGTCAGCCAAAAGGAAGAGGGGTTCGGCAATGAGCGCCCCAAAGGCGGGGACAGCCAGGCGCAGGATCTCGCGGGCAGTGGAGGGCGTGGTGGGACGGGTCACTGTTTGGGGCACTTTCCCAGCCTAGCGGGGCACCGGCATGTAGCTTGGTGAGGTGTCGCTCGAGCATCCCATCACCGTTTCCGTCGCCCGCACCATCACTCCCGGTTACACCCGCCAAGCCAACGCATGGGCGCACGCTGGCCAGGAACTTGCCCGGGAATGGCCCGGCTACCTGGGTTCAGGGTGGGTGCGCACGGCGGCCGATTCCGATGAATGGCACATGCTTTATCGCTTCGCGGACGCTGAAACCCTGCAGGCTTGGGAGGAATCCGAAGAGCGCCGATGGTGGATCGAAAGCGCCACCGAGCTCATGGAGATCACACGGGTGGAGCGACGTTCCGGGATCGAGGGATGGTTTTCCCAACCGGGCGACGTGAACCTCGTTGTCCCGGAGACCGCAGTGCCGCCGCGGTGGAAGCAAGCCGTCAGCATCTTCCTGCCGTTCTTTCCCTTGAGCCTGCTGGCCAATTTTCTGCTGCACCCTTTGGTCCTGGGCTGGCCGCTGGCCCTACAGGTTCTGTTGAATATCTGTATCCTGACGCCACTCATGGTCTACATTTTCCTGCCGGTCACCACGCGGCTCCTGAAGCCCTGGTTGGAAGCAAAGCGGAAGGGCCAGTAGCGTCTGCCGGGACTGCGGAGGCGGTCTCACTGCGTCACGCTTGTTTGACACTTCAAGCAAAGTCGGAAAGGCTTGAGTTGAAGCTTCAACAAATTGACTCCGGTCTTGGGAGCTTCGCGACAGCCAACCGCTACCCGAAAACGGTGCAAAAACATGAACCAGTCCACCCTGACCAACACAGCCCTTACCGTCCTGCGCGTCATCGTCGGCTTCATCTTCGCCGCGCATGGCTGGCAGAAATTCAATGAGTTCACCATCGCCGGCACACAGGCCGCCTTCGGCAAGATGGGCGTTCCTGCCGCCGACGTCGTGGCCCCGATCGTGGCAAGCATCGAACTTGTCGGAGGCATTGCCCTCATCGCGGGCGTGCTGACCCGAGTCTTCGCCGCTCTCCTTGCACTGGACATGCTCGGCGCCCTGTTCCTGGTCCACGCCCCGGCCGGCCTGTTTGCCGACAAGGGCGGATACGAACTCGTCCTGGCCCTCGCGGCCGCAGTGGCGGCCGTGGCCCTGACCGGCGCCGGACGAATCTCCGTAGACGCCGCCGTCTTCGGCCGGAGGGGTTCCAAGCTGCGCATTCTCGCCTAGGATCGCGTGCGCTGCTTCGCTGGCGACACCCAAGTGCGCCGGCGATGCCACAACGGGCTGGCGACTCCCGAATTCGGGCGTCGCCAGCCCTTTTGCATGTCACGGACCCATTTGCGCGTCGCGGAGCCACGTGCTCGTCGCTGGCCGTCATACAGCGCATCACTATCCACGCCGTCGATACACTCACGTCATGAGCGAGCTCCCCTCACACTCCGTCACGCTGCGGTTCCTGGCCTCCCCCACCGACGTCGGACACAGCGGGTCCGTCGACGCCGGCACAGTCCTTGAGTGGGTGGACAAGGCGGCGTACGCGGCAGCTGTTGGCTGGTCGAAGTCCTATTGCGTCACGGCATATGTCGGCAACATCCATTTCGCCGACCCCGTGAACAGCGGAGACATGGTCGAGGTGGAGGCGACCATCGTCTACACGGGCCGCTCTTCCATGCACATCCGCACCACCGTGTCTTCAGGCGATCCCAAGGGCGGTCCGGCCACGATGCGCAGCCAGTGCCTGGTGATCTTCGTTGCTGTCGGTGCCGACGGCCGCCCCGTTCCAGTCCCCCAATTCGAACCGTCGACACCGGAGGAAATCGAGCATCGTGACAACGCCCTCGCGCGGATCGCCGTGCGGGAAAAGATCGTCGAAGCCATGAACGCACAGGAATATACCGACGCCGGGACGGCCGAGCGCGTTGTCCTCCGCTTCATGGCGGCTCCCACCGACGTGAACTGGGGAGGGAAGGTCCACGGCGGCATCGTCATGAAGTGGATCGATGAGGCCGCCTACGTCTGCGCTTCCCGCTATTGCGGCAAGGACACCGTGGCGGTGTTCTCCGGCGGCGTGCGATTCTATCGCCCGCTCTTGATCGGCGACGTAGTGGAAGTAGAAGCCCGGCTCGTCTATACAGGCCACAAGGGCATGCATATTGCAGTCCATGTGCGCTCCGGAAACCCCCGGAGCCGTGAGATGAACCTGACCACCTACTGCCTCACGGTCATGGTGGCCAGGGACGAGACCGGCACGTCCGTTCCGATCCCGCCCTGGGTACCGGAAACCGACGAGGACCGGCGCCTTCACGCCCACGCCCGCGAATTGCTGGAAATCCGGGGACGGGCCCCCGGAAACCGGATGCCGGATCATCTGCTCAACGGCCGTTAGGCGTTCCGTCCGGGTCTGGCGCAGCGAAGTCCGGCGCGGGAAGATGTCCTCATGTTGGCTGAGGAACGGTTCAACGCACTAATCGACGAATTCAGGAGTGTCCCGGGTGTGAGCGTGCCGGGTGAACCGGGACAGCATGGATTCGGTTCCTCGGCGTTGAAGGTTCACGGCTCGATTTTCGCGATGGTTTCGGGAGGCAGGCTTGTTGTGAAGCTGCCACGAGATCGAGTCAGCGCCCTGATCGGGACCGGAGCCGGGGCGCCGTTCGACGCCGGAAAAGGTCGTCCGATGAAGGAGTGGCTCACGGTTATGGCCGACGATCAGGAGTCATGGCTCGCCCTCGCCCGTGATGCCCTGGACTTCGTTGGGTCCGCGCACCACTGACCAGCACCACTGACCAGCCTGAGGCTAGAACCCGCCACCACCGCCAGTCTCGCCCGCCATGTTGGCGAAGCGGGAGTAATGCCCCTGGAAGGCAACCACGATGTCCTTGGTGGGCCCGTTACGGTGCTTGGCGATGAGGATGTCAGCCTCGCCGGCACGGGGGGATTCTTTGTCGTAGACGTCCTCGCGGTGAAGCAAAATGACCATGTCAGCGTCCTGCTCGATGGAACCGGATTCACGGAGGTCCGAGACCATGGGCCGCTTGTCCTGGCGCTGTTCGGATCCACGGTTGAGCTGCGAGAGCGCGATGACCGGAACCTGCAACTCCTTGGCCAACAGCTTGAGCGCGCGCGAGAATTCGGAGACTTCCTGCTGGCGGGATTCCACCTTCTTGCCGGAGCTCATGAGCTGGAGGTAGTCGAGGATCACCAGCTTGAGGTCGTGCTGCTGCTTCAAGCGACGGCACTTGGCCCTGATTTCCATGAGGGACATATTGGGGCTGTCATCGATGAACAATGGCGCATCGTTCATGCGGCCCATCGTGGTGGCGATCTTGGACCACTGCTCGTCCTTGATGGTGCCCTTGCGCAGGTCCTGAAGGCCAATGGTGGCTTCCGCGGACAGCAGGCGCATCGCGATTTCGTTCCGCCCCATTTCGAGGGAGAACATCACGGTGGCGAGGTTGTGCTTGATGGCAGCGGAACGGGCGAAGTCAAGCGCGAACGTGGACTTACCGACGGCGGGGCGCGCGGCGATGACGATCATCTGACCCGGGTGCAGGCCGTGGGTGAGCTCATCGAGTTCATAGAACCCGGTGGGGACACCCGTCATGCCTTCTCCGCGGTGGCCGGATGCCTCGATCTCGTCAACGGTGGATTCCATGACGTCCTTGAGCGCCACGTAGTCTTCCGCCGTGCGGCGTTCGGCCACGGCATAGATCTCGGCCTGGGCCTGGTTGACGAGGTCTTCCACCTCGCCGTCCTGGCCGTAGCCCATCTGGACGATCTTGGTGCCGGCGTTGACGAGTCGGCGCAGGACGGCTCGCTCAGCCACGATTTCGGCGTAGTAGCCGGCGTTGGCCGCCGTGGGCACGGTCTGGATGAGCTCGTGCAGGTAGGCAGGGCCGCCGATCCTGTTGATCTCGCCGCGTTTGGTCAGCTCATCGGACACTGTGACGGCATCGGCAGGTTCGCCGCGGCCGTAGAGATCGATGATGGACTCGTAGATCGTCTCGTGGGCCGGGCGGTAGAAGTCATGGCCGCGGACAATTTCCACGACGTCGGCAATGGCGTCCTTGGACAGCATCATGCCGCCGAGAACCGATTGCTCAGCTGGGATGTCCTGGGGAGGTTTGCGGCTGGCGTCCGATGTCCGGCCGCCCTCGATCGAATCCAAGTGCGTAACTGACAAGCCGTCCTCCATTGTGTACCGCGCAGATAACTGTTCCCGGCGGTGCGGTAGGCCAATGCCCTGGTGTGGGTTGCTCCGACCGCGCCGTTTATGCCGGCTGGTCCAAACTGTTCCGTAGGGCACCGACAATTTTGGTTTCCCCGAGATTTCCACAACTTATCCACAGACAGGTCCGCGGGCGCGCTGCTTTTCGACGGCACCAAGGCGCCGTCCACAAGAAACAGGGGTTTTCCAAGTACCTAAAGCAGGTACTCAGCCACGTTAGCCCTGCTTTTCCGAGGCACCAAGCCGGGCCTGTGGATAAAGTGTGGAATACACACCCCTACTTGTGCACAGTCTGTGCATGACCCTGTGGAAAGAGAAATTCTTTTTCCGGTAAATGGCCCCTGAACTGGGGAAACGTTCTTCAAGACATGTGGATCAAAAGTATTTTCTCCAGGGGATCATCCACAGGCCGATTCGCTCAATGCGCACCTCTCCCCTCACCCAAGCGCCCCAGGAGGGATAAATATGCCGAAATTGTGATACTCCACACAATCTCTCCCGGAATTTGACAGCCGGCTCTCAGAAGCTATGCCGGAGCAGGAATGTGCTGTGGATAACCGCGTTCTGACATAAGCTCTAGGTATGGGTTTCACCATTGGGGATGTACTGCTGGTCGCAATGCCCGTTGTCATCCTTGTGGCTGTGATTTGGGCCCTGACGGCGGCATTCAAGCCACGCAACTCAGGGCTGTCCGACGCCGAGCGCTATCAACGTGAGCTGGCCGCCCGATCGGCAGCCCACCAGGCCGCCCAAGTGCAGGCGGCAACGGCGGCAAGGGCCCGTATCGATGCGTCCACCAGGCCGAGCCAAAACGCGCAGCAGCAGTCTCAGCAGGACAGCCAGTCGCGGGCCGCGCTCAGGGCGCAAGTCGGGGCCAGTCCGGGGGCCGGCCAGGCCGGCTACAACGGCCCCATTCTGCCCAACGGGCAGTTGAATCCACAGCTCGCCCTGCAATTGCAGGGAATGGTCCGCAGTGGGCAGAAGATCCAGGCGATCAAGCTCCTGCGCCAGCAAACCCACTCGGACTTGTTGACCGCCAAGAACTACATAGATCGGCTTTAGCGCATGTCATCCCTACTCGTTCCGGTCTTGATCCTGGCGGCCGTCGTCGTCGGCGTGCTGGTGATCAGCCGCGTGCTCTCCCGCCGCTCCGCGGAACTTCGCGAGAATGCCGCCACCGGCAAGGCTGCCGTGGACCCTGTGGAGCTGGCCCGCGAGGCCGCCGCGAAGCTCAGTGAGGACCAACACCGGCAGCTGTATTCCCTGATCGCCCAAGGTCAGGCCATGGCGGCCATCAAGCTGTACCTCAGCGCCACCGGGGAGGGGCTGCGTGCCTCACGGGACGCCGTCGGCGCCCTTGCAGCGCACCCGCAGCCCTTCCGCAAGCCCGAACCCGCCCCGCAGGACCTCATGCCCGACGACGACGAGCCGGAGCACTTCCCGTACCGTTACCGGGCAATCGTCAGCAAGGGCGACGTCACACGTGAAGTGAGCAGCAATATGCTCAATGACGAGATCTACGGACGGATCCGGACCCTTGCCAAGAGCGGCGACATCGAAGCCGCAGCGTTGGCCCTGACCAAGCATTCCGACATCAGCATGAAGCAGGCCCGGGAGTTCATCGAGCTGCTCGACGACTAGCGCCAGGTGCGGCTCAGCCCGGCTTGCCTAGCGTCCCGCGGTGATCCCCGCGAGGAGTTGCTCAAACGGCAAGGATTCCATGGCGTCCGCCTTGCGCTGCGGCTGCTCGCCGCTCAGGAGCCGGGTCAGCTCGCCGGCCGCGCGGTCCACGCGGACCGATAGCGGCGACGCTCCGTCGTCGGTGTTTCCCCAATCCTGGGGCCCGGCGAAAACGGACGTCTGGGTTATCCGGGTGCGAAGGTAGGTGAAGAGCGGACGCATGGCGTAGTCGAGCACCATTTGGTGCCGGTCGGTGCCGCCCGTGGCGCCGAGAAGAACTGCCTTGCCGTCCAGGGACTTGGGGTCCAGCACGTCGATGAAGGACTTGAACAGCCCGCTATAGGAGGCGCTGAAGACGGGAGTGACGGCGATGATGCCATCGGAATCCTCGACGCCGGCGATCACTTCCGCGAGGCGCGGTGCAGCATAGCCGGTGACGAAGTTGTTCGCGATATCCACCGCCAGGTCCCGGAGTTCGATAACGTCCACCCGCACCTCGTACCCGGCGTCGCCCAGCTGGCGCTTGGCCGACGCGGCGAGCTGGTCTGCAAGAAGCCTGCTCGACGACGGTACGCCAAGTCCGGCGGAAAGGACGGTTATGCGGCGGGTCTCCATGGCGATCTCCTGTTGCTGGGCGGTTCGATGGCTTCAAACCAGAGTACATGCGTTTGCATCTATACTCCCAAACCGTGCCCCCGCCCCTTTTATTCCCCTGCTACAACCGGACGGTTCCCTGGATACACATGACCGAGCTCCCGCCTACCCAGATCTCGCCGTCTTCCGCTCTGACGTAGATGCGTCCCGCCCGGCCCAGCACCGTACCCTGCGCGGCGACGTATTGTTCCGGAGCCCGGCCGCTGCCGATCAGCCACTGGGCGGCTCCCGCATTGAAGCTTCCAGTCACGGGGTCCTCCACCATGGCGTCTCCCGGAATGAACGTCCGGACCTCGAAATCGACGCCGGCACCCGGTTCATGGGGACCGATCACACCAACCTTCAGCTCCCCCAAAGCCGTAAGGTCCGGCTCGAGGGCGAGGACCTGTTCGGCCGATTCGAGCAGCACACCAATCCATTGCGGGCCGTTGACCAGCCACGAGGCATCCGAGAGTGCGGTTCGGGGCAGGCGGAGTCCGGCGGCCAACTGTTCCATGATCGCCTCTCCCACGGGCCCGAAGCGGGTCAGTGGCGGCGCAGCGAAGGCGAGGCGGCCGCCGTCGAGCTTTACCTTGACCAAGCCTGCGCCACATTCCTGGACCAGCATCCCTTCCTGCTTCGGCACTCCCCCGGACGCCAGCCACGCATGCGCCGAGCCGAGCGTCGGATGCCCCGCGAAAGGAAATTCCTCGCTGCCGGTGAAGATCCGGACGCGGTAGTCGGCCGCAGGATCACTCGGCGGCAGCAGGAAAGTGGTTTCAGAGAGGTTGGTCCAGTTTGCAAAGTGCTGCATCTGCTCCGCGCTCAGCCCTTCAGCGTCGACGACGACTGCAAGCGGATTGCCGAGGTACGGCACGTCAGTGAAGACATCCACTTGCGAGAAGGGCCTGGTGCGCATGGTTTCAAGGGTCACCGCTGCAGGCTATCAAGTTCCCCCGTCTTCCTTAGCGCGAACTGGCAATTAATGCCCCTAGCGAGGCCGCCAGAGGGCATCTACTGCCAGTTCGCGCGCCCGGAAACCGCGTAAAGCAAAGGACCCCCGCCTCCGGAAACCGGGGACGGGGGTCCTTCGAGCTACGTCAGAGATTATTTCCCTGCAACGACCTCGAGGTCGATGACAGCGGAAACGTCCTCGTGCAGGCGGACGTTGGCCTGGTACGAACCAAGTGACTTGATGTGGTTCGGCAGTTCAACGTTGCGCTTGTCGATGGAGCCGAGGCCAGCGGCCTCAACTGCAGCAGCGACATCAGCCGGCTTGACGGTGCCGAAGAGACGACCGGACTCGCCGGCCTTCACTACGAGCTTGACCTTCTTGGAAGAAAGCGCAGAAGCCTGGGCCTGTGCAGCTTCAACCGAAGCGTGGGCACGAGCAGCGCGGGCAGCCTTGATGGACTCAACCTGCTTCTCGCCACCCTTGGTCCAGGTCAGAGCGAAGCCGCGGGGCAGCAGGAAGTTACGTGCGTAACCGTCCTTGACCTCGACAACATCGCCAGCAGCACCGAGACCGGTTACTTCGTGGGTCAGAATGAGCTTTGCCATGTTAGTTAATCCCTTCCTTAGCCGCGGCCAGCGCCGGAGTAAGGCAGCAGAGCAACTTCGCGGGCGTTCTTGATTGCCTGGGCGATTTTGCGCTGTTCCTGCACCGTGACGCCAGTGACGCGACGAGCGCGGATCTTTCCGCGGTCGGAGATGAACTTGCGCAGCAATGCTACGTCCTTGTAGTCGATGACGGTGATGTCAGCGGCCTTCAAGGGGTTGGACTTTGGTTTGGGCTTACGGAGTTCAGCCTTAGCCATCGTGGAGCTCCTTTTCTATGGAGCCCGTGGAATGGATCCACGGGATGGTGGTGCTCGACGGCGGTCGCCACCCGGGTGCCTCGCGGCACGTCCGGCGGGTTCCGGCGTCGAACTTTTATGAGTATTTAGAAGGGAGGTTCGGAATCCGGGCCGTTGCCCCATCCACCCGCATTGCTGACGCCCGGGGTAGCCCAGGGGTCTTCCTGCGGTGCGGATTGGCCGCCGCCCCATGTTCCGCCGGAGTTGCCGCCCTGGTTTGCACCAGCGCCGCCACCTCCGAAGCCGCCGCTGTTGTTGCCGCCGCCGAAGCCGCCCTGACCACCCTGACCGCCGGAGCGCTGGGTGCGGTTGACCTTGGCGTTGGCGTAACGCAGGCTCGGGCCGATTTCATCGACTTCGAGCTCGATAACGGTGCGCTTCTCGCCTTCCTTGGTTTCGTAGGAACGGCTCTTCAGTCGGCCGGAAACGATCACGCGCATACCCTTGGTGAGGGATTCGGCGACGTTTTCAGCTGCTTCGCGCCATACCGATGCGCGAAGGAACAGGGTTTCCCCGTCCTTCCACTCATTGGACTGGCGGTCGAAGGTCCGGGGAGTAGAAGCGATGGTGAAGTTCGCTACCGCCGAGCCTGACGGTGTGAACCGCAGTTCGGGGTCATTGGTGAGATTACCGATGACCGTAATAGTGGTTTCGCCTGCCATCTACTGCCTCCTTGTTCGTTCCTGCGGGGTAAAGAATGAAAGCCTGGAGCTGAAATTACTCAGCAACGACCTTCTGCTCTTCGGGGCGGGTGATCTTGGTGCGCATGATGGTCTCATTGAGACTCAGCTGGCGGTCAAGTTCCTTGGCGGTTTCCGGCTTGGCGGTGAAGTTCACCACTGCGTAGATACCTTCGGACTTCTTCTTGATGTCGTAAGCGAGGCGACGGCGGCCCCAGATGTCAACCTTTTCGATGGTTCCACCATCGGTGGTGATGACATTCAGGAACTTCTGAAGCGACGGCTCTACGGTACGCTCTTCGACCTCGGGGTCGATGATTACCATCAATTCGTAAGGACGCATATGTGAACCCACCTCCTTTGGGCTAAGCGGTTACGGCATTTCCGTAACAGGAGGTTCATTTGCGATGAACAGTGCTGCTGACCGCTTCCAGAAGCGGGAGCAGGGCGCAGCACAGACTTCAATATCTTAGTCCATTTCCCGCCTCTAAGCCTATTCGGCGTGTCGGCGACGTGGAATGCACGGGGTCGCGTATGTGGATAACTTTCCAGGCTCGGGCAGACTGAACCCATGACCGTCCTCAAATCCGTCGCACTCTTTATCCTCGCGGCCATCGCCGAGATCGGCGGGGCCTGGCTCGTGTGGCAATCAGTCAAGGAGGCTAAACCGTGGTGGTGGGCAGGCCTCGGTATCGCAGCCTTGGGTATTTACGGTTTCGTGGCAGCTTTCCAGCCTGACGCACACTTCGGCCGCGTGCTTGCAGCTTACGGCGGGGTGTTCATCGCCGGGTCGTTGGCTTGGGGAATGCTCATGGACGGATTCCGCCCGGACCGTTGGGACGTCATCGGCGCGGTGATCTGCATCTTCGGCGTGGCCGTCATCATGTTCGCGCCCCGGCCGGGCAGCTAAGCCGTCAACGCAGCTAAGCCGGGAAGTTGAGCCGTCACGCTGTGCAACTTTCTGGACCGTCCGACGTCGGGATCCCCCGGATTTCCGCGCCAAACTTCCACGCCGGACGCTAAAAGTCTGCGTGGCGTGACGCCGGGGCCGGCCAACCCCCGTGCCATGATCTGACTATGAACGCCGCAGCGAAGAACCAACGTCCGAAGTCTGCCCGTGCCAAACGTTCCCGATTGCGATTCTTGCTGATGATCGTCACCGGCATCGCTGCCGCGGTAGCGACCGGAATTTGGGGGCAGTGGATCTACGCGCCCGCGGCGGGCTGGGCAGTGGCCGCGGCGGTCTACAACATCTTCGTGTGGACAGTCATCACTCCGATGAAGGCCGATCAGACGAGAAGCCATGCCAGGGAAGAAGATCCACGGCGCTCCACGGCCGACCTCCTGATCCTGTGTGCCGCCGTCGGCTCCCTCGCAGCCTTCGTCCTGGTGATGTTCGGAGCAAAGGACGCGCACGGCGTCGACAAATTCATGCTCGCCCTGCTGGCCCTCGTCGGTGCGGTGGCGTCGTGGCTCCTGGTGCACACCCTCTTCACCTTGCGCTATGCCGAGGTGTACTACACGTCCGATCCGCCCGGCGGCATCGAATTCAACCAAAAAGAACCGCCGCAATACACGGACTTCGCCTACATGGCGTTCAGCCTCGGGATGACCTACCAGGTCTCGGACACGTCGATCACCACCAGGGCAATGCGGTCCGCCGCTTTGCGGCACAGCCTGCTTGCCTACGTTTTCGGCGTCGGGATCCTGGCCACCACCATCAACCTCGTAGTGAGCCTGGCGTCCTGAGCTAGATCGCCGTCCGGAAGAACAACTCCGTCACCGCGGCCAGGTGGCGCGGGTCTTCAACGCCGCATAGCTCGCGTGCCGAGTGCATCGACAAAAGGGGCACGCCGACGTCGACCGTCCGGATCCCCAGGCGGGTGGCCGTCAGCGGACCGATGGTGGAGCCGCACGGGACATCGTTGTTGGAGACGAACTCCTGGTAGGGGATACCCGCCTCGCCGCAGAGCCGGGCCCAGAATGCCGCGCCGGTGGCGTCCGTGGCGTAACGCTGGTTGGCGTTGATCTTCAGGAGCGGTCCGCCATTGAGGATGGGCCGGTTGGCGGGATCGTGCCGCTCGGGGTAGTTGGGGTGGACGGCGTGGCCGGCATCCGCGGAAACACAGAACGACGCCGACAACGCCTGGCGCCGTTGACTCCCCGTTGCGCCCAATCCGTCAGAGATCCGGGTGAGGATGTCTTCGAGGATCGGTCCGCAGGCCCCGGAGCGCGAGGCCGAGCCGATTTCTTCGTGGTCGAAGGCCGCCAGGACGGCGATGGGGCCGGCGGTCGGCGCACCAGCGGTTGCGTGCGCAATGAGTGCCGCGAGCCCTGCGTGGGTTGAAGAGAGGTTGTCGAGCCGTCCTGAAGCGAAGAACTCGCCCTTGGCACCGAACTGCTCAGGCGCCTGGGTATCCGCGACGACGATGTCGTAGCCGCCGATCTGGGCCGGATCCACAGAAGTCCCGGACACAGAGTCCGCCAGGATTGCCAGTACGTCTGCGGAAGCGGGATCGCCGAGGCCGAATACCGGGTTCATGTGCTGTTGCTTGTCGAGCGTGAGGCCGTCATTGACAGCCCGGTCCAGGTGGATGGCCAACTGCGGGAAGCGCAGGAGCGGTCCGGTAGCTGTGAGGTGCTGGGTGCCGTCCAGCATCACGAGCCGGCCCGCGAGCCGAAGCTCACGATCCAGCCAGGAGTTCAACAAAGGGCCACCGTAGACCTCCACGCCGGCCTGGAGCCAGCCGAACTTGCCTGTCGTCGGCTTGGGCTTGAGCTTGAAGGACGGAGAATCCGTGTGGGCGCCGAGGATATTGAACGCCGTGGTCGGAGTTGCGCCTTCCGGCGTCACCCATGCGATGAGGGCGCCATCCCGCATCACGTAGAAGCTGCCAGCCCCGCCCTCCCATGGCAGAAGTTCATCAAGGGCCGTGAAACCTGCCGCATCGAGGCGGCGCGCGGCCTCGTGTACGGCGTGGAAGCTCGACGGCGATGCGCTCACATACGCGCCAAGGTCCTGGATGTGTGCTGCAGCGGAGTTCGAAGGCATGGCTTCGAGTCTAGCCGCGGCCGCGGATTTGCCGGCCCGGCGTTCAACGTCGGATGAACAATTCTGCTGTGGGTTCGGCTGATTTGAGGACCCAGCCGGGGTTTGTGTTTAGCCAGCGGGCCAGCCCGGTAGCGGGAGGGACCAGGACGCAGTCCGCACCGCTCAGCCCTTCGTTCAGGTCCCCTTGGCCATCGAGGACACGCAAGGATTGTGTAACCCGCTCCGCGCCATAGAGATCGTTTCGCGAATCAATGGACACTGGCACATCGGGCCTTTCCAAGATGACCAGTCCGCCCAGCTGGTATTCGTTGAACAACTTGCAACCAGCCGGAATGGCCTTGATGGCTGTGCGAGGAAAATGCGCCGGATCCGGACGGCCGAAGAAAGGGAGATTGAAAACTGCTAGCCCTACAGCGATCACGAGGACGGCGGTGGCACCTTGGAAAAACAACCGTCGGCGACTGGCAAAGTAGCGCAACACCACCTCGTGTGACGCAAACGCCGCCAGAACCGGCAACGCAAGCAAGACAAGGATTGGAAGGACGCGCATTGCAGCCACTGATCCGCAGACCGCAACTCCGATAGCGGCCGTGAATACCGGGTCTCCTCGGCGTGCCGCAACGCCAAGCCCGAGAAGACCGATGGCGAACATAACAAGCTGCAACGGATCAGCCGGGTTGAATGGCTGCCATTCGGTAATGACTGCCGATTCACTCTTTACTTGCAGCGTTTGGGCGAGCAGCCCTGCGCCGTAAGGATTTACGAGTGAGCAAAGCATTGTTACTAGTAGCGCTGCCAGGAACCAGCCTGATCGGCTCCGCGTGCTTCGTCTCAAGAACACCAAAAGGGCACTGGCACCCACAATTGCCACGCCCAGTAAAGCTCCCGCGTGCAAGTTGACCCAAAGAGTCGTCAGGACGGCGATAGCAATGAGCGGCCAAACCGGTTTAGGTACCTCAACCAGCCGCTGTAGGAACATCACGAGTGCCAGGACGGCAATGTAATCCACGAGCTGGGGCCGCGCCGACAAGAACAATGTCAACAATGGCACTCCAATCAGAAGCACCCAAGCGGACAGTACCGGCGCTGCTCCCAGTCGCCGGGCGAGAAGGAGCACCAGTCCACCGATGACGGCGACGAAGCATGCGCAGATAAGAGCAACACCCACCAAACCGGCCGCTTCGTAAGAGAAACCGAGGACGACGTTGAAAGCCCACGAGTTTAGCGTCCAGGGTTTTCCGCTGACGGTCCACGAAAACGGATCCACTGAGGGAATTCGACCTTCGGCGATCGTAAGGAGCCCCGTGCGGACCTGCCAAAATGTATCTGACTCGGCGAGGTTTTCGGATCGAATCAAGGCAAACGGAAGGAACGCCAACCACGCCAGCATCCAGAACTTGCCCGGCGCTTCAGGCCCCAGGCGAGAAGCAGCTTGGTTACTTTGCCCAACAACTTCGCTCCGCGGTTCCCCCATGAGCCATACCATAGCGGAGCGCCCCAATGCCTGACAGGGTTATCCAGGAAATCCATGACGGAGAGAATCCGCAGTTCCGCCCCATTTCAAGCTAAGCGGCCAAATAGAGCTCAGACTGACGTTAGTAATCCGGGTTGCTCGGGACCACGAGTCCTGTTTCGTAGGCGTAGACCACCACCTGGACCCTATCCCGCAGGTGCAGCTTGGTGAGGATCCGACGGACGTGGGTCTTGACCGTTGCCTCGGAAAGAAAGAACTTGTGGGCGATTTCCGCGTTGGACAGCCCTCCCGCGATAGCCTCCAGCATCTCGGTTTCGCGGGGCGTCAATTCTTCGAGCAGCGGATCGCGGGCCTGGGCTGTGGCCTGGCCGGGCACGCGACCCCCGCGGACGTAGGTCTCCAGGAGCCGCTGGGTGACCCGCGGAGCCACCACGGCGTCGCCGCTGGCCACGAGCCGGACGCCCTGGACCAACTCCGCAGGCGCAACATCCTTCAGCAGGAACGCGGAGGCCCCTGCCTGGAGGCCTGAGAAGGCATATTCATCGAGGTCGAAAGTAGTCAGGATGATGATCCTGGCGTTGGACGCCGAGGCCGTGATCCGCCGTGTGGCTTCAATTCCATCCACGGCAGGCATCCGGACGTCCATGAGCACCACGTCCGGTTCCAGTTCCTCGACCTTCCGGACTGCTTCGGCGCCGTCGGAGGCTTCGCCTACGACCTCGAGATCGTCTTCGCCTTCCAGGATCAGCCGAAATCCCATGCGCAGCAAGGGCTGGTCGTCCACCAGCAGAACCCTGATGGGAGCATTGTCAGTCATGATTTCCCCTTGTCGCCATTCCAGTTCAGCTCCGCATGAACGCGCCACCCGCCGTGTATTCCAGGACCGGCATCCACCGTTCCAGCATAGATTCCCGCACGTTCACGCATCCCCGCGATGCCTTGGCCCGTTCCCAGGACCGCCTCTTCGGTGCCCGGATCCCGGGAGCCCCGGCCGTCGTCGAGCACTTCAATGGTGACCGAGTCGCCATCCCGCACGATCCTCACATCCACTTGGCTCGAGGAACGGCCGTACCTGAGCACGTTTGTCAGGGATTCCTGCACGATCCGGTAGACGGTGAGCTGGAACGCCGGGTCTTCAGGAAGGGCAGGGCCCGTGTGCGAATAGTGCAACGGCAGTCCTGCCGTCCGGAATCCATCGAGCAGCTTGCTTAAGTCATGCCCGGAAACCAGGGGCTCCAAAGGCGCAGGGCGCGCAGAGTCTTCCCGCAGCACACCGAGTACGCGGCGCATGTCGGCCAGCGCAGTCCTGCCGGTGCGGGAGAGTTCGCCGAGCACCTCACCGGCGCGCTCCGGATCCTTCTTGACCACGACGGCGGCGCCGTCCGAGAGGCTGATCATGACCGTCAGGGAGTGGGCTACGACGTCGTGCATCTCCCGGGCGATCCGGTTGCGTTCGGTGACCGAACCCAAGCGGGCCGTGCGTGCAGCCCAGGCCCTGATTTCGCTCTCATGTTCACGCCGCTGCCGCACCGAAATGCCGATGCCGGTGGCGATCAGGTTGGACAACAGAATGCTGGCCGCGGCGGTGATGTTGCTGATGAGGTGGAAATTCTCCGGAATCGCCTCTCCGTTGGCCGGGGCCGCCGGACTGGTCCACATGAAGAGATACACGAGCGTCAGCGGCAGGCTCGCCGCCCCAAACACAGTCAACGCGAAGGTCCGGGCCCTCGTCACGGCCACCGCGTACAGCGCAAACCACAGTCCTGCCGAGACGTTCGAACCCCAGGGATTCAGCAGCGTCACGGCCACTTCGAGGACCGCAACGGCGGCAGTGACACTCAGCGGGTTGCGGCGTCGAAGGAACAAGATGGCGGCAATGGCGACCAGCAGCGCGGCGGCGAACCACTTGCCGTCCACGATCGAGCTGATGAAGGTGGCCAGCGCCAAAAGCGAATAGCACAGCACCACCACTGCATCCATGACCCGTGGGTGTTGAAAGAGATAGCGGCGGATCCTGCCACGGCGGCGCAGGGTGATTTCAGCGAAGGACGCATCGGCCACGTGGGCCGATGCGTCCTGGGCTGGCAACTCTTCACTCATGGCTTGAGCCTAGTGGCCTTGCCTGGAGTGGGTGCGCTTGGATCGTCAGACGATCGCGAATCAGACGTCGCGCTTCTTGAGCACGATGAGGGCAGGAACCATGAACAAGATGACATAGCCAAGGAACACGAGGCCGCCCGCCCATGGATCCAGGTTGCCGTCCACGTGGCCGATCGACAAGAAGCGGCCGCCGGCCTCACTGGGCAGGTACTGGGGGACGTACTTCCAGAAGTCTCCCGGTGCGAAGCCGAGGAATTGGCCGGCGAACGGGAGGACGAACATGATGCCTACCAGGACGGTGATGCCGCCGGCCGGGTTCTTCAGCAGTGTTCCGAGCGAAAGGCCGATCAGCGCGACCCCTGAGACGTACAGGCCGCCGGTGAAAACGCTGTAGAGGACACCGTCCGTGTTCCAGCCGAGATCAAGGCCAAAGTTGGCGAACATCGGTGAGGCCAACAGGAAAGTCACGACGCCGGCCACTACCGAAAGGACGTAGGACACCACAACCAGGACTACGGCTTTGGCACCGAAGGTGGAGAGCCGTCCCGGAGCCGCGTTCATGGTTGACCGGATCATGCCGGTAGCGTACTCAGAAGCAATGAAGAGCACGGCCAGGGATCCCATGACCAGGATGCCGATGTTGAGTCCGGCATTCGGCAGGTTGTAGAGGCTGAACCCCGATCCCGGCGGGAAGGAGTCAACGGCTTGCTGCACCGTTTCCTTATGACCCTGCCGGCCGACTTCGACCATCTGGTTGATGAAGTTCCAGCGGACCAGGGCGGACAGCAGGCCGATGCCGACAATGGCCACGAAAGTGAGGACCAAAAGGATCTTGGTGCTCATGAGGGTCCGGAACTTGATGGATTCGGAGTTCAGTACCCGGAGGAAAGTGACGCCACCGGTCGCGGCTGACGGGATCGCAGGTTTCTTGCTGATGGTGGTGGTGCTCATGACTGGATCCCTTCCATGGTGGCAGCGGAGGTGGCGCCGACGCCGGCGGGGCTTCCGTCCACCGGCCCGCCTGGTGCTGCCGGTCCGCCGGTGATGTGCGAGTGGTATTCCACCTCGTCCTTGGTCAGCTGGAAGTAGGCCTCTTCCAGTGATGACGTGAGTGGAGTGAGCTCGTAAACCAGTACCCGGTTGTCGAGGGCGAGCTCGGCGATGCGGAGCGGCTCCACTCCGTACACCTCCAGGGTTTCACGTTCGTTCTGCTCCACCCGGACGCCGTCGCGGGCCAGCAACTCGGACAAGCGGGTGGTCTCCGAGGTACGGACCAAAGTGCGCTTGCGGGACTGGCTCTCAATCAGCGCATCCACCGTGGTGTCTGCGATGATCCTGCCGCGACCGATCACTATGAGGTGGTCCGCGGTCTGGGCCATCTCGGACATGAGGTGGCTGGAAATGAAGATGGTCTTGCCCTGGCTTGCCAGGTAGCGCGCAAGGTTCCTGACCCACTGGACGCCCTCAGGATCCAGTCCGTTGACCGGTTCGTCGAGGATGAGCGTCTGGGGATCACCCAGGAGTGCGTTGGCGATGCCAAGCCGCTGGCCCATCCCGAGGGAGAACCCTCCGGCCTTCTTCTTGGCAACTGCGGTGAGGCCGGTCATCTCGATGACTTCCTCAACGCGCGAGTTCGGAATCCCGTGGGTGGCAGCCATGGCGCGCAGGTGGTTGTACGCGCTGCGGCTGGTGTGCACCGCCTTGGCATCGAGCAGCGCTCCCACTTCGTGGAGCGGGGCTTTGTGCTGGGAGTAATGCCGGCCGTTGACGATGACGTCGCCCGACGTCGGACGGTCGAGACCCATGATCATGCGCATGGTGGTGGACTTGCCGGCGCCGTTCGGGCCAAGGAAGCCCGTGACTTTCCCGGGCTGTACGGTGAAGCTGATTCCGTCCACGGCTGTCTTTGCGCCGTAGACCTTCCTCAAGCCTGTTGCCTCAATCATGGAAGCGTTCCCTCCGCTTGCTGCAGCTAGGTGGTGACTGTAAGTACAACGCTAGCCACCGGCATGACGGAATACGCCGGTCTCAGGGATGATTCAGGGGCCGCTCAGGGTAGTCCCTATGGATGATCCCGGCAGCGGCCAGGTCTTCCCGGGCACCAGGAAAGCGCTCGGAAACTCTAGTAAAGCGGCGAATACACGCGCAGCGCCCGGCGCTTGACAGTGAACTCCGCGGTCCGCACACCAGGCAACGGCTCGCCGTCGACCGCAATCACTAGCGGTTCTCCGATCGCTTCGATGCTGAGCTCCGCAGCCTCGCTGAGGTGGGTCACCTTGGAGGTACCCACGGTTCCGGTGAGGACCGCCCACAGCAGACGCAGCCGCGCAAAAGGCTCATCGGCCGTGACCATGCGGATGTCCAACACGCCGTCGTCAAGCACAGGACGCGTCAGCGGTGCCAGGTCCCGCGGGTAGTAGCGGCCACGGCCCAAGTAGAGGATCCACAACTTGTGGGGGATGCCGTTGATCCGGAGGGTGGTCGGCGTTGCCGCGCCGAAGGTGCGCAAGCCTGCGACGAGTCCCGCGAGGGGCTTCCCCATGGCGGGCTGCAGCCGTTCGCGTCGCCGCACCAGGTTGGGGTAGACACCGATGCTTGCCGTATTGAGCATGATGAGCTCGGTGGTCTCGTCCTTGCCATCGACGCCCCTGCCCGCGCTCACATGGCCCAGGTCTGTCCATGCCGCTGCTCCCGTTTTGGCGGCCTGTAGGGCCCCTTCCAGCGATCGGGCGTCTACATCACGTGCGAAATGGTTCAGCGTTCCGCCGGGCAGCACCAGTAAGGGCAGTGAGTGCTCGACGGCGGCCGCCGCGGCAGTGCCGACCGTTCCGTCGCCGCCCCACACGCCCAAGGCCTTCGTCCCGGGCCGCCCTGCTGCGGTCCGGATTTCTGCAACCACGTCATCACCATCGGAAATCAGGCTTATATGCGACTTGGGGAATATTTCCCGAAGCTGCGTCTCGGTGTCCGGCGAGTAGGAACCGCCGAGGGCGTTGACCGCAATGCTTAGCCCCTCGCCGTCGCCGACTGCGGGGGCATCGGCCGGTGAACGGTCTGTGTCCGGAACGGGAGGTCTGGCCGGCCACCACTTTCGGGTCAGGAGTGCCGCTCCGGCCCCGATCGCCGAGCCGAGCACGACGTCGGAGGGCCAGTGGGCGCCTGTATGAACCCGGGAATACGCCACACCTGCCGCAACCGGGGCAAGAGCTACACCAAGACGGGGATACACCAGCGCGACGCCAAGAGTGAAGGCAACGGCAGACGCCGAATGGCCCGAAGGCATCGAGGAACTGGTGGGCTGCGGGTTGACAAAGCGAAAAGCCGGAAGGAGTTCGGGCAACGGCCGCGCCCGAGGAAGCAGCGTCTTGAAACCCAGATTGGTGACGGCCGACGCAACGCCAAGGGCCAGGAGCCCGTGGATCGCCGCGTTGCGGGGTTTACCGGGAAATGCCGCGCAAACTCCAGCTACGGCAAACCATAGCTTGCCCTTGGTGGCGGCCTCCGAGAGGTTTTTCAGAACGGCGTCATGCGAGCCCTCCGGCCGCCGCGAGACTGCTCGGACCGCCGCCCGATCGAGTCGCGCTATCCGCCCTGATCCCCATCGCAGCATGCTTCGCATTCCACCAGACTATCGGCGGGCCGGTAAAGATGTGGGATAGTGGGGCTCGTTCTTCCCCACAGACTCGAGGGAAACGGCACGCCGCGCAGGACGTCACATAGGGTAAACCATCAGGTAGCACTCGGTCTTCTCCAAGAGAGCGACCATAGTCTTCGGGCATGCTCTCAAAGCCTCAACTCATCAACAGCGGCATCGGGGTGGCCGTTATCGGCATTGCCGCCGGCGCCTTCTTCGTGCTGAACGGCGTGCCGCAAACGGCCGCCGACACCACCGCCCGCACCGTCGCGGTCAGCGCAGCCGACCTAGCCGCGGTCTCTACGGCGAGCGGAAACGTCTCGCCCGCAAGCACCACGGTCATCAACGCGCAGAACTGCACCGGGCCCATCGCCACTGTTTCCGCTGTGACCGGTCAGCAAGTCACAGCCGGGCAAGTGCTGGTGACCATTGATCCGACGAACGCCCAGAACGCCCTGGCCGTCGCCCAGGCCCAACTGGATTCCGCCGCCGCGCAGGCAAACCAACAGCAGGCCTCAGCCAGCAACCAGGTAGCTTCGGCGAATCAGAGCCTGGCCAACGCCCAACAAACGGCCAACCTGGACGCGAGCCAGCAAGCCAGTGCCGTGACCGCCGCGCAGACAGCCGTGAACAATGACAATGCGACTGTCGCCGCGGCTCAGACCGCCGCCAGCGCCCAGCCCAGCAGCCAGCCGGCCCAGAATGCGCTCAATACGGCACAGGCCCAGCTGGCGAAGGACAACCAGGCACTGACCCAAGCCGTCAACCAGCAAGCCAGTTCGGCACTCAAGGACAAAGAGCAGATCGCCTCGGCTGCGACGGCCCTCAATTCCGCCCAAAGCGGTGGCGGCGCCACCTCCAATACGACGTCGGCCCAGATTGCCGTCGACACCGCAACCAAGAACCTGGCGTCCTGCTCACTCGCGGCCCCGGTTTCAGGAACGGTCACCGCTGTGAACGCCGTCGTCGGAGGCAATGCCGGCAGCAGCTCCGGCTCATCCGGGTCCTCGGCTTCCGGTTCCTCTGGAGCTTCGGGTTCCTCCAGCAGCTCCTCCACAAGCGCGGCGAGCACATCGTCCTCCGGACTGATCACCATCAGCGACACAGCGCATCTGCAGGTCATCGCCAACTTCGCCGAATCCGACATTGCCGCCATGAAGACCGGCGACTCCGCCACCTTCACCTTCCCGGCGCTCAAGACCGACCCCTCCGCGGCACCCGTCACCGGAACCATCACGGCAATCGCCCAGAACGCCACAACCACGAACAACGTGGTCAGCTACCCCGTGACGATCTCCATCAAGAACCCCCCGGCTGCCCTCCGGCTCGGCCAGAGCGCAAACATCTCCGTGACGACGGCGACCGCCAAGAACGCTTTGACGGTGCCTTCGCTGGCCATCACCACCACCGGAACCAAGCAGACCGTCAACGTGATGAAGAACGGAACCTCGACGCCGGTGACCATCACCACCGGGATCACGGACAATGGCCGCACCCAGGTGCTCACCGGACTCAACGCGGGCGATCAGATTGAACTCCCCGCCATCTCCTCCACCCTGGACACCACCGGCACTACCGGACGAACCGGGACGGGCGGACTTGGCGGTACGGGCGGATTCGGTGGCACGGGCGGCGCCGGAGTTACGGGCGGCACCGGTGGCACCCGCGGAAATGGCGGGTAAGCAGCCGTGAACGACGCTGTCATCCAACTGGACTCCGTGAGCAAGATCTATGGCAAAGGGGAGGCCGAAGTACGGGCACTCGATTCCGTCAGCATCTCCATTGACCGGGGCGACTTCGTGGCCATCATCGGCGCCTCGGGCTCCGGAAAGTCCACCATGATGAACATCATCGGCTGCCTCGACGGCGCCACCCAGGGGACTTATCACCTGGACGGCATCGATACCGGGACCCTGGATGAATTCCAGCTCGCGCAGATCCGCAACCGGAAAATCGGCTTCGTCTTCCAGAACTTCAACCTGATACCGCGCACGCGGGCCGTGGACAACGTCTCCATGCCCCTCGCTTACGCAAAAGTGCACCGCAAGGAACGGCGCGAGCGGGCCCTGGAAGTGCTCGCTTCCGTGGGCTTGGCAGAGCGGGCCGACCACAAGCCTTCGCAGCTCTCCGGCGGACAACAACAGCGTGTTGCCATCGCCCGGGCGCTCGTGACCAACCCGGTGCTGCTGCTGGCCGACGAGCCGACGGGTGCACTGGACACCAAGTCCTCGCACGAAATCCTCGATCTCTTCGAGTCCCTGCACGCCAACGGCCGGACCATTGTGATGATCACCCACGAAGCCGACGTCGCGGCGCGGGCCAACCGCGTAGTGCGCTTCCAGGACGGGCACATCATTGAGGACCACCGGATCCGTGCCGTAAATGCGCACCCCGTAGCGACGGCGGTGCCGGCATGATGATCGCCGAATCCGTTCGCTTTGCCCTGACCGGGGTGATGGCCAACAAGATGCGCTCCATCCTCACTACCCTCGGCATCCTGATCGGCATCGCATCCGTCATCATCCTGCTGGCCGTGGGCGCCGGAACCTCCAACGCCATCAAGGCCCAGATCGGCAAACTGGGAACCAACGTACTCACCGTGAGCCGCCAGACGACGGCCGGCGGCCGCGCCGCGGGCGGCGGGCAAGCCGTCACCGGTCCGCGGTCACGTGGCACCAACCTCACGCTGCAGGACATGGCCGCGCTGACGGATCCCGTCATGGCCCCCGACGTCGCCGCAACGGCTCCGGTGGTCACGGCACAGAACGTCACGGGGACTTACCAGGACGCAACCCACGCGGTCGCAACGTTCGTGGGGACCACGCCGTCGTACTTTTCCATTTCGAACGACACCCTCGCGGCAGGGTCCTACTTCAGCGACGGTGACGCAAGCAGCGGCACCGCAGTGGCCGTGATCGGCAATACCGTGGCGCAGGACCTGGTGGGCACCTCGGTGACCTCGGCCGTGGGGCAGACGATCGCCCTCAACGGCCAGAACTTCGTGGTCTCCGGCGTACTGGCCCAAAAGGGGTCCTCGGGGCTCAACGATCCAGACGACATTGTGGTGATCCCCTACAGTGCGGCGCAAGACAAGTTCACCGGATACTCGCCGTCCCTCGCCTCCATCACCGTCCAGGCGAAGTCGGCGGACGTGATGAACCAGGCCCAGAACGAGGTACAGATGATCCTCGATGCCCGGCACAACGTCACCTCCGCCAACCGTGACTACCAAGTGCGGAACCAGGCACAGATCCTCACGACGGCCACCACCACAACTGCCACGCTGACGATCCTCCTGGGCGCCGTGGCAGGCATTTCGCTTCTGGTGGGCGGAATCGGCGTTATGAACATCATGCTCGTCACGGTCACCGAACGTACACGCGAAATCGGCATCCGCAAGGCGATCGGAGCCTCGCGGGGCAGCATCGTGAGCCAGTTCCTGATCGAATCGCTCATCATTTCGCTGATCGGCGGGGTGCTGGGAATTGCCGCGGGCTACATCGGCAGCGCGTTCCCTCTGCTGGGAACGCAACCCGAAGTCCAGTGGTGGACCGTGTGGCTGTCGTTCCTCGTATCCGCGGCGATCGGCCTGATTTTCGGAATCTACCCGGCCAACAAGGCGGCGAAACTCCGGCCGATCGACGCCCTGCGGTACGAATAACCGCCCACAGTTCCACCTCCAGCAACTAAAAGAAACAGCCAACAGGAGATCCAAAAATGTCCTATTCAGCACCGGAGCCCGGTCCCACGAACCAGCCGGAGCCCCAGCAGCCCTACACCCAACAGCCCCATACCGGACAGCCGACCGCCGTCCTGCAGGCCACCGGTCAGGAACCCACCGGACAAGGGTGGGGCCAACCCCAAGCGCCGGAGCCATTCGTGCCCAAGAAGCGCTTCAAGATGGGTCGCCTGACGCAGATCCTCCTTGCCGTGCTGCTGGTTGCTGTCGGCTTCTTCGGAGGCGTCGGCGTCACAAAGCTCATGGATGCCGGCCAGGCCCGTCCCGGCCGCGGCCAGTTCCAGAACTTCAACGGCCAGGGCGGCCAGGGCCGGAACCGGCCGAGCGGTGCTCCGACCAACGGGGCATCGCCGAGCGCAGTTCCTTCGGCTCCCGCCACCTCAGCCCCGTAACCACCCGTCGTCGTAGCCACCCAACTGACTCGCAGTTGTTGTCGTTCTGATCCTTCAAAACGACAACAACTGCGAGTCAGTTGCTTTTAACCAGGGGCTTCGCGGCGCCGGCCAGCCACAGTGCGATCAGGATCGGCGCCCCGATGGCAAGCAGGGCCATGTGGATGCCGGTGTGGTCACCTAGGTATCCCAGAAGCGGCGGGCCGGCGAGAAACGCCACATAGCCGATTGTCGAGACCACCGAGACGCGCCCGGCTGCATGTCTCGGATCATCGGCAGCAGCGGACATGCCCATCGGGAACGCCAAGGCTGCACCGATACCCCAAAGGGCCGCACCCATCCCGGCAAGGATGAGGTTGCCCGCGAAAACGAAGAGAGCAAGGCCCACTCCCGCGGCGGCCATGCTGACCCGCAACACGGCTACACGTCCGAACCTGTCGATCGCGCGGCCGCCAAGGAAACGCATCAGGGTCATCGCGGCCACAAAGAGCGCAAACAAGAGAGCGCCTGCCGATTCGGAAGTATTCAACCCATCCACCGAGGCCTTGGCGATCCAGTCGTTTCCGGCCCCCTCCGTGAGGGTCGCTCCAAGCACCACCACACCGATCAACAGGGTGCGGGAGTCCCGCCAAGCCGACGGACCCTTGACAGCTGGCGCGCCGCCGTCGGGCATTGTTCCTGTGGCTTCGTGGGGCATGAAGTAGCGCGGCGCGGTCAAAGTGAGAAGAACCACGACGCCGGCAATGACCAGCAGGTGCTCCGGAAGTCCAACGCCGATCTCGGAAAGCCACGCGCCAACCAGCGCACCCACAAAGGCACCCCCGCTAAAAGCGGCGTGGAACTGCGGCATAATGGTGCGCCCGAGCCGGTGTTCGACGTCGGCCCCCTCGATATTCTGCGACACGTCCCACAGACCGACCCCAACACCGAAGAAAAAGAGCGCCAGCGCAGTGGCGGCCACGGATCCGGCCATCAGGGAGAAGGCGATAGCCGCTCCGGCGGAGGCGGCAAGGAGCCCCGCGGCGCGGACGGTATTGGCCGTACCAATCCTCCCCACAACCCATCCCGCAGAGGGGAGCGCCACAAGGGACCCGACGGCGGTGCACAGCAGGAGTGTGCCCATCTGTCCGGACGTCAGGTGCAGGGTCTGGGTGACGGCGGGTATGCGGGCCGCCCAGCTGGCAAAGACGAGCCCGTTCATGCCGAAAACCAGGAAAGTGGCGATTGCCGCTGCTTTGACGTTCGGAGCGGTTCGGGTGCTGGTGGTCATACGATCACAACTTCCACGGAGAGATTTTCAAGTCGGGTGCATTCTTCAGTGCTTGGCTTCCGGTCCGTCACAATGACATCTACCGCGTCCATGGCTGCAACCAAGGCCACGGCCTGTGCATTCCACTTACTTCCTGTGCAGGCCACGATCACCCGGCCGGCCGATTCCAGACCTGCCCGCTTGATCGCGGCGTCCTCGAGATCGTGCGCCAGCAGGCCGTCTTTGAGGTTGATCGCACACGGAGTGACGATCGCGGTGTCAAAACGCAAGGAGCGGATGTTTGCCTCTGCCATTGGTCCCCGGAATGACTGCTCGCCGGGAACCAGGCTGCCACCGGGCAACAACAGGCCCGGCCGCCGCCCAGAGGCAAGGTCCGTGGCCAGGAACTCCACCGCACGAAGGGACATCGGCATGATGGTCAGCTCCCGCTGCGCAAGCCGGCGCGCGATCTCCGTTGCCGTGGAACCGCTGTCCAGCCACACGTGATCGCGGTCGCGGAGCAATCGTTCGACGGCGACGGCGATTCTCTCCTTGGCATTCTGGTCCTCCAGCTCGCGCTGCCCATAGCCGGGGTTGTCGCCGCGGTCCACGAGGCTGCGGGCGCCGCCATGCACCCGGCGGAGGACACCGTGGGACGCTAGGATTTCCAGGTCGCGCCGAATAGTGGCCCCCGATGCCCCGCATTCGGCAACCAGTTCGTCAACGGTGATCTCTTCGCGCTTGCGCAGTAGCTCGCCAATGAGCCGGTGGCGGTCAGCAGTCCTCATGCTCAAATGCTACCCGGGAATGATCATCTAATCATCCATGATGATCATATGGGCGCTAGGCGCGGGAACTTGCGCGCAGAAATCGCCCCGTGTGTCGAACGGCTCAAACGCTCGCTCACTTTTGGGGCGTTTCCGGCCGACGCTCGCTCACTTCTGACGCGTTAGAGGCCGACGCTCGCTCACTTGAGGTGAGCGCGCGTTCCGTGGCGGGGCACCAAAGGTGAGCGAGCGTTCCGAAAAAGCCCACCAAAGGTGAGCGCGCGTTCCGTGGCGGGGCACCAAAGGTGAGCGAGCGTCTCAGCCCGGGAACGGCGTCGTGCGCGGACGGGGTCGGCTGGAAGTCAGCGCGCCCGTTCCACCCGGGACTCGTCCCAGACGGGCTCCGCGGATTCGTAGACTTTGCCGTCGGATCCGAAGACGAGGAAACGGTCGAAGGACTTCGCGAACCAGCGGTCGTGCGTGACAGCCAGGACGGTGCCTTCGAACGCGTCGATGGCGCGCTCCAAGGCTTCGCCCGAGTGCAGGTCCAGGTTGTCCGTCGGCTCGTCCAGGAGCAAGAGCGTAGCGCCGGACAGCTGAAGGAGCAGGATCTGGAAGCGCGCCTGCTGCCCACCGGAGAGCGACTCGTACTTCTGCTCGGCCGAACCCACCAGCCCATAAGAGTCGAGCGCGCCGGAAGCAGCCTCGCGGCCCAGCCCGGAACGGTGTTCGTCGCCCCGGTGCAGGATGTCCAGGAGCGTCCGGCCCAACAGATCCGGACGGGAATGGGTCTGAGCGAAGAATCCGGGACGGATCCTGGCACCCAGCTTGACGGTGCCTTCGTGCGGAACTTCAGCGATTTCGACGTCGGAAACCGGCAAATGCTCGCGCTCCGGGTCGGTGCCGCCTGCAGCAAGGAGCCGCAGGAAGTGGCTCTTGCCCGAGCCATTGGAACCGAGCACGCCCACCCGGTCGCCGAACCAGATCTCGGTGGAGAACGGCTTCATCAGGCCCGTGAGTTCAAGCTTTTCAGCTACCACAGCGCGTTTGGCCGTGCGGCCTCCCTTGAGGCGCATGTGCACGTTCTGCTCCAGGGGCAGGGCTTCGGGCGGTCCGGCCTCAAGGAACTTGGCGAGTCGCGTTTGGGCGGCCTGGTACTTGTTGGCCATGTCCGAGCGGAATGCAGCCTTGGTCTTGTACATGATGACGAGTTCCTTGAGCTTCAGGTGCTCCTCGTCCCAGCGCTTGCGCAGTTCCTCGAAGCGCGCGTTGCGGTCGATACGCGCTTCCACATAGGTGCCGAAACCCCCGCCGTGCACCCAGGCACCGGCCCCGTTGATGCCGGGCTCAAGGGTCACGATGCGGCCCGCGGCGTTGTTGAGCAGCTCGCGGTCGTGGCTGATGAAGAAGACCGTCTTCTTGGATTCGTTGAGCTTGCTTTCGAGCCAACGCTTGCCTGGAACGTCGAGGTAGTTGTCCGGTTCGTCGAGGAGTAGGAGCTGATCCGGTCCGGAGAACAGCGCCTCAAGCACCAGCCGCTTCTGCTCGCCGCCCGAAAGGCTCGACGCCGGGCGGTGCTGTGCGCGGTCAAAGGGGATGCCGAGCGCGGCCATGCAGACCTCGTCCCAGACGGTCTCGACGTCGTACCCTCCGGCGTCTCCCCAGTCCACGATCGCTTGGGCGTACCGCATCTGGGTGGGCTCGTCGTCGTGCTCCATCATGGCGAGCTCGGCGTCTTCGACCGCTTTGGCGGCCGCGGCGAGGGCCGGCGGCGCGGCTGAAACGAGCAGGTCACGCACGGTGGACTCATCGCGGACCTGCCCGACGAACTGTCGCATGATGCCCATGGTGCCGGAACGGCCCACCACTCCTTCGTCAGGCGTGAGATCGCCGGCGATGATCTTGAACAGGGTGGTCTTTCCCGTTCCGTTCGGCCCGATCAGGGCCGTTTTGCTGCCGTCCGGGACCTTGAAGGTCACGCCGTTGAGCAGCTGGGTGCCGTCGGAGAGGAAGTAGTCGATGCCTGAAACGTCAATATGGGCCACTGCCCAATCTTCCCACGGACCGCGGGAGACTCCTTAGTCGCCGGTTTTGGTGATCCAGTCCGACAGTCCACCGCTTACGGCGCCGGTCAGGTACCGCTGGATTGTCGGCCCTAGCGCTTGGACGACGACGGCGTGCGGGGCCGAAGCGATCGGCTCCAGTTTGATCAGGTAACGGGTGAGGATGAGTCCGGAAAGCTGCGATGCCACCAGGCTTCCGCGCCACGAAGCCTCTTCCGCGGGGACACCAAGGCCAGCCAGCAAAGGTTTGATAGCCCGGTTGAGGATGAACTCGCGGACCAGTGCCGCACTCCATTCGTGTTGCATCGCCGTTCTCAGGACCGCGACCCCGGCTGCCCCCGCGGGCGAGTCCCAAACTGTCAGGAAGCGCGATACCAACCGCTCCCCGACGCCGTCCCGCGGCCCGTCAAGGACAGCCGTCAGGTGTTCCTTGGGGTCCACAGGAGACTCAAGCGCAGCCATGAACAGCTGCTCCTTGGTGCCGAAATGATGGTTGATCATGGATGGATCCACACCGGCCTCGGCCGCGATGGCCCGGACTGTTGCGGCGTCATATCCTTTGCGGCTGAACTGTTCACGGGCCGCACGGAGAACCGCGTCCCGGCTGCTCACCTGTCCCGGGCGGCGACCCCTGTTCACACCGGTTTCCGGTTCACGGCGGGCTTCCGGCGCGCAAAGTCCGGGGCGTGCTCCGGCCGCGGGCCGAAGGCGATCATGAGGGCAGGAAGTTTCCCGAACCCGGGTACATGGCGGGCGGCAAAGACCACCGGACCCGGGGGCCCGACTAACTGGCCTTTTACTGCGGGGCCGAAGACCGCTTTCTGGATGAGGAGCTGCATATTCTGGATCACTACGGTGGGGAACCAGCGGCGCTTCTGCACCGACGCGAGGTCTGCCTCGACAAGGGTGTCCTGAAGCAATGGGCGGGCAATGCGCCGGGCCGCGGCAACGGCGTCCTGGATAGCCAGGTTGATGCCCACTCCTCCAGCAGGAGACATCGCGTGGGCGGCATCTCCGATGAGGAGGAGGCCTGGTTTGTGCCAGGGCTTGATCCGGTTGAGCTTCACATCGAGCAAATGGAGATCGTCCATGGACCTGATTTCATCCACGCGGTCCGCCAGATCCGGGCGGATTCGGGCGACGCGGGCACGGAAGCTCTCGACACCTTCGGCACGCATTTGCGGGTCCTTGCCTTTCTCCGCGATGTAGCCGATCTGGTAGAAGTCCTTGCGCGTCAGGCTGAGGAGCACATCGGTGCCGGAGAAGCGGGGCATGATCGAGGCCAACTGTCCCTGTTCGTCCGCGCGCCGGGAGAGCCTGAACCACCAGGTGTCGAACGGCACGGGGAACTCGCGGGGGACCAGTCCTGCCTTCTGCCGAAGCACCGAGCTGCGGCCGTCGCATGCCACCGTCAACGTCGCGCGAAGCTCCCCCGTCCCGGTTTCCTCTCCGGACGCCGCGTCCCGGATGCGGTACGCCACCCCGGCGACCTTCCCGCCGTCGTCGTACAGCAGATCCGTGACCTCGGTGTTCATCCGGAGCGTGAACTGCGGCTCTTGCTGTGCGGCGTCCACCAGGAAATTCAGGAGGTCCCACTGCGGAACCATGGCTACGTAATCGTAGGGCGGCTTGAGGCGATCGAAGTCGACCAGGGTCACTTCCTTGCCGCCCGCGGGGAGTTTGAAATTGCCGAGCTTGCTTTGGGGCAAAGCGCGGAATCCCTCGCCCAGCCCAAGCTCATCCAAGAGACGGATGGTGGAGGGGTGGACGGTGTCGCCGCGGAAGTCGCGCAGGAAGTCGGCGTGCTTTTCGAGGATGGTGACGTCGACGCCGGCCCGGGCCAGAAGGAGTCCGAGCATCACCCCCGCCGGGCCCCCGCCCGCGATGACGCAAGTGGTGCTTTCAGGCTGGTTCATGGCCACTCCCACCGTTGCAACTAATTCAACAAGCGTTGAATTAAGTGTGCACCCGCTGGAAATACCTGTCCAGAGGGCGCCCATCCCCTGCGACCCTCGCTCACATATGTCCCCCTTTCCGGCGACGCTCGCTCACATATCGCGCCGAAATCCCGTGCAGCTGGGCCTGCCGCGGTCAGGAATGTCCCGTTACGAGCTGGTGCGGCCCGGGTACGGGGTGTGTGGCAAGTTCGCGATGATCGATGCGAACAGGACAATGTAGGCAACGAAAAACAGGACCCATAAGACGAACAGGCCGATCCCCACCCAACCTAGGATCTTTCCTTCCTGTGCCGCTACCCCGAATCCCTCGGCTTTCTTCGCCTGCATAATGGCCAAGGGTCCGAAAACAACGCCCAATGAGAAGATTCCGATCACGCCGAACACAGCCGCCAGGCGCGCGTGCCTCATGCCCTCCATGTACCACTGCAACTGACCCAAGCTCACAGGGCGTTGATCGGACGGTGACGGGTAAGCGGACTGAAATCCTTGCTGCGGCGTCGACATGGGTTCCCCTCGTTGCTGTTGCTTTTTAGCGTTACCTTCCAGCAGAAGGCGCGGCGTGACAGCCTGAGAATACGTCCATCCAGAGAACAAACACCAGCGGTCTGCGGACGGCTCAGCCAGCCGCGGTGAGGAACGACTTGAGCAGCGGGCCGCTGGTTGTCGCACCGAGCCCGCCGTCTTCCACGAACACTGCCACCGCCAGATCTCCGTGCACTGCAACAATCCAGGCGTGCGTCTTGGGCGGATTGTCGTTTCCGAACTCGGCCGTCCCAGTCTTCGCGCCAACGGGTGCCCCCGGCACCGACGCGAGGAAACCCGCGTGGCCGGAGGTCACCACAGCCCTCATCATGTCGCTAAGCGCGGCTGCCTCCGCCGGCGTAACCGGCTTCTCGGACGCCGGCGCGGCGGGAGAGGCCGACGACGACGGCGCGCCGGAAGCCGTCGGCGTGGCACCCGCGGAGGGTGAGGCTGAGCCGGGGTTCAGGACGAGTTGCGGCGACACCGGCGCGCCGTGGGCCACCGAAGCTGCCATGATCGCCGCGGCCAGCGGGGAAAGCAGCACTTTTCCCTGGCCGATCATCGAAGCCGCGTGCTCGGTGCCGTCGGCGTTTCCCGGCACGGATCCCAGGAAGGCATCGGCCCCCAGTTTCGGGGCTTGGACTGCTACTCCCAATGAAGTTGCCGCGGATTCGAGCTGGGCTTGGCTGACCTTGTCCCGGGAACTGATGAAGGCCGTGTTGCACGAATGCGCAAAAGCGTCCCGCAAAGCAACCGAGCCGAGCGACGACACCGGATAGCCTTCGGCGTTCTTGAAGGTCCGGCCGTCCACTGTAATTGTTGGCGTACATTCAACCTTGGAATCCGGCGTCATTCCGTTGCGGATCAAGGCGAGTGAATCAACGATCTTGAACGTCGAACCCGGCGCGTACTGCCCCAGCATCGCCGTGTTGTAGCCGTTGCTTCCAGGGCCGGAGGCCGCTGCGAGAACGGCGCCAGTCGAGGGGCGGAGCGCCACTATGGCCGATGCCGGGCCGACGCCGCCCAAGGTGTCTTCAGCGAGTTGCTGCAAACGCGGATCCAGGGTGGTCTTCAACGGATCGCCGGGCTTCACATTGACGGCAAAAAGCAATCGGCGGGGGTCGGGCCTCGCGGCCTTGATCTGTTCGTCGGTCATGCCCTGCGGCCGGGTCTTGATGGAGACTCCATCCTGACCTCGGAGTTGCGCGTCATACTGCTCCTGCAGGCCGCCTGTTCCCACAGTGTCTCCCACCTTGAGGGCACCCCCGGCCTTTTGGATCTGTTCGGCGCTTGCCTCAGCCGCGGTACCCAACACAGCCCGGGCGAAGGTGCGGGTCGGTGCCAACGGCAGAAAATCTGGAATGCCACGAGCGCCCGGAATCGACGCAATCTGCTGGTCCGTGACTGTCCGGTTTCCGTCCTCGCGCAGGGTGATGGCGCTGACGAATGCCTGTGGGCCGGACGCCTGGACCTGTTTCACATACGCGGCTTCGTCCACGCCGACCAGTTGGGCAAGCTTCGCCGCCGAAACAGCGGGATCCGCCGATCCAATCGTGGTCTTATCGATGCCCACGTGAACCACTGGACGGTAGCTGACCAATTTCGCGTCCCCTGCGCCGAGGATATCGGCCCTGGACGGGGAGGTGACGGTCTTGTCCAGGACTTCGCCGTCCTTAAGGTCCGGCTCCAGGAGTGTCGTAGTCCATTGGACGGCCCACTTGTCGCCGGATTTCTTCAGTGCGGCCTGGGAGGTGTATTTCCACTCCGCTGTTCCGATCTTCCACGTGAAGTTGAGCGGGACCGACGCTTTGTCGCCGTCGAGCTTCACAGCGCCGCTTTCAACGGACGGCTTGGCCGGATCGAGGGCCGCAAACACGGCCTTGAGCTGCTCGTTCGCCGCTGCGGCGTCTTTGCCGTCAACGGCGAGCGATCCGACGTCGAGCGCTGCCAGGGACGACGCGAGCTGCTTCGCCGCCCCCTCCGCCCCGGAGCGGCCGTCATCACAAGCGGTCAGCGAGCCCGCAATCATCAGGGCGGCAAGCCCCAGGACAAGATTCTTGATTTTCCCCATTTGCGCCATTATGCCTTCTTGGGCCGACCGGATTGATCCAAATCACAGCACGTTGCGCTTTTGTGATGCTTCAGGCACCTGGGCTTCCGCGGATCCTACTGACTCCGGATGATCCTGCGCTGGGTTGCCGCCGCGATGGCCGCGGTCCGGTTGTCCACGCCCAGCTTGCCGTAAATGTGCACCAAATGGGTCTTGACTGTGGCCTCGGAAATGAAGAGTTGCTTCGCCATCGCACGGTTGCTCATGCCAGTGGCGAGGAGCTCCACGAGTTGGACTTCACGTGCACTCAGGGCGTGCACCGGATTGCGGATCCGCCCCATGAGCCGCGCGGCGACCTCCGGCGCAAGGGCTGTTTGACCCGCTGCCGCAGACGCTACAGCTTCCCGGATTTGCTCGGGTGGCGCGTCTTTGAGCATGTATCCGCTGGCTCCGGCTTCTACCGCGGCGAGGATGTCGGCGTCGTTGTCATACGTGGTCAGGATCAGGACCGGCGGCGGGGGAGTCCCGGCTTCACCGGCTTTGATCTTGCCGGTAGCGGTGACGCCGTCCATCCCCGAGCCCATTTGCAAGTCCATGAGGACCACGTCCACGGGTTCTCCGAGGCTGTGGAGCTTTGCCAGTTCAGCCAACGCGGCGCCCCCGTCGGCCGCTTCCGCCACCACTTGGACGCCTTCAAAATCGGCAAGCATGGCCCGGAGCCCTGCGCGGACCACGGGATGATCGTCAACCAGCAAAACCCTGATGTTGTTGCTCATGGGGATGCCTCCAAAGCCGGGTTGCCAGTACCCAAGGGCAGCCTGATTGCCACCACGGTCCCCTCCCCGGGAGCCGACTCGACAGCGAGGGTTCCGTCCAGGGCCGCGAGCCGCTCGCGCAGGCTTTTGAGCCCGACGCCGGTTCCGTCACCGCGGGTTTCCGCGGCAGCGGCCGCTGCGGGATCGAAGCCCGTGCCGTCGTCGAACACGTCCATGGTCACTTCGGCGTCCAGGAAGGACAGGGTGACGACGGCGGTGCTCGCCTGGGCATGCGCCCACACGTTCGCAAGGGAAGACTGAGCCGCGCGCAACAAAGTGGTCTGGTAAGGGTTGGGAAGCGCCACCGGCGTGCCCTCGAGCTCGAAGCGGCAGCGCAACGTCGCTCCGCGCGCCGCGGCCTCGGCCTCGGTCTTGGCACAGAGGCGACGCAGAGTGTCTGCAAGGGTGGACTCGTCCAGCTCCGGGGACCCGAGTCCCCGCACAAAATTGCGGGCCTCCGCAAGGTTGCTGGCTGCTGTCTCCCGGACGGTCCTGAGCCGGTCACGGGCCGCGGCGTTGTCACCGGCGTCGAGGGCTTTCTCGGCCGAGCGCCCCATCAGGACGATGCTCGAGAATCCCTGCGCCAGGGTGTCGTGGATTTCACGAGCGAGTCGTTCGCGCTCAGCCAGCACACCAGCGTCGTGCTGGCTGCGTGCCAGCTCGGCCCGGGTGCGGCGCAATTCCTCAGCGGCGAGGCGCTGATTCTCTGCCTCGACGTAGAGCGCCCGATACGCCAGGCCTGTGACAACCGCGAAGGCGGCACCGAAAACAGGCCCGAGGACCATGGCAGATTGCAAGGCATCCGCCCCGGCACCACGGTTATGGAACCACATGGCCGCGATCAGCAGTGCGGTGCTGGCAGCTATGGCTGGGAGGGCGAAGCGCCGCGGCAAGATATGCAGTTGCAGGAAGAACAACGGGAAAGCCATCCAAGCGAAGTCCGGACTGATGAGCATGAGCAGCAGCCACAGGAAACCCACGACGGCGAGCCACCAGCGTGCGTAAGGCTTCGGATCGAAGCGCTCAGGGTTGCCGGCGTGCCTCTTTTCGAGAACCGTCCCCACGAGGTAGACAGCAGCCAGTAGCAGCGCAAGGCCGAGGCCGGAACCCGTGGCGAAAGGGGAAAGTCCCGCCACGGCAAGCCTGAGGACGGCGACCAGCAGAAGCACCGCGAAACCGACGTGCAGGCTCACGCGCAGGACACGCAAAATCATGGCCGAGCCACTGGGCTGCGCCGTGACGCTGGGCTGCGCGGTGGCTTGCGGCAAATCGTCTCCCTGCATGCCCTCCAGCGTAGTCTCGCCCGCCGACACTCTTGGCTAGGTTCTGCCGTATTCGGGCCCAATCAACCAAAAGGTTGACCCGCGGGTCAACCAAGGCGATCGGATGAGTCCATCCACTGCCTGATGTTTCATGCGCCAACTGCCCGGAGAGTTGAAACGGGACCAGAAGATCGCCTCCGAACCAAAGGAATTCCATGTTTCTCGCAGTGCGCGACATCCGCTTCGCCAAGGGCCGCTTCGCCCTCATGGGAAGCGTCGTCGCCCTCATCACACTCCTTCTCGTCATGCTCTCCGGACTGACCGCGGGCCTCGGCAACCAGTCGACGTCGGCCATTGCAGGCCTTCCAGCGCAGCAAATCGCCTTCGGCGCGCCCCCCGGTGGCGAGGCCAAGGCGTCTTTTACGGAATCGGAAGTGTCCAACAAGCAGCTCGAAGCCTGGCGGAACCGGCCGGGTATTTCTTCTGCCGAAGCCGTGGGTATCAGTCAGACGCGGTTCCAGTCCCTCGACTCCTCCAATAACGCCGCGGGCACTGCCAACGTCGCGGTCTTCGGGTCCGACGGCGGCATCTCGCCAGTGGCGGTCAAGGAGAGCGAGGTGGTGGTCGGGGAGTCCTTGGCGAAGGAGCTCTCGCTGAGCACCGGGAGCAGGGTGACCGTAGGCGGTACCAACCTAACGGTTTCTGCCGTCGCCCGGGACGAGTGGTATTCGCACACGGGAGTCGTCTGGACCTCCCTGGCCACGTGGCAGAAGCTCGCACATATTCCTGCCGGGGAATCGATTGGGACAGTCCTCGCGGTGACGTACGACGCCGGTGCCCCGGTGGACCTCGACACCGCCAATGCGGCGGCCGGTACTGTCAGCGCCACCCCCAGCGGCTCGTTCCAGGCCCTCGGGTCCTACAAGAGCGAAAACGGCTCCCTGATGCTTATGCAGGCTTTCCTCTACGGCATCTCGGCGCTTGTCATCGTGGCGTTCCTGACCGTCTGGACTGTCCAGCGCACACGGGACATCGCGGTGCTCAAGGCCATGGGCGCCTCCTCCGGCTATGTGGTGCGCGACGCACTGGTCCAAGCGGGCATCGTCTTGCTAGCGGGCGCGGGACTGGGTGGGGGCCTTGGTGTCCTGGGCGGCTTCTTTGCCGCCAAGGCGGCCCCGTTCCTAGTAACTCCGCTGACTACGCTCGTCCCGATTGCCGGGATCGTGATCCTCGGCCTTGGCGGTGCAGCGGTTGCCGTACGCAGCATCACCCGAGTGGATCCGCTGATCGCCCTCGGCGGCAACTAGGCCATTCCGAACACTTAATATTCCACGAAAGGCATATTCATGCACTCCGCATTAAATCTCGTCAATGTCACCCTGGAATACCCCGACGGAGACTCCACCCTCAAGGCCCTGGACGCCGTGGATCTCCGCGTGGGCGCCGGGGAATTCTTTTCCCTCGTGGGCCCGTCCGGCTCCGGGAAGTCCTCGCTTCTCGCAGTGGCGGCAACTTTGGTCCGGCCGGGTTCCGGGCTCGTTATCGTCGACGGCACGGTTGCCACAGAACTCAAGGACACCGAACTGACTGCCCTGCGCCGGGAAAAAGTGGGCATCATCTTCCAGCAAGCCAATCTCCTGCCGTCACTGACCGCCGTCGAGCAACTGATCATCGGAGACCATTTCCGGGGGAAGCCGGCCGCTAAGGCGCGAAAGCGCGCTACGGAACTGCTCGACGTCGTAGGGCTCGGGACTTCGCTCAACAAGCGGCCGCACCAGCTCTCCGGAGGCCAGCGGCAGCGCGTAAACATCGCGAGGGCGCTCATGGGCCAACCCCGGGTGCTGCTCGTCGACGAGCCGACGGCTGCCTTGGATCACGAGCGCAGTGAATCGATCGTGCGGTTGCTGCGGCAGGTCACGGACGAATTCGCGACGGCGACCGTCATGGTCACGCACGACACCGAGTTCCTGCCGCTCACCGATTCGGTCGCAACCATGAGGGACGGGCGCCTCGGTTTGGGCGTACCCGTCGGCACACCCAACTGACTCGCATTTGTTGTCGTTATGAGGCCTTAAAACGACAACAAATGCGAGCTAGTTGGGCAAGAAGCGAAGGGTTAGCCCCCGATCAAAGCATCGTCCCGGGCATCGTCATAGGCATCGCGGGCCTTGAGAATACTGGGCACGTGGTCCTCCGCCCAGAGACGCAAAAGGGTCAATGGCTCCAACAGGGAAGCTCCAAGCTCGGTCAGTTCATAGTCGACGCGCGGGGGCACCTGCGCGTGGACGGTCCGGGTGATGAGACCGTCGCGCTCCAGGGTGCGAAGGGTCTGGGTGAGCACCTTGGGCGTCACCACGTGGACCATCTTGCGAAGCTCGGAGAAACGGATGGGGCCGTCCGCGAGGACCTGGACCACCAACGAGGCCCATTTGTCGCCGATGCGCTGAAAGATCACTCGAGACGGGCAATCGGGGTCAAGGATGTTTGCTGGCAGCATGTTGGTATCCATGAAGTAACTAAGTTCCTTTGAAGCTATCAGTATCAATTAGATACTGTTTCGATATTGCAAGGATAGCAACCCAAGGAGAGTCATGAAAATCGCAGTTTACGGCGCAACGGGCATGGTCGGAAGCCAGATCGTCAACGAATCCCTCACCCGCGGTCACCAAGTCACTGCCATCTCCCGCAAGGGCTCGGAGGTTGCCGGAGCGAAGGCTCTCGCCGCCGACCTCGCTGATGGCCAGAGCTTCGCGGAGATCGCCAAAGAGCACGACGCGGTCATCCTCGCCACCGGCCCGAGCCGCACCGGCGGAGACCACGGAGAATGGCTTGCGGCAATGGACACCGCCTACAGCAACGCCGAAGGCACACGCCTCATGATCGTCGGCGGCGCAGGAACACTGGAGATCGACGGCGTCCGCCTCCTCGATTCGCCGGACTTCCCTGAGGTCTACAAGGCCGAGGCAACCACAGCGGCCGCAGCTTTCGCCGCCGTCAAGGAAGCTCCCGAGAGCCTGGACTGGACGGTGCTCGCACCTGCGCCCGTCATCCAGCCAGGTGAACGCACGGGAAAGTACACCACTGCCAAGGATTCACCAGCCGGAAACATCATCTCCACGCAGGACTACGCGGTCGCCATGTTGGACGAAATCGAAACTCCGGTCCACCGCCGCGCCCGGTTCACCGCAGCCAACTAACCCCACGCCCGCTCACATATGAGGGCACATTTGCCAACGCTCGCTCACATATAAGGGAAACACGCCGATCGCTCCTGCAGATCATCTGCAGGAGCGATCCGCCGGTGGGCCTCATACGTGAGCGAGCGTTTGGGATTTCGACGACATACGGGAGCGAGCGTCCGGGGGATTCGGCACATAGGTGAGCGAGCGTCGGGGGAGGTTAACCGCCCAGGCCAAGCCCGGGTATCTGCAGGCTGAACATGTCTTTCAAGGCATGTTTCGCAGCGTGATACCCGGGCATTCCTGTTACTCCGGGCCCGGGGGGCGTTGAGGATGAACACAGGTACACTCCTGGAATGGGCGTCCGCCATGGCACCGTTGAAAACACGGGACGCCGCACCAATCCCCGAATGTCCATCAGTCCTGCACTGAAGTCTCCACCAACATAGTTCGCGTTGTATTCCGCCAAGCCTGCCGCCGTCGTCGTTTTCCAGCCGATCACCACGTCGCGGAAGCCCGGCGCGAATTCCTCAATCCTGGAGATGACCGCCTCGGCCATGTCCACAGTCGATCCTTTGGGCACGTGGCAATAGGACCAGAGAACGTGCCGCCCGGCTGGAGCGCGCCCGGGATCCACAATGGATGGCTGGGCAACAAGGATGTAGGGCTTCGCGGGATGTCGGCCGGCCGCTACCAGGTTCTCGGCCTCGGCCATGGCGTCACGCGTGCCACCTATGTGGACCGTCCCGGCGGCGGCCAGACCCGGAGCTGCCCAGGGCACCGGCCCGGAGAGGATGAAATCCACCTTGCACGCTGCATTCCCGAACCGGAATGCTTCCAGCGACCGCTTATAGCGGTCGGGAATCACCGAACCGGCCATACGCAGCAGTCCCGGGGGAGCAACATCCAACAGGATGGCCTTCGCGGGGCGCAGCTCTTCGAGGGAATCGATCTGCCCGCCGGTCTCAATCACTCCGCCGTGGGCCTCGATGTCCCGGACCATGGCCTCCGCTATAGCCACAGAGCCACCAACGGGAATGGGCCACCCGCCGGCGTGAGCCAACGCCCCCAGAAGGAGTCCCGCCCCCGCGGCGGCGAGCGAAGGAAGCGGCCCCACAGCGTGCGCCGCGACCCCGGTCAGGAGTGCGGGAGCCGCGTCCCCGGAGAAGCGCCGGTTCCACCACGGCGAACCCTGCTCCAGGGTCGCCAAGCCAAGTCGTAACGCCGCCACCGGATCGGCCGGGATCCTCAGAAGATGGTTCTGCGTCACGTCCAGCACCCCGCCCATGCGCTCCACCAGTGGTCCCATCAGGCGGGTAAACGCAGATCCGTCAGGCCCGAGTTCAGAAGCGGTCCGCTCCAGCGAGCGATACGCGAGGGCTGCCCTGCCGCCGTCGAGCGGAGTTCCGTATTGGATTTCCGGCAATCGCAGCTCCACGCGCCGCTCGAGTTCAAACTCCCGGAAGAAACGCGAAGCCAGCGCCATCGGATGGACCGCGGAACAGACATCGTAGACGTGCCCCGGTTCCAGCAGCTCAGCTGTCCGCGTTCCCCCGCCGATCGTCTCGGCGGCCTCATATACCCGCACAGCCAGGCCCGCGCGGGCCATGACTACCGCGGCGGCCAAGCCGTTAGGTCCGGAGCCGACGACGGCGACCTCAGCCATCGCCTTCGGCCTCGCCGCCTGTAGAGGCCACTGAGTCGTGGGAAGGTTTGGGCGTATCGACCCCGGATTGCGCGTCGAGCACGGACTCGGCCTCCACGGCGTTCAAGGGATCGCGCCGCCAAGGAAGCACCGATGCCGCCGGGTTCTTGAGGTCTATCCGGAACCTATCCTCGGCGCCGTTGAACTCACCACCGTGGGGGTCGTCCACACCGTGGACTCGGAGGGGATCCAGGTGGGGTTCCCAGATGTCCCATGCAACCCTCAACATCAAATATGCCGTTGCGGCCATGTGTAGCGTGACGGCCATGACGTAGTACGGCATATCGATGTTGTTCTGCGCGGCCCCGCCGCTGGTCGTCTGGCCCAGATACATCCACGTGGCGGTCCAATGCAACGCCTCGGCCGCCTGCCAGAGCAGGAAATCACGCCAGCGGGGTCTGGCCAAAGCCAGCAATGGCACCAGCCAAAGGACATATTGGGGCGAATAGACCTTATTGCTAAGGATGAAAGCTGCCACTATCAGAAACGTCAACTGGGCCAGCCGCGGGCGCCGCGGCGCTGTCAAAGCCAATACGGCAATCAATACGCAGGCAATGAGGAACATGTCCATCGCCAGGGCATTGATGGCCTCCGGGCCAAGCTGGACCAGTTGAAGGCGTTCCGCGACGAGGTTGTAGGCGAACCACGGAGAGCTGTATCCAGCGGGGCGATCACGGGTGTAGTCGAAAAAGTAGCGCCAGCCGGCCGGGTTGACGATTGCGACCGGGACATTGACTGCGAGCCAGGCTGCCGTGGCGGACAAAGTGGTCAAAATAAGGACCCGCAGCCGGCCGCTGCGTAGCGCTAGTAACAAGACTGCGCCCAGCATGAGCAGCGGATAGAGCTTGGTGGCTGTCCCCAAACCGATGAACAGACCGGCCAGGACGGGACGTTCCTTTGCGAAGAAGTACATCCCCACCGCGAGCATGGCCACGGCCCACATGTCCCAATTGATGACTCCGGCCAGCACGATCCCGGGCGCCAGGGCCACTATGGCAGCGTCCCACGGCCGGCGCCGATTGATGCGCGCGGTAGCCAGGACAACCACGATCCACATGGCCGCAATCAGGGTCGCATTCACGTCGAAATAGCCAAGGATCCGTTCGGGGCTGGCACCGTGCCCCGGTACGAGCCATGTAGTGACACCCGCAATCAGCCCCGTGATCACGGGATATTCGAACAGGGCTTTCTGATCGAAGATCGGAAAAACGCCGTCCGCAAGGCCCCGACTGCTGAAAAGTTCGGGGAAGTCCGAGTAGCAGGTGGCGTAGAACTGCTGGGGAGTGTGCCAACCGTTGACGCGGCAATAGCCCTTGATCAAGATCGACAGGAGTGCCGCAACGATCGTGAGGATAATCAGGACCCGTTCAACGGTGAAGAACCCAGGGGAGACGGCCCCGGGGGAGGACCGCTGCCCAAGAGGTCCTCCGATCAACTCGGTGAAGTTCCTGAGCAAGGAATCACTACGGCTGGGAACCACAAAGCGGGCACGCTTTTCCTGGCTGTGCGGCTTCGTCTCCTGCATGGAATCGAGCTTACCTTCAGGCCCGGCGATCAGGTTCCAGCAAGCCGCGGCGGACAGCCTCGCGCCTAAGTCCCGCGTTAAAAGGCGGAAGCCCACGCATAGCCGCGTGGGCTTCCAAGGCGAACTGTCCGATGTGTGCCATCAGTCCCTCCTGAATTGCAGTGGTGGGGGACACTCAGCGGATGATGCCCATTTGGTGCAGGACGACGTAGACGTCTTCCCTGCGTTGGTCCAGCAGTTGCCCGTTGAAGAGCGTCTTGTCTTTGACGACGGGCTTGCTGTTGAAGACCATCAGGTCCTTGAGGCGCTTGGCCAAGAGTTCACCTCCTTTCGATTTGAAGAGAATTGCCGGAATTCGGGCATGACAATTAAGCCCCCTGAATTCGAAGAAAACAGCGCAGAATTAGGCGTGTGAATGCCGGGCAATGATGGGTGGATTAAGCGGATTTATCGAATGACCGTAAACAGTACCGAAGCATGGAGTTCCGGTAGGTGGTATCCAGGGGCAGCCGTCCCCAACAAGAAGCTGGTTCCGAACTATGAGGAAACTGCGCACCACGTCAATCGCGTGATACCGCTCAATGGTAGGCCCAACCCAGAGCCTGATTGCACCGCGAACTGCCCCGAATAATCAGGGGAGGAAGTACATCAGGGGGAGCTAGGCCGCAAAACGGCGTCGATCAGCGAAGGCCGGGGTGCCAGCAACGGTCATCTTCCATCCGCTAGTCAAAGTAATCATTTTCCCAACCTCCTTTTCTGCTTTGGCACTACCGCAGTTGACTGGCTGGGTAGTGCACGCCTCAATCCCGGCGGATCGCTCTGGGATCAAAAATAAAGTTACACCATGAATCGCGCTGTTGACCAGCCAATTACAAACAATTTAGAAATTAATTCTTCCTACAGTCCCCAGCGAAGAATAGCGGGCGTCCGCTTGTCCCAACCCAAAGTGCAAACTTTGGCTGTTCCCAGGACAAAGTGGCGGCCTTCCCGGGCATCCAATTCAAGCCAGCGGGCCGTGAGGATGCGGGAAAAATGCCCGTGGGCCACAATCAGGACGTTGTCCATTCCAGACTCGAGGACGCGTGCAATGATCTTGTCGGCGCGGGCTGCCACGGAGTCGAGAGTCTCGCCGTTGGGAACGCCGTCGAACCAGATGAGGTAGTCCGGGTTGTCTTTGCGGATGAGGTCCGAGCTGATGCCTTCGTAGTCGCCGTAGTTCCACTCCACAGCGAGCGGTTCATGAACGGCGTCGGGGAAGCCTGCCAACTCCGCGGTACGCCGGGCCCGGCGCAGCGGCGATGTCAAGACAAGGTCGAAGTCGATGCCTTCCAAGATCTTGCGGGCTTCCACCGCCTGCTGTTCGCCTTCCACCGTCAAGGGAAGGTCCGTCAAACCGGTGTATTGGCCGCTCTTGGACCATTCGGTCTCCCCGTGACGCATGATCCAGAGCTGTGGCCGGGAAGGCTTGGCTGCAGGGTTCACTTCAGGACTCCTCTGGTTCGGCGGTGCCTGCTTTGGCATCGACGGCTGGTTCCGATGAAAGTTCGACGGCGGACTCGGGTTGCCCGGCCCACCACGCCACGAGCTTGGACTCGGCATCCTCCTGGGACAGCGGACCGTTTTCCATGCGCTCCTCCAGGAGGAACTTATAGGCGCGGCCAACCACGGGCCCGGGCTTGAGTCCCAGCAAAGCCATGATTTGCGCTCCGTCCAAGTCCGGCCGGATGGCATTGAGAGATTCCTGTTCGGCCAGGACCTCAATCCGTTGCTCAAGGTCATCGTAGGCAAAGGAGAGCCGCTCCGCCTTGCGCTGGTTACGTGTGGTGACGTCGGACCGGGTGAGTCGGTGTAGGCGCTCCAACAAGGGCCCGGCGTCGGCCACATATCGGCGGACCGCGGAATCGGTCCAGCCCGCATCCCCATAGCCGTAGAAACGCATGTGAAGCTCCACAAGCCGCGCCACGGCCTTGATGGTGTCGTTGTCGAAGCGCAGGGCCTTCATGCGTTTTGCGGTCAGCTTGGAGCCGACCATGTCGTGGTGGCGGAAGCTCACCGCGCCGCCCGGTTCGAAACGGCGCGTCGCCGGCTTCCCGACGTCGTGCATCAGCGCGGCGAAGCGCAACACAAAGTCCGGACCAGGCACCGGGCCGTCCGGGCCGGTCTCGAGCGACGCGGCCTGCTCCAGGACCTGCAGGGAGTGCTGGTAGACGTCCTTGTGCCGGTGGTGCTCATCGGCTTCAAGGCGCAGCGCAGAAACCTCCGGCAAGACAAATTCGGCCAGTCCGGTATCCACGAGGAGGTCGATGCCCGCGCGCGGGTGCGCACCATTAATGAGCTTGACGAGCTCCTCGCGCACGCGTTCGGCGGAAATGATCTTGATCCGCTCGGCCATGCCGGACATTGCGAGGCGGACGTCGTCGCGCACCGCAACGCCGAGCTGCGCCGCGAAGCGGGCCGCGCGCATCATGCGCAGGGGATCATCGGAGAATGATGATTCCGGTGCTCCCGGGGTGGCGAGGACCGAAGCATGGAGATCGCGGACGCCGTGGAACGGATCCACGAGTTCCAGCGAGGGCAACCGAAGCGCCATGGCATTGATAGTGAAATCGCGGCGGAGAAGGTCGTCCAGCAGCGAGGAGCCAAAAGCCACCGCGGGCTTGCGGGAATCGGCGTCGTAGGCCTCGGCCCGGTACGTCGTGATCTCGATCTGGAAGCCGGACTTCTTCATCCCGATCGTTCCAAAGGCGCGGCCGATTTCCCAGAAGTTGTCGGCCCACCTCTTGATGATGGAAAGGGTCTGGTCCGGAGTGGCGTCGGTGGTGAAATCCAGGTCGGGCGAGACGCGGCCGAGGAAAAGGTCCCGCACCGGGCCGCCAACCAGCGACAGTTCGAATCCAGCGTCCACAAACCGCTGTCCGAGGTCCAGGACCACTGGATCCATGTGGAAATTAACTGAAGAACTGTCCAATACTTGCGCCATAGTTCCTTAAGCTTGTCAGATTTCGCTGCGCCATCCCACCGGATCCTTGTCATTGCGCTGTGATTGCGTGGCGACGGCACCGGGATCACGGGCGAGCGCCATCCGTACGTCACCGCGAGTCCATGTCCCGGTCATCACCAACGGGCAAGAGTCGTTAGAGTGGACTTCATGGCCAACCCGATCCCGAGTGCTCCTGGCAGGAGGACGAACGCACCATTGCCGTCGGCAATTGGTGCCCACGTCGCGCCCGTCCCGCACCCGGCCCAGGCGGCCCTTCCGACGGTGGAGGAAGTCTCCGCAGGCGGCGTCGTCGTAGACACGTCCGACGGCGAACTAAGGGTTGCGATCATCGCCCGCCTTAATAGGGGTGGCCGGCTTGAGTGGTGCCTTCCGAAGGGGCATCCGGAGGGCAAGGAAAACAACGAAGAAGCAGCCGTGCGCGAGATTGCAGAGGAGACCGGGATCGAAGGCAACGTCCTCGCTCCCCTCGGCAGCATCGACTACTGGTTCACCGTGAGCGGTCACCGGGTCCACAAAACCGTGCACCATTTCCTCTTGCGCGCGACCGGTGGAGAGCTGACAATCGAGAACGATCCCGATCAGGAGGCCATCGATGCCGCCTGGGTTCCCCTCCAGGAATTGGCCCGCAAGCTGTCCTTTCCCAATGAGCGGCGTATCGCCGATCTTGCCCGCGAAGTCCTGCCCGAACACCTCTAACACGGCCTTTCCCACCGTCTGACACCGGTTTGACGCACCAGGCAGCCCGGCTCATGGGACGATAATGACAATGTCTGCCGCCAAAACAACCCAGTCACCCCAGTCCGGAGAAACACGTTCCAGCGCCGTCATGGCCGCGGGGACGCTCGTTTCACGGTTCCTCGGCTTCGCCAAAACCTGGATGCTTGGCGCCGCACTGGGCCTGGGATCGACGGTCAATGACACCTTCATCAACGCCAACAACCTGCCCAACCTGATCTTCCTCCTGGTCGCGGGCGGCGTGTTCAACGCCGTACTGGTCCCGCAAATCATCAAAGCGAGCAAGGGCCCGGACCGCGGCGCGGACTACATCAGCCGGCTCCTGACCTTGGCCGTGCTGGTTCTCTTGACGCTCACGGCGCTGGTCACGCTGGCCGCACCGATGGTCATCGACCTCACTACCCAGGGCTATTCACCCCAGCAGAAATCTCTGGCCGTAACGTTCGCGTTCTATTGCCTCCCGCAGATCTTCTTCTACGGTTTGTATGCGTTGCTGACCCAGATCCTCAACGCCAACGGTGCCTTCGGCCCCGCCATGTGGGCGCCGATCCTGAACAACGTGGTGGCCATCGCCGGATTGGGCATGTTCATCTGGATCCTCGGTGCCAACAACACCAACCCCCACACCTTGGACAATTGGGGGCCGTTCCAGACCTTCCTGATCGCCGGATTCTCCACCGTCGGCGTGCTCGCGCAGACCGCGATACTCCTCGTCCCGGTGATCCGCTTGCGGCTCGGGCTCCGGCCGCGCTTTGGTTGGCGGGGCGTGGGACTGGGCCAGGCAGCAAAACTGAGCGTCTGGACGCTCCTGACCGCCGCCGTCGGGCAGCTCGCTTTCCTTTACGTCATGAGGATCGCGACGATTCCCGGCTCCGAGCGGCTCCGCCTGGAGCACGCGCAGGACCCGGCGGCCGCCACTCTCCCCGGTAACGCGGTCCTCGAAGTCGCCAGCCAGCTGTACTTGCTTCCGCACTCGATCATTGCGTTGTCGCTCGCCACGGTGCTCTTCAACCGCATGGCCCTTGCCTCCCAGGCCGGCAACAAAGCCGAACTGCGCGAAGCCCTCTCGCACGGACTGCGGACCATGGCCGTCGCAACCGTCTTCGGAGCGCTGGCCCTCTTTGCCCTCGCCGGACCGTTGGGCATGTTCTTCTCCGGCGGGAAGCCCCAGGACGGCGTCATGCTCGCCCAGACGCTGACGATCCTCGCGCTGAGCACGCCGTTCATGAGCGCCAACTTCATGATGTCCCGCGTCTTCTACGCCAACGAAGACGCCCGGACCCCTTTCTATATACAGCTCATGTTGGCCCTGCTCAACGTTGTGGGCGCGTTCATCATCCAGTTCCTGCCGGTGGGCCGGATCATCTTCGCGATCGCCGTCCTGTACACGCTCGGCAACATCCTGTCCGTGGTCATCAGCGTCTGGTTCCTTCGACGCCTCCTCGGCCATGTGGACGGTCCCCGGATCGCAAACTCGTACATCCGCATGGGCTACGCGGCCTTGGGCTCGGCGATCGCGGGCGCCTTGGCTTTGTGGCTCCTCGGCAGCTACCACGCTGACGGTTTCGCGTGGAGCAGCAGGCCTGCCGCCTTGGTGACGGTGGTCGTCGTCGGGCCCGTCATGCTGCTTGCGTATCTGTTCCTGCTGCGCGTCTTCCACGTGAGCGAGCTGCGCGATTTGCTCCGGCCGGTGCTCGGCCGGCTCGGCCGGGGTGTTCCAGTCGAGAAAACACCGCCCGCGGGCGGAAAACAGACCCCGACGGCGGTCCGCGCCACAGTGTCCGACGACACCGGGCTCATTCCGCGCATTTCGGGCGAGTTCGACGCAGCATCCTTCCGCGCCGGTCCCGCCTTGCAAACCATCCCTTCCAAGGACGGGTGGGATGGCGGCCACGATCCTGACCGCATTGCCGATGGAGGCATTGCGGAAGGGAGGGATACAGTGGACGCTTGGTCCGACATCGAGAAGTCATATCTGCCGGATGAAGACATCCCGAGCACCGCGCAAGGGGCCGCAGGCCGCCCGGGCATCCCGTTGCCGGGCCGCCGCACCTATCAGGGGACGCTGGGAAACAATCCATATTTCCGCGGTGGACCCCGCCGCAAAAGGTGACGCATCCTCGCAAACCCGGAGCCGGAACGGCCCAATCAGCTAGGATCAGAAACTAATACAGGTAGTTGCAGACCACGGGTCACCCGGCTGGCCGGATCCCGTATTCAGGACCCGCAGCTTCCGGACAGTCATAGGAGGAACCCGTGTCCCACCCGATCGATGTCGGATCAGTGCTTGGCGGCCGCTACAAAGTCACAGCCACCGTGTTGACTTCGCACGACCAAGATCTGGTGCTCGACGGCGTGGACCAGGTCCTCAACAGACCTGTCAGCATCCTCGTGGCCGGCCCCGGAAACGCTGAGCAGGTCGCCAAAAGCGCCCGCGAGGTAGCCACTGGGGAACGGCCCGGCCATGTCCAGATCCTCGATCTCGGCGTGAGCGACAGCACCACGTACCTCATCACCAACCACAGCAGCGCTCCTGACCTACTGGATCTCGTAGTGGCCACCAACCCGCCCTACGTCGAACCGTTCTTCACGGACACTCTTGGCAGCGAGATCTTCGGCCAGGCCAGGTCCCACGAACCCGAGACCTACGACGGACTGTACGACGAAGAAGAGCACGACGCCGAGTACATCAGTTACGACGAGGTCGAGCCCCATCCCGCCGGCGATTCGTTGCAGGGGACCCCGGCACCTGCGGACCCGCGCCGCCCGGTGGTTCCTCCCATGCCTGCTGCCCGGCCGACGTCGGCCCGTGGGGGCATCGGTTCCCGCATCGCTGCTGCGGCAGCGGGAGCAGGGGCCGCTGCCGCTGCGGCCGCAGCCGCCGTAAAGGGTACCGAAAGATCAACCAGCGACCACGGCGAAGCCGCACCTTCAGGGAGGGCCGGATCCGCTTCGGCTGCCGAGTCGAGCCGGACGGCTCCCCAGCAAATCCAAGAGGCGCCCGCCACGCAGGCTGTTCCGGCGTCCACCCCTCCGGCGCCCACCTCCGCGAACCCCGCCCAGGAATCCAAGGTCTCTCTCTGGTCCGAAGACGACTACGGCTTTGTTAACGACGAAGCCGGCTCCCGAGGTGCGGACACTTCTCGCGATGCGGCCGCAGCTACCGGGGGATACAGCCGAGGAGCATCGAGCTTCCCCTCGACGGCGCGTGAGCAGGCAGAGCCCCTCGACGAGGACGAATACTACGACGAAGAGCCAGTCCGCGAGCCCCGTTCCTTCCGTTGGCTCGTGGGTGGGGTCCTTGCCGCCGTCTTGATCGTGGGTTTGGTTCTGGCTGTCACCAATCTCGGCAACCTCATCCCCGGCGGGACTCCGGCAGCCAAGCAGACCTCCACAGCTTCTCAAACGGTAACCGGACAGCCGAGTAGCAGTGCATCAGCATCAGCGCCGGTCGCAGCGCCGCCGGTCATTGATGGAGTCACCCGCATGGGCGATTTCGAATTCGCCGCGAGCTACGACAAAGACCTGGTCAAGGCTTACGACGGCAACGCCGCGAGTTACTGGTCGGACATGGAGTTCGCCACCGCGGACTGGGGCGGCCTGGCACCTGATGGAGTTTCGCTGCTCGTCAAGCTCAAGGCACCCTCACAAGTAACGTCCGTCACCTTGAGTCAATTAGGCGCATCCGGTGGAAACATCAACGTTTACACCAACGACCGTCCGGCCATGGACGGTGCCAAATTGGTAGGCACCAACAGCTTCACCTCACCGGAGCTCACCATGCCGCTCAGTTCCCCTGTGACGGCCCAGTACGTCATCATCTCCATCAAGTCCCTGCCCAAACTGACCGCGCCCAAGACGCGCTACGGGTTCGGCCTGCGCCTTGCGGAGATCAAGGTCCAGTAGTCGACGGCGGAAGGCCTGCGCTGCCGGACGGTACCCTGAATGGTGGCGGATATTAGGGTCCGCGGGAACATCGGAATATTCCGCGCCGACAAAGGGTTGTGCCATGTGGCCGGCCGCAAGGATCCGGTGCATCGACTAAGGAAGAGGTTCACCTACCAGTGAGCAACGCAGAAAACACCGCGTCCAACGTACGTGATGTCATCATCGTAGGCTCAGGGCCTGCCGGTTACACAGCGGCCGTCTACACGGCCCGCGCCAACATGAAGCCGCTGCTCATCGCCGGTTCCGTGACTGCCGGTGGCGAACTGATGAACACAACGGACGTCGAGAACTACCCCGGTTTCCCCGAAGGCGTCATGGGACCTGATCTCATGGAGAACTTCGAAAAGCAGGCGGCACGCTTTGGGACTGAGATTCAGTTTGAGGACGTCACTGAACTGGACCTCGACGGCGACATCAAGTCCGTGACGATTGGCACGGGGGAGACCTTCAAGGCACGCGCCATCATTCTTTCCACGGGTTCCGCATACCGCGAGCTCGGCCTGGCGAATGAAAAGCGTCTTTCCGGACACGGCGTGAGCTGGTGTGCAACCTGTGACGGTTTCTTCTTCAAGGACCAGGACATCGCAGTGATCGGCGGCGGTGACTCTGCAATGGAGGAAGCACTTTTCCTCACCAAGTTCGCCAAGTCCGTCACCGTGGTACACCGCCGCGACGCCCTCAGGGCTTCGAAAATCATGGCTGACCGTGCGCAGGCCCACGAGAAGATCAATTTCGTGTGGAACACCGCCGTCGAGGACGTCATCGGTGGGGACAAGGTGACCGGCTTGAAACTGAAGAACCTCGTCGACGGCACCGAGTCCGAACTCGCCGTCACCGGCGTTTTCGTGGCCATCGGCAACGATCCCCGCACGGAACTCGTAAAGGGAAAGCTGGAGCTCGCCCCTGAAGGCACCATCGCCGTCGACGGCCGCAGCTCCAAGACCAGCATCAAGGGCGTCTTCGCCGCCGGCGACGTCGTGGACCCCACCTACCGCCAGGCCATCACGGCAGCTGGTTCCGGTTGTGTCGCGGCTTTGGACGTCGAGCACTATCTTGCAGACCTGCACGCCTAATCGGCACGGCAGCCATCCATTCGAAGGGAAAGAATTATGAGCAACGCTAAAAACGTTACCGACGCCAGTTTCAGCACCGACGTCCTGGCCGCTGAAAAGCCGGTCATTGTGGACTTCTGGGCGGAGTGGTGCGGCCCGTGCCGCAAGTTGGGTCCCATCCTCGATGAGATCTCGGTTGAGTACGGAGACAAGGTTGACGTCGTCAAGCTGAATGTCGACGACAACCCAGCCATCGCCGCTGAATACGGCATCACGTCTATTCCTGCGGTTTACCTTTTCAGTGGGGGAGAAGTGAAGAGCACAGTTATCGGCGCCAAGCCGAAGCAATTCTTCGAAAAGGAATTTGAATCCGTACTGTCCTAGGACGTCGGGCGCCCCTTTAGCGGTCGCTTCTGATTCGGCCGGTGGCCCTCGCTCAAGAGCGAGGGCCACCGGCTTTTTCGTGCCTTCAGTGTGCGGTTTCGGGGTTCGTGGTCTCGCGACTGACGGAGCTGGTGGTGAATGTTGGTAGGCCGATGCAAGCGCTGCTGCTGCCTGTGGACTGAGGTGCCGTTAGTGAACCATTTTCAATCTCAAAATAGACAACTTTTCCGGGAACGGCCTGGACTGGCATGAAATCTGTTGTGCGCCTGGAGTCGGGCTCGTATAAGGACAATTGCCGGCAGGATTGGCATGGACTAAGGGCTAAACGACAAGTGCACAGTGTCGATTCTTCAGAGTCGTCCGTTGATGTCGGTGTGCCGCGCTGTTGCGGCGTTTATGGCTTAGTGCCGACGACGAGGTATTCGAATAGGCTGTTTCACGTGAAACAATTCTGGCTCTTCGTGGAGTGCCGCGGCTCTGAATTTTCGAATTCGGTTCGAAGTCGAATCTCGCATGCGCACGGCCCGTGTACCGTTTCACGTGAAACATGGCTAACGCCTCGATAGTCTCCTAAGCGCGATTTGGTGTCCAAGTTCAGCACGCACAAACCACGCGGGAGTTGCACTCGTAAGGTTACACGTGGAGCGTAAGCCACTCCTCGTTGTAGGGGCTACAGGCCTGGCCGACCTGCCTGTTGACGGTGGTGGCGTGTCCAACTTACCCTGAATTCCCGACCCCTCGAACCCTCGAACCCTACGATCGCATCTTCTTGCAAGCTCCTTGCGGCGCCCCTAGCCAAGGGACTGATCCCCGGTCACCCTTCACTGATAGTTGGGGGAGTCCTGCGGAAACCCTTCCGAGCTCCATGTTTCACGTGAAACACAGTGGCGGCCCGAACTTCATTCTCATATCCTCATCGGCCAGGACCCGGTGCGACCTCGCGCGCGTCCTTCGCCACGGACCAACACCGGCACGCCCACGCGCCGTGGCTCGCGTTCAGCTTAAGAAGCAGAGAAGCATCACGCGCATGATTCGAGTCGGTCGAAAAGAGTTAGCTATGTCTCGCGGATGCGAAGGCTACTCGCCTTGTTCCCCACTACGCGACTGTACTATTCAAAACGTATAGAAGCAGGGCCACAGCGAAGAGCAGGTGCTCCGCCGCGCCCGACTTCGGAGCTGCTGGTCGAAGAAACCGTTGCCGGTAACTTATTTAGATTGATTAACTTAGCATCAATCATCTTCCGGACTCCGGAACGCAGTCCGTCATCTCTACAGAGACATCGACACCTTCCGGTGGCAGTTGGACACTCCGGATACCGACAGCGCGGGTAGAAGCCCCACGACAGGGTTCTGAGCGGAGGCTGAGCCGTCCGCGGCCCTACAGCAGGATGCGAGTCCCGCCATTTGGCCTTTTGATCCTTATCGAGTCTTGCGGGTCGGGGCTGCGCAGACACATCAGGCGCAGAATCCCCGAGCGAGTGTCTATTGCCTTGCCTCGCGTCCACACGCGCTATGTACTCGCATACCTAGAAGGGCGGCCTCCCGCACTTCTAGTACACAGCTCGGATTGTGGGGTCGGCGAGATTCGAAACAGACGCTTTTAGCTCAACTACTGGGATCGGAGCCATCAATCAGCGATGGCACGGCATAGAGCTATCCGTACTGGATACCCCAGGCCACGGCGGCGACCGGAAGAGAGCCAAGCCTCCTGAGTTCCAATTCTCTGTGGGCGGCGACTGAATCGCGATTGACGGCGCGAATAGGGTCTGATGGGGACGGCCAAGTCCTCAAATGCTGCGCTCGATAGGCAGGTCATATTCGCAAACCATCAAGCGGTTCCGCCCGAATTGGCCAGGCCGGGCCTTCATGAACCCAAAGACACAGCCCTAGCCATAACCCCCGCACCCGGCACTAGCTTGGACCCGGTCCAGGACGGCCCGGACGCCGTTCTACACACCGATGCCATAGCCAAGTCGTCTGACCCCGAGCCGCGGCGTTGTGGCCGGCGCCCACCTTCTTCGGATCGAACTACAGCCCAGGGGTTCGACGGACCCCTCTCCTAACTCCCACCACTAACCCGGCGTCACGAAGCCATACACGTAGCAGCGGCGGCTTCACCGGACGATCATCCAGCCGCGAAAGGACAACTGACGATGAATCAGCCTCTGTCAGGCAGCCTCCATTAGCCTTCGCACGCCTGCACTCTCCGGCGGTGGAAAGGGCTGGCGCTAGAAGCTTCGAACGCGGGAGGGTTGGGCGTGGCAAGGTGATCGGACTTCCCGGTTTGGTCAGAAGCGCAAGCTATCTGGATGCTGGCAGACGAGTTCGTATTGCCGGGGCGGAAGACTGAGGATTCAAACGGCTGAACACCGGTCGGTGATTCCCTTTGCCGAGGGTTTCTCGCCTCGCGTGAGTCTGCGGATCGCGCGCTGGTTTTGGGCTCAATGTCCTGCCTTGAGCTCGCGCTATGCCGGCGCCCGTGGTGGAAAAAACCGTTTGAGAGCCGCAAGTGGCTCTTCACCAATTCTGCAGAACGGGCACCTGGTCGCGGGCATACCCACGTCATGAATGAACTGCCCTCAACGTAAGAGCGGCGTGCGATCCGCTGGATGCGAGCACTCCAGCCACGTAGTCGTCGCCGCTGCTTCCGCCTCGTCGTGTCTTGACGCCGTGCCGATGAGCAGTCGCGACGCAGTGTTGCTACCAGCTTGGAGAATGCGCCAGTCATCGCCGCCCATTGTTTCACGTGAAACGTGCCATGATCATGGTGCCCAGACTTGATCACGCTGAACCCGATAGCCAGCCAGAGTCCGGACAGTGCTGACCGAGATGCTGGGGCTAGTGCACAACATCGGGCCGGCCTTCCACACCAGACGCATCGAGGCTGCAAAGGATATCCACCGTCGGGTCCAAAGTTATGCACATAGTTATCCACAGCGATATCCACGGCCCGACAGAGTCAGTCCGAGTAGCTCTCGCCGCCCGGTAAGAAGCGCGATCAGCGCGAACTGATGCGACGCGCCCCCTCCCATATAGAACCAGGTTTAGCCTGCGTCAGAAATCGGCGCGGAAAGCCGGAAATCCGCCGAAATTGGGCCAATTTTGCGTGAAAATCGGCGGTTCGAGAATGATGGCTCTGTTTCACGTGAAACAGAGTCATTGAAAAAGACGAACACGGCGCGAGTGCATCTACCGTTCGGATAGAGACACGCTGAGTGCATACCACTGGCCCCTCAACCGCGCCGACTTATCAACAAAGTTATCCACAGGGATATCCACCGCTGTTTTCCGACTTTTCAACAGACCCTTGAAGGTGTGGGCATCGCGCGAGCCGAGTAGGCTTTCTCCTTCACATGCCTAGAAGGCCCTCACACTGCGCCTCGATTTCGCGCGAGCGTCACTGTCCGGGACCGTCAATAGTTCCAGCCGCCTGCCGCGACGCTGCGGCTTGCGAAGTCTCAATGCTCCAACTCTCACCCCAGCTAGAGCCTCAACCTTCTACTTTCGCGCCCCTCAAAACTCGGACACCGATTGAACAAGCAGGGGTTCACCTGCCGAGTCTGCGCTAGGCATTCCGCAGATGCGTCGCTCAGATTCGCCCAAGCACGAGCGTCGCAGCTCGGGGCTAACGCCGTACACGCCACGGACTGCGGTGTTGATGTCACTCTTCCTACGAGTGCTTTTCCACGCAGCTAGTCTAGGGTCAGTCACACCCCGCGGACCCGCAGGCGAGCCAACGTGCATAAGCAGTCGAAGCGCCGCGACACGAGAGTCGGTGGGGCTGCTCAAAGCTCGGGGGAGATCCTGGCATGGCGCACTTGAGGCTTACGGTGGTGCCACCATTTCATACCAACGATCACCACGACTGGCATCAAGGACATAACCGACCTGTCCGACTGCTGCCGTGGGCACCAGTCTCGGCTCCAGCACGGACAACGCCAACACAAACCCAGAGCCGCCAGCGACTACAGGCGGGCTGCACTCATTGTGTCTTGCCCGCTGGCAACACTGACCTCTGTCTCCCGGCCCAACCGTCGAAATCCGGGCGAAGAATCTTCCTACGGGTCCGGACATTCATCAAGAATCCAGGGCCCGTCCCTGCATCGAGGATGTAAAAACGCTGATGGACGGATCTGGCCTGAACCAGGCTCATCAGTCCCAATAGAAGCGTAATAAGCTGCCGGAACGCTTAGTTTGTGTCGGTCTCATGGTCAAGCGAACAGGGGAGCTGTCTCCGGCTACAGTCACTCCTCCGCCGCGGATATCAGCGTACTAAGGGACTCCGGTCGCGGCCAGCTCACGCCCCTGACACTTCCTACCAGCCAGCGCCAGAGCCTGCGGGTATCCGCAGCCCCATGCGCCCAGAAAGACGTCTAACGCGGCAACCACTCGTGTGCGTCAACAGCAGCAGCAATACCCAGCACCGGCTATCGCCCGACGCGAGCAAGGAACTGGTTGGACATCACCTCACGCTGAAGCCAATTCGCCTCAGGAGACTCCCGCAAGTTCGAGAGTCAGTGTCAGACGTCCCCACGAGGCGTGCCTCCTGCCGCGCGGATCGATCTACTTCCGAGACCGAAACAGGAAGCTTCCTCCACTGTCTCCAACCGAAGTCGCCGCGTTCCTTTGGGCATCCTTACGCTTGCGGCCGAAAGCCCGGGATCCCCTTCTAGACAGTGAGTGGACACGGGAAGCCGAGAGGCATCCAGCCTCCGGGCCCTCTCGTTGACCAGAGTCGTCGACCATTCACATCGTACTGCGAGTCAACTACCAATTAACTGGCCATGCGTCAGTGAATCGATCCCGGACCAGGCTGAGGCGGTCTGTTTCACGTGAAACACACCACCAAGAGAGTCCGGCCCGGACCGACGTTCGGACTAGCCCATGTAACCACGCACTATCCGAGCTGCGCTCGTCGGTCGCTGGTCAGCCGGACAACTGTTTCACGTGAAACATCCGGCACCTCATTGCACCCAGAAGGCACTGACTTCATATGCGCAACATGCTCGGATCCTCGCGCCAACATTGGCCGCAGTAGATGAGCAAGGTCGGGAGGCGTGCGGGCGGGATTGGCGAGTTTGGCCTTCTCCAGATCTTGCCCTGAAAATCATCCTTCCGCGGCCCGACGCGGAAGTGGGGAGTGGAGCTACTCCGGATGCCTCAGCACCGGAGCGAGCAAGGGCGCCTGATTACTGCATCGACCAGGAAGAATCGAGCGAGACCCCGAAGTGCGTAGGAGGCCCCGGCGAAGATCCATTGAAAGGAGCGAGCCCTGTTGTTTCACGTGAAACGCGAAGGCCTGTGCTCGCAGAGGAAGCCGGCCGCCAGAATCCGACGCCCAGGGGATCGAAGAAATCTGCCACGCCGGCACTTCTCGGCCAACTCGAAATGCGGCCGACCGTTTCACGTGAGACACACCAACGGCTCAGCGATGCGTCGATCACCCCAGGTCTGCCGCCATCCATCCACTGGAGAGTGGCCCCAACCGGGCCGCACGAACGGCATAAGCACGCGATCGCAGATTGCCACAGCCCATGCCAACCCTGGGAGCCCCCACCCGGCAGACTCCTTGAGCGATCAAGATGGCTAAAGGGACAACTGCGTTCCTACGAGCCAAGAGCAACCATTAAATGAAAATGGAGCCTGCCTCAATAGAAGCAAACCCCAATTTCGTAGGAATTGAACGCCTAGCCTTCATCCCCGGGGGACAGAACATCCATGATGCGGTTCAAATCTTCAACGCTGGCAAACTCAATGCTGACTCGACCCTTTCGCGCACCCAAGGTGATCTTCACGTTGGTGTCCAGTCGATCGGAAAGAGAAGACGCAAGGTAGTCGAGGCGCTCGTGGCGGGCATTGGGGCGCGGAATGCTGTTCTTCGGCGGCACCGTAGGATCCTGGTACAACGTCACCGCTTCCTCAGTGGCCCGTACGGACATTCCTTCGGAAACAATCTTCTGGGCGAGACGCTCCATCGCGGCCGCGTCCGGGAGAGCCAGCAATGCACGAGCGTGGCCGGCCGACAGCACGCTGGCCGCAACTCGTCGCTGCACTAGCGGAGGAAGTTTCAGCAGGCGAAGGGTGTTAGACACCTGCGGCCGCGAGCGTCCGATCCGATCTGCCAACTGTTCATGGGTGGTACCGAAGTCCTCCAGGAGTTGCTGGTAGGCAGCCGCTTCTTCCAGGGGGTTCAGTTGGCTGCGGTGGAGATTCTCCAGCAAAGCATCGCGGAGGAGGTCGTCATCATTTGTATCGCGGACAATCGCCGGGATAGTTTCGAGCCCGGCGGCCTGTACAGCCCTCCAGCGCCGTTCACCCATCACCAGTTCGTACGGTTCTCCACCCTTTTCGGTTGAAGTACGTACAACAATTGGCTGGAGGACGCCTATTTCCTTGACGGAATGAACCAGCTCCGCCATGTCGTCCTCATCGAAGACGCTACGGGGTTGCTTGCGGTTGGGATGAATGTCCCCGACGGGGATTTCGGCAAAGCGCGCCCCGGGAACTTCGACTAGTTGAACCTCGGGCGCATCGGCGGGAAGCGACTCAGAAACAACGTCAGCGGGCTCAGGCGCGGACTGTTCTTCACGAGAGCTAACATTAGCGGCGGGCGACTTCGCCGCAGGAGTCTTTGCCGCCGTCGTGCTCTTGGACGAAGATCCCCGCGAGGGGGAGCTCTTCGCTACTTCGGTTTCAGGAACCTCAGCCTTGTCCACCGTCTCCGGGGCCTTACGCGCCTCCGGGAAGAAAAGGTCAACCGGGCGGGATGTCGGAACGCCATTGCCCGATGCACCGGCCGAAGCGGAGCTGGGAATGAGAGCCCCAAGACCCCTACCCAGGCCTCGTCGCTTTTCGCTCATTAGTATGTCCCTCCGGTGGAATGGCAAGAATAGAGCCCGCCAAGGATATTGCAGTGATTAAGGAAGTCTAGCGCTCGGCGATTTCCGCGGCGGCTTCCATGTAGGACAACGCGCCGCTGGATGAGGGATCGTAGGTCATTACCGTCTGCTGATAGCTCGGAGCTTCCGAGATGCGCACGGAGCGGGGAACCACGGCACCGAGGACCTGGTCCGGGAAATGTTGACGGACCTCGGAAGCCACCTGTGCGGCGAGATTCGTGCGGCCGTCGTACATAGTGAGAAGAATGGTGGAAACGACCAGATCAGCATTGAGGTGCTTCTGGATCATTTCGATGTTCTTGAGGAGCTGGCTCAGGCCTTCCAGTGCGTAGTACTCACATTGGATCGGGATGAGTACCTCGCTTGCCGCGCAGAATGCGTTGACGGTCAGCAGGCCCAGGCTGGGCGGGCAGTCGATGAAGATGAAGTCCAAGCGCCCTTCACCGTTCTTCGCGCGTTCCTTCGAATACACATCGATTGCGCGGCGCAGGCGCTGCTCGCGTGCCACGAGGGATACCAGTTCAATCTCAGCGCCCGCAAGGTGAATGGTGGCCGGCGCGCAGATGAGATTGGGAATATCAGGGCAAGGTGCCACAACGTCACGCAGTGGGAGGTCGTTGATCAGCACATCATAGATACTGTCGACGTCGGCGTGGTGTTCAATACCAAGAGCGGTGGACGCGTTTCCTTGGGGATCGATGTCGATCACCAGGACATTGAGTCCCGCGGAAGCCAAGGCGGCCGCAATATTGACAGTCGTGGTGGTCTTACCGACGCCGCCTTTTTGATTGGACACGGTAAAAATACGGGTCTTTTCCGGCTTGGGAAGCTCGCGTCCCACCAACCGCTCGCGACGTCGGGTCTCGTTGGCGAGCTGGCGCGCAATGGGGCTGGAGTCGTCGATGGAGTCCATGACGTTGTCGTGTCCGACGATCAAGGTTTCACGTGAAACAGCGACGTTCGCAACCGAATTGGTACGCATCAGCGCAGACTCAAAGGACGCCGATGGTGCAGCCATGGCCCGAGCCGACCCCAAGGAAATAAATGGCGGGATCCGCTGGGTGGAGGTTTCGCTACTGCCCACTGTCACACTCTCACTCTCATTCGGCTCTAGCTGCCGTTCTCTAGCTTAACCGCTCAGTTGCGGACACGCGGGACACAGCGCCGAAGCTAAGCGATCTTCCGCTGTTTGTTAACGACGATCCTCACCACTGTGGTGGGTTCTTCCAGGAGCTCCTGTCCGCAAACCACGACGGACGTTTCCACGCCGCCGAGCCTGCGGATCACTTTTGCTGCTTGCTCAATCTCTTCGGCAGCACTGCGGCCCTTGATCGCAACCACTTCACCCTTGCCGCTGAGCAAGGGAATGGTCAAGCCAGCCAGCTTGGTGAGGGCGGAGACAGCCCTGGCCGTGACAACGTCCGCGTCGACCATCCCCACCGCGAGCTCGGCCCGGGTGCGCATGACCGTGACATTGCCCAGCCCGAGGTCGTCCACTACTTCCTGAAGCCAAATGACGCGTCGCTCCAGCGGTTCGATCAGTGTGAGTTCAAGGTCGGGACGTGCAATTGCCAAGCACAAGCCGGGAAGCCCCGCGCCGGAACCAACGTCCGCAACGTGGCTTCCGTGGGCAATCACCGACTCGATGACCGCGCAGTTGAGAACGTGCCGGCTCCACAGGCGGGGAACCTCGCGCGGGCCAATCAACCCGCGCTCAGTTCCTGACGTCGCCAAATGCTCTACATAGCGCTGGGCGAGACCAAGCCGGTCACCGAAAATCTTTTCTGCCGCCTGCAGTTCGGCTGCCGTGATTTCAACCATGATCCGTTAGTCGGCCGAAACCACAATGTGGCGGCCGGCGCCTTCGCCCTCAGACTCGGATACAAAACCGAGGTCCGCGACAGCGTCGTGCACAATCTTGCGTTCGTAGGCGCTCATAGGTGCAAGTGCAACGGAGGCGCCGGTTTCCTTGACCTTTGCGACGGCGTCTTCGGCAATCTGCTGCAGATCGCCGGCACGTTCCTTGCGGTAGCCGTTGATGTCGAGCACCAGGCGCGAGCGGTTCTCGGTCGCCGACAGCACGGACAGGCGAGCGAGTTCCTGAAGGGCTTCGAGCACTTCACCGTCGCGGCCTACCAGGCTCTCAAGCCCCTCAGAGTCGTCTTCAGCCGCGATGGAGATGTAGGTGCGGCCATTGCGGATCTCGATGTCGATGTCGCCGTCGATGTCGGCAATGTCGAGGAGTTCCTCAAGGTAGTCTGCGGCGACGTCGCCCTCTTCCTCGAGGCGGCTCACGGAAGTGCCCTTACCGTCAGCAGCGCCTTCTTCGGAAGTTTCTTCTGTGGCTTCTGCCAGTTCCTCGGCGGCAGCGGCCGTTGCCTCTTCGGTGCTTTCAACAGACATTACTTCTTCTTCCTGTTCTTACGTTGTGGCTGGATGCGCTGCTGGGCCTTGACCTCGACGGCGGCCACTTCAGCAGCGACGTCTGCGTCCTTCTTACCGCCCAGAAGGGGGTGGGACGGCAAACCCTTGGCGGCGCGACGCTCGGCAAGCGCCTTCGCTGCGGGGGATCCCGGCGTCGGCATGCGGCGGATGACAAAGAACTGCTGGCCCATGGTCCACAAGTTGGTGGTGGTCCAGTAGATGAGCACACCAATGGGGAAGTTGATGCCACCCACACCGAAGACGAGCGGCAGGATGTAGAGCATCATCTTCTGCTGGCGCATGAACGGGCTGGCCATCGCTTCTTCAGACATGTTCTTGGCCATGATCTGCTTCTGCGTGATGAACTGCGACGCCGTCATGGCGAGGATCATCACGATCGACAGGACCCACACGATCGTCTGATCGGATCCGGGGAGACCACCGCCGTGGAGCAAGGAAGCCGAGAGCGGTGCGCCGAAGATGCTGGATTCGTCGAACTGCACCACCTGGTCGTGGCTCAAGGCGCCGATGCCGATACCGCTCTGGCGGGCCTGGGTGATACCGGAAAGCACCTGGAACAGCGCGAAGAAGAACGGCATCTGGATCAGCATGGGCAAACACGCCGAGAACGGGTTGGTGCCGTGCTTCTTGTACAGCGCCATCTGTTCCTGCGCCATCGCCTGGCGGGAGAGCTGGTCCGTCTTGCCCTTATACTTCGCCTGCATCTTCTTCAGATCAGGCTGAAGCAGCTGCATTCCCCGCTGGGCCTTGATTTGCTTGACGAAGACAGGGATCAGGGCGGCACGGATCACCAGCACCAAGCCGATGATGGACAGCGTCCAGGTCCAGCCGTTCTCCGGCGGCAGGCCGATGAAACTCAGCCCGTCGTGGAACCCCAGCATAATCGCGGACACTAGCCACTTGAACGGGGCCAGAATTGTTCCAAAGATGTCCATACGTTTTCCCTATTTCCTCAGGCCGCTGTGCGGCGACCGTCTTCATCAGACCACACAGCCAGGAACTGGTCCGGGTTGTTCAGTACAACAATTGTGGGCGTCTGGCCTTCGGGCCAGTGACGATGTCCGGCGGGGACGTGGTCCACGCCGCCGGCGTTCCAGGGGTGGCAACGCGCAAGGCGCCGCACTGCGAGCCAACTTCCCTTGACGGCACCGTGTACCGTCACCGCTTCGAGGGCATACGCCGAGCAGGATGGGAAGAACCGGCACACCTGGCCGTACAAGGGAGAGATGATCCTGCGATACGTCTTCAGCAAGATGATGAGGACGTTGCGTGGCAGCTCCCACAGAAATGTTCCGAGGATCCTCGGAGCGACTCTAAAGAAGCGGACGACGGCGGAGCTCAGCTCATGCACGCGGTGTCCCTTCCGTTGTGGTGCCCTGGGTGGGCGAAACAACTCGCGGAGAGGATCCGCCGAGCCGTTTCGTGGTTGCCGCCAAGGCGGCGTTGTAATCCGTCAGCAGCTGGTCCCAGCTCGCTGTTGCGGCCGCGGGCAGCGCCCGGACCACAACAGCAAGACCCGTGCCATGTCCTTTCAAAGACAAAGCACCTGCTTCTCTCAGTCTCCTCTTAACGAGGTTCCTGGTCACAGCGTTCCCGACAGCTTTGGAAACGATGAAGCCGATGCGGCTCGGTTCTCCGGCACCGATAGGTGCCGTATATAACACTAAGTTCCGGCGTCCATTGCGGACGCCGGAACGTACAGTTGTTGAAAAGTCGGTAGAAGTCCGCAGACGATTACGGGTGGCTAGCACCTATTGACTCGCTTGGAAGGCTGACCGACGAGTCAGTTATTTAGGCCGACAGTTCGACGCGGCCCTTGCCACGACGGGCGGCCAGGATGGCACGGCCGGCACGGGTGCGCATACGAAGGCGGAAGCCATGCTTCTTGGCCCGACGGCGGTTATTCGGCTGAAAAGTCCGCTTGCTCACGTTAGTTACTCCAGTGGATCAAAGGTGCGCCCACCCGATCAAAAGGGGAAGAACTGGCCGACGCTAAGTTTATTGAGTATCCGCCGCCGCCCAACGCCGGATTTACCGGAAGTGCGGGTGGTCAAAAAGCGGACACATAGGACTTCACAACGTTAGGGCAAAAAGACCCCCCAGGTCAAACCGGGAGCTGCAGTGCCCGCTATCCCCAGCTGTGGCTAACTACCCACACCAGCCTGTGGATGAAGTGGCTCACAGGCCCTGTTTTAGAACCACAACGGTGTAATTATCCACAAGCTTCTTCCCAGCTATCTTCTGGAGTTTTCATCCCCTAGAGTGTCTCAGTAGCCGATTATCCACGGACTGTGCATAACCCTGTGGATTCGGTTCGGAATCCACTCATGGTTTGGACCTTCGGCTGCCGCAATCCAGGCAAGCAAGCACTCGAGGGAACCAATTGATGACGGTAGACGAAGCCAACCACGCCAACACGGTCGGAAGTTCCTGGCGGCGGGTGCTGAGCCTGCTGGAACAAGACGATCGCGTCACACCCCGGCAGCGTGGTTTCGTCATCCTTGCGCAGGCGCAGGGCCTGATCGGCTCCACCCTCCTGGTGGCCGTCCCCAACGAACTCACCCGCGAGGTCCTCCAGACGCAAGTCAAGGACGCTCTCGATGATGCCCTCCGCAGCGTCTTTTCCGACGACATCCGGTGCGCGATCGACGTCGACACGGATCTGGTGCCCATCCACGAAGAGCCGGCCCCCGCCGTCGAACTCTCTTCCGCGAACGACCTTGCCGTGGAATCCAAGCCGCAGCCCACACCGCCGAGTACTTCGCACGAATTCGGCCGGCTCAACCCTAAATACGTCTTTGACACCTTCGTGATCGGTTCTTCCAACCGGTTCGCCCATGCTGCCGCCGTCGCGGTCGCGGAAGCACCGGCCAAGGCCTACAACCCTCTGTTCATCTACGGTGACTCCGGGCTCGGCAAGACGCACTTGCTGCACGCGATCGGCCACTACGCCCGCCGGCTCTACAGCGGCATCCGGGTGCGCTACGTGAATTCCGAAGAGTTCACCAACGACTTCATCAACTCCATCCGCGACGACGAGGGCGCCAGCTTCAAGACCACGTACCGCAACGTCGACGTGCTCCTGATCGACGACATTCAGTTCCTGGCAGGCAAGGACCGCACGCTCGAGGAGTTCTTCCACACCTTCAACGCCCTGCACAACAACAACAAGCAGGTGGTCATCACCTCGGACCTCCCGCCCAAGCAGCTCGCCGGCTTCGAGGACCGCATGAAGTCCCGCTTCGAATGGGGCCTGCTCACCGATATCCAGCCGCCCGAACTCGAAACCCGTATTGCGATCCTCCGCAAGAAGGCCCAGAGCGAAGGATTGTCCGCCCCCGACGACGCCTTGGAATACATCGCTTCCAAGATCTCCAGCAACATCCGCGAACTCGAAGGCGCGCTGATCCGCGTCACTGCGTTCGCCAGCCTCAACCGCCAGCCCGTGGATGTGGCCCTCGCCGAGATGGTGCTGAAGGATCTGATCACCGACGACGGTGCCCAAGAGATCACGGCCGACCAGATCCTGAAGCAGACGGCCGAGTACTTCAAGCTCAGCATGGAAGAGCTTTGCAGCAAGTCCCGTACGCGCACCTTGGTGACCGCGCGGCAGATCGCCATGTACTTGTGCCGTGAGCTCACGGACATGTCCCTGCCGAAGATCGGCCAGGAGCTTGGCGGCCGCGACCACACCACAGTGATCCACGCGGACCGCAAGATTCGCGAACTGATGGCCGAGCGCCGTGTGATCTACAACCAGGTGACTGAGCTGACCAACCGCATCAAGCAGCAACAACGCGATTCCTAAGCGGCCACTACATACCTTATTAACAGGCACATGTGGATAAGCCTGTGGATACTTAAGGGGACAAACACGGTTAATGGGCTTAAAACCCTTAAGCCGTCTGTGGATCGTTAAAAACGGGCTTGGGGGTTATCCACGTCCACACCCTGTTTAAAACCCCTGTCACCCACATATGGTGAACAGGGCTTAACCGCGGAACTGCGGGTCCAGAGGCGGTTATCCACAGTTTCCACAGGGGTTATTAACACTACTAATCCCAAAAAAATGAATTCCCTCAAATAACAATCTCCTTCCGCCCACCCAGCGACGCAGCCCGTGGCTGCTTCGAACCACAAGCCAGTAAGCCGGGGATGGGTTAATGCCCGAAGTTCCGGCTAAGCTGTCTGCATCGCGTCCATCCTTGGCGCTGCTTTGTAGTTCGCTCGCTGCGGACCATGCAGCTTTTGGGTTCCGGGCGCTGGTTTTCGGAACTCCTGGGGGAGTTTCCGGTGGAACACTGGCAGCAGCAATGAAAGGCGGCACCCTTCCGTGAAGTTCAGAGTCGAGCGGGATGTCCTGGCAGAAGCCGTCACATGGACAGCCCGGTCCTTGTCTCCGCGGCCGCCCGTTCCGGTACTCTCAGGGCTCCTGCTCAAGGCAGAAGCCGGAACAGTGAGTCTCTCGAGCTTTGACTACGAGACCTCGGCCCGTCTTGAAATTCCAGCGGACATCACCACCGAGGGAACCATCCTGGTTTCCGGGCGCCTCTTGGCAGACATCTGCCGCAGCCTGCCCTCGGCTCCTGTCGACATCGAAACCGATGGCAGCAAGGTCACTCTCACGTGCCGTCGAAGCAGCTTCCATCTCGCCACGATGCCGGAATCCGAATACCCGCCGCTGCCGGCGCTTCCCGCCATCAGCGGTACGTTGCCCGGCGACGCCTTCGCTCAGGCTGTTTCCCAGGTCATCATCGCCGCAAGCAGGGATGACACCCTGCCGATTCTCACCGGTGTCCGGATGGAGATCGAGGATGACATGATCACCCTCCTCGCCACGGACCGGTACCGCCTCGCCATGCGCGAAGTGCCCTGGAAGCCCGTCACTCCGGGGATTTCCACAAGTGCTTTGGTGAAATCCAAGACCCTCAACGAGGTGGCAAAGACCCTCGGTGGCAGCGGCGACATCCATCTCGCCCTCGCCGACGACGACAGCCGTCTGATTGGCTTCGAAAGCGGCGGGCGCACCACCACTTCCTTGCTCGTCGACGGCGACTACCCCAAGATCCGGTCGTTGTTCCCGGACTCCACCCCGATCCACGCAACGGTCCAAACCCAGGAACTTGTCGAGGCCGTTCGCCGTGTGTCCTTGGTCGCCGAACGAAACACCCCGGTTCGCCTGGCGTTCACGCAGGGCCAACTGAGTCTCGACGCCGGTACCGGTGAAGACGCCCAGGCATCCGAGGAACTGGAAGCCCAGCTCAGCGGCGAAGACATCACAGTTGCCTTCAACCCGCACTACCTTGTGGAAGGCCTGAGCGTAATCGAGACCAAGTTCGTGCGTTTCTCGTTCACCACGGCACCAAAGCCGGCCATGATCACCGCCCAGGTCGACGCCGACGGCGATGACAAAGGCGACTACCGCTACCTCGTGATGCCTGTCCGCCTCCCCAACTGACTCGCAGTTGTTGTCGTTCTGGGCGCCCAAAACGACAACAACTGCGAGTCAGTCGGGACAACACAACAACCAACGCAGAAAAGAGTTCACACCGTGCACATCGGACTGATCGGCCTTGGAAAAATGGGTTTCAACATGCGCGAACGCATGCGCAAGGGCGGAATCGAGGTCACTGGCTTCGACCGCAATCAGGACATTGCCGACGTCGCGTCCGTTGATGAACTGATTGCTGCCCTTCCGACGCCGCGCCTTGTCTGGGTCATGGTTCCCTCCGGCGACATTACCGATGCGGTGATCAGCGAGCTCGGCGAGAAGCTTTCTGCGGGTGACATGGTGATCGACGGCGGCAACTCACGCTTCACCGAAGACCAGAAACACGCGGCATTCCTGGACTCCAAGGACATCCGCTTCGCTGATTGCGGTGTTTCGGGAGGTGTCTGGGGCCTGCAGAACGGTTACGGGCTCATGGCAGGCGGCGCGGACGAGGACATTGAACTCGCCATGCCGGTATTCGACGCCCTCCGCCCTGAAGGCGATCGTGCCGACAGCTTCGTCCACGTGGGCGGCGTCGGAGCGGGCCACTACGCGAAGATGGTCCACAACGGCATCGAATACGGTCTCATGCAGGCCTACGCCGAAGGCTACGAATTGCTCGCTGCAAAGGACATCATCAAGGACCTTCCCGGCACCTTCCGTGCTTGGCAAAAGGGCACGGTTGTTCGCTCCTGGCTGTTGGACCTCATGGTCAAAGCCTTGGACGAGGACCCGGGCCTGGCGTCCATCGGGGACTACGTCGAGGACTCCGGCGAAGGCCGCTGGACCGTTGAAGAAGCCATTGCCAATGCGATCCCGGCGCCGGCAATCACCGCTGCGCTCTTCGCCCGCTTCTCTTCCCGCGAGGACAACTCGCCAGCCATGAAGATGGTCTCAGCGCTGCGCAACCAGTTCGGCGGACACGCCACCCGTCCGGCCAACTAGGCCCTGGCCGACCAGCAGTACGCGTGTACCTCGAACATCTTTCGCTGACCGATTTCCGCAGCTACGCGCAGGTTGACCTCAAACTCGGCCCCGGTGTCACGGTCCTGGTGGGGTCCAACGGCATCGGCAAGACGAACCTCATGGAAGCCATCGGGTATCTGGCTACCCTGAGCTCGCACCGCGTCAGTACGGATGCGCCCCTCCTGCGCTTCGGTACGGACCGGGCTTTGATCAGGGCGAAGCTTGTCCGCGGTGAACAATCGACGGTGGTCGAGCTCGAAATCAATACCGGCCGTGCCAACCGTGGCCGGATCAACCGTGGAAATCCTGTCCGCGCCCGCGACATACTGGGCATTTGCCAGACGGTGCTTTTCGCCCCTGAGGACCTCGCCTTGGTCAAGGGTGATCCGTCCAACCGCCGGCGGTTCCTCGATGAACTGCTGGTCAGCCTCATGCCGGTGCACGCGGCCACCCGCAGCGACTACGACCGCGTGCTCAAACAGCGCAACGCCTTGTTGAAATCGGCCCGCACCGGGAAATTCACCTCGGGCCACGAAGCAACGCTCGATGTCTGGGACCAGCATATGGCGCGGGCCGGCGCGGAACTCCTGCATGCGCGGCTGGAACTCGTGGAACGCCTCCGTCCCCACCTCAAGAGTGCCTACGCGCAACTAACGGATGGATCCAAGGAAGCGGGAGCCGTCTACCGCTCCACCATCCAGGGTGTGTTGGACGACGACGGCGGACCCGCCGAGGGTCTCACTGAAGGTTCAGAGGGGGTTGAGGACCTCCGCTCGCTGTCCGTGGACCAACTCACCGAGCGCTACGTCCAGGCCTTCGCAGCCTCGCGCCGCAAGGAGTTGGAACGCGGGATTTCCTTGGTCGGACCCCACCGCGACGAACTTGAACTGGTTCTCGGCCAGGCTCCGGCAAAGGGTTATGCCTCCCATGGCGAAACATGGTCCATGTGCCTCTCCCTGCGACTTGCCTCGTACTATGTCATGCTCGATGACACCCGTACCGGCGGTTCGGCTCCCATCCTCATCCTCGACGATGTCTTCGCCGAACTGGACGTGCAGCGCAGGCGTAAACTGGCTGGAATAGTGGCCGGCGCCGAGCAGGTTTTGGTGACGGCCGCCGTCGACGCCGACATTCCCGAAGAACTGGCGGGACGACGCGTGAAGGTTGTGCCCGGAGGCATTGATGGAGAAGGATAGCCCCGGCGGACGCCAGCCGGGCAGGGACCCTGACGAGATCGACGCTGCCCAATCAGCTTTGAATCGGATGCGCGAAGCCGCCGCCGCGCGCGGCGAAATCCGCCGAGCTGCCCCGCGGACAGGCGCTGCTCCTAAACGCAAGGGCGTCCGCGACACTCGAGGATTCAGCCAATTCCACGGCACGGGCCGGGATCCGCTCGGCCTGGGGAAGGTCGTCGGGAGGCTCGTGGCCGAACGCGGCTGGACGTCACCAGTGGCCGTCGGCTCCGTGATGGCCGAGTGGGATGCCCTGGTAGGACCGGAGATTTCCGCGCACTGCACCCCGGAGAGCTTTACCGACACCACACTTCATGTCCGTTGCGATTCCACCGCCTGGGCAACACAGCTCAGGCTCCTAAGCACCAGCCTCCTGGACATGTTCCGAAGGGAACTCGGAGACGGCGTAGTGACGTCGATTCAAGTGCTCGCGCCCACCGCACCGAGCTGGCGCAAGGGCGGCCGAAGCGTCAACGGGCGGGGCCCCCGGGATACCTACGGGTAACTTCCCGGGCGCCCGTGTCTGCGCATTTGCTTGAACGGCGCACAGGGGCGAGAAACCTCCCCGGACCGTACAGCTCCCTAGAGGGTGCCGTTTTGGCAGCTTGCAGATGGGGCCAGCGGCCTCCCAGAGCTACTTTCCTGATCATAAGGGCCGGGTTTTGCAAGGAACTGCGCCCAGTCACGATAGAATCGGCATAGACAACTGGGCGCCGGTGAACGTTGATTGGCTCCGCTGAACAGCAATGTAAAAGCGGATCCGCCAATCACGAAGTAGCCGGCGTTAGCAGTGACGTCCCTGTTGGCGGCTGCCGTATCCCTGTGGTGTGTCCTCACGGACGTGCTTCCTTGGTGCGGTGACGGCCGGCGACCATCGAACACGGAGGAGTCGAAAGCGCCTGTGGCTAACGACAATGCAGAGACCTTGGCAGTAGATCCCGCGAAGGAGAACGCCCATAAGCCTGACACCCCCTCGGGGTCGAAGGAGTACGGTGCGAGTGACATTACCGTTCTTGAAGGTCTCGAAGCGGTGCGTAAGCGCCCGGGTATGTACATCGGATCCACAGGCCCGCGCGGCCTCCACCACTTGGTGTACGAGGTGGTGGACAACTCGGTGGACGAGGCCCTTGCCGGGTACTGCAGCCACATTGAAGTGACTCTCCAGGCCGACGGCGGCGTCAAGGTCGTGGACGACGGCCGCGGCATCCCGGTGGACATGCACCCCACGGAGAAGAAGCCGACAGTCGAAGTTGTCATGACCATCCTCCATGCCGGCGGCAAGTTCGGCGGCAGCGGCTATGCGGTCTCCGGTGGGCTCCACGGAGTGGGTATCTCCGTTGTCAACGCGCTTTCGCGCAGGGTCGACACCGAGGTGCGTCGCCAGGGCCACGTTTGGCGGATGACCTTCGCCGACGGCGGCAAGCCACAGGGCGGACTCGTCCAGGGCGAAGAAACGGACCAGACCGGAACGTCCCAGACGTTCTACCCGGACGGCACCATCTTCGAAAGCACCGATTTCGATTTCGAAACCCTCCGCGCGCGATTCCAGCAGATGGCCTTCCTCAACAAGGGCCTGCGCATCACCCTCACGGACGAGCGTCCCGTCGCGGGAGCAGCCGACGATGACTTGGATCTTGACGCGGTTGCGACCGACGGCGAAGTGGCGGCAGAACACCGCACGGTGGTTTACCAGTACGACGACGGTCTGCTCGACTACGTGAAGCACCTGAACTCGAACAAGAAAGTGGACGTCGTCCACGAGGACGTCATCGCCTTCGAAACCGAAGACACTGAGCGGCACATCGCCGTCGAGGTCGCGATGCAGTGGACCACGGCCTATTCCGAGAGTGTGCACACTTACGCCAACACCATCAACACGCATGAGGGCGGCACGCACGAAGAAGGTTTCCGTGCCGCGATGACGTCGCTCATCAACCGCTACGCGCGCGAGAAGACCATCATCAAGGAAAAGGAAGACAACCTCACTGGTGACGACATCCGGGAGGGCCTCACGGCCGTCATCTCCGTGAAGTTGTCCGAACCCCAGTTCGAGGGCCAGACCAAGACCAAACTGGGCAACTCCGAAGTCAAGGGCTTCGTCCAACGGGTCGTTACCGACCAGCTTGGCGACTGGTTGGAACGAAACCCGGGCCCGGCCCGCGACGTCATCCGCAAGGCTGTCCAGGCGGCCCAAGCCCGTATGGCCGCCCGCAAGGCACGTGACAACGCACGTCGCAAGAGCCCCCTGGAATCCTTCGGCATGCCGGGCAAGCTGTCCGACTGCTCCTCGAAGGATCCCGCGCGCTGCGAGGTCTACCTCGTGGAGGGTGACTCCGCCGGTGGTTCGGCCAAGCGTGGCCGTAACCCCGAGACCCAGGCCATCCTGCCATTGCGCGGCAAGATCCTGAACGTGGAGCGCGCACGGCTGGACAAGGCCCTCGGCAACAATGAAGTCCAGTCCATGATCACGGCCTTCGGCACGGGCATCGGCGAGGACTTCGACATCTCCAAGCTGCGGTACCACAAGATCGTCCTCATGGCCGATGCCGACGTGGACGGCCAACACATCACCACGCTGCTGATGACGCTGCTGTTCCGCTACATGCGTCCGCTGATCGAGAACGGCTTTGTCTACCTGGCCCAGCCGCCGCTGTACCGCATCAAGTGGTCGAACGCCCCCCACGACTACGTGTACAGCGACCGTGAACGTGACGCCAAGCTGGTCTCCGGCCAAGCCGCCGGCCGTCGCATCCCGAAGGACAACGGCATCCAGCGCTACAAGGGCCTCGGTGAAATGGACTACACCGAGCTCTGGGATACCACCATGGACCCGGACCACCGCACGCTGCTGCAAGTCACCATGGATGATGCCCTGGCGGCGGACCAGACCTTCTCCGTACTGATGGGTGAGGACGTGGAATCGCGCCGGAACTTCATTCAGCAGAACGCCAAGGACGTCAGGTTCCTGGATATCTAGAGACTTCAAAGCCCTAGGAATATTCCAGTACTGACATATACCTGAAACGGAAATCATAAATTATGAGTGAAGAAACACCAGAGGTTCCCGCAGAGTCGGCCAGCGTCCCGGAACCCGTCCTTGAGGGCGATGTGCTGACCGACCGCGTGGACCAGGTGGACCTGCAGACGGAAATGCAGCGTTCCTACCTGGACTATGCCATGGCCGTTATCGTCGGCCGTGCGCTTCCGGACGTCCGCGACGGCCTGAAGCCCGTCCACCGCCGAGTGCTCTACGCGATGTTCGACGGCGGTTACCGCCCGGACCGCTCGTTCAACAAATGTGCCCGCGTGGTGGGCGAGGTCATGGGCCAGTACCACCCGCACGGTGACACCGCCATCTACGATGCCCTGGTCCGCCTGATCCAGGACTGGACGATGCGCTATCCGCTTGCGCTGGGCCAGGGTAACTTCGGTTCCCCGGGCAACGACGGCGCCGCGGCTCCGCGATACACCGAAACCAAGATGGCCCAGCTGGCCATGGAAATGGTCCGCGACATCGACGAGGAAACCGTCGACTTCCAGGACAACTACGACGGCAAGAACCAGGAACCGACCATCCTGCCGGCGCGTTTCCCCAACCTGCTGGTCAACGGTTCCTCCGGCATCGCCGTCGGCATGGCCACCAACATCCCGCCGCACAACCTCCGCGAAGTCGCCGACGGTGTGCAGTGGTATTTGGCCAACCCAACGGCGAGCCGTGAAGAGCTGCTCGAAGCGTTGCTCGTGCGCATCAAGGGTCCGGACTTCCCGACCGGTGCCACCATCCTCGGCCACAAGGGTATCGAGGACGCCTACCGGACTGGCCGCGGCTCCATCACCATGCGTGCCGTGGTGAACGTCGAGGAACTCCAGGGCCGCACGTGCCTGGTGGTCACCGAACTTCCGTACCAGGCGAACCCGGACAACCTGGCGATCAAGATCGCCGAACTGGTCAAGGACGGCAAGATCCAGGGCATTGCGGATCTCCGCGACGAGACGTCCGGCCGTACAGGACAGCGACTGGTGATCGTGCTCAAGCGCGACGCCGTGGCCAAGGTGGTGCTCAACAACCTCTACAAGCACACCCAGCTGCAGGACAATTTCGGTGCCAACATGCTGGCGATCGTCGACGGCGTACCCCGCACCCTGAGCCTGGACGCCTTCATCCGGCACTGGGTGGCCCACCAGATGAGCGTCATTGTCCGGCGGACCCGCTACCGCCTGCGCAAGGCCGAGGAAGAGGCGCACATCCTGCGCGCACTTCTCAAGGCCCTGGACATGCTGGACGAGGTTATTGCGCTCATTCGGGCCTCCAACACCACCGAGGCTGCCCGCGACGGCCTGATGGGGCTCCTTGACATCGACGAGCTCCAGGCCCGCGCCATCCTCGACATGCAGCTCCGCCGCCTTGCCGCGTTGGAACGGCAGAAGATCCAGGACAGGCACTCCGAGCTGGAAGCGATGATCACCGAGTTCAACTCGATCCTGGCCTCCGAGCAGCGCCAGCGCGACATCATCAGCCAGGAACTGGCTGAGATCGTGGCCAAGCATGGTGATGACCGCCGGACCCACATCCTCATGGGCTTCGACGGTGACATGTCCATGGAAGACCTCATCCCCGAGGAAGAAGTGGTGGTCACCATCACCCGCGGCGGATATGTCAAGCGCACCCGCAGCGACAACTATCGTTCCCAGCAGCGAGGCGGCAAGGGTGTCAAGGGTGCACAGCTTCGCGGCGACGACGTCGTGGAGCACTTCTTCGTCACAACAACCCACCACTGGTTGCTGTTCTTCACCAATTTGGGCCGCGTGTACCGGGCCAAGGCGTACGAGCTTGCCGAGGCCGGCCGCGACGCCAAGGGACAACACGTGGCCAACCTGTTGGCCTTCCAGCCGGACGAGCACATCGCCCAGGTCCTGGACTTGCGCGACTATGAGCAGGCCCCGTATTTGGTGCTCGCCACCAAGAACGGCCTTGTGAAGAAGACGCGCCTGGAAGACTACGACACCAACCGCACAGCCGGCGTCATCGCCATCAACCTTCGCGATGAGGACGAGCTTGTCTCGGCGCAGCTTGTGTCCGAGACGGACGATCTCCTCCTGGTTTCCCGCAAGGGCCAGTCGATCCGCTTCACAGCCACCGACGAGGCACTGCGTCCCATGGGGCGCGCCACCTCGGGTGTGACCGGCATGAAGTTCCGCGAAGACGACGAACTCCTCGCGGCCGACGTCGTCCAGGACGGCTCGTTCGTGTTCGTGGTGACCGAAGGCGGATATGCCAAGCGCACCGCCGTCGAGGAGTACCGGCTCCAGGGCCGTGGCGGCCTGGGCATCAAGGTGGCCAAGCTTCAGGAAGAGCGAGGCGACCTTGTCGGTGCGTTGATCGTCAATGAGGAGGACGAAGTTCTCGTGGTCATGGAAGGTGGCAAGATTGTCCGCTCCGCCGTGGCCGGTGTTCCTGCCAAGGGCCGTGACACCATGGGCGTCATTTTCGCGAAGCCTGACAAGAACGACCGCATCATCGAGGTGGCCCGCAACAGCGAACGCGGCCTCGAGGAGTCCGACGAGCACGGCGAGGGCCCAGACGACGCCTCAAGCGTCAATAGTGTCGAAAATCCCGCCGGAGGAACGTCCGAGGCGGACGATGACGTAACGTTGGCTGCAAACGGCGGCGCCGATCAGGCGACCGTGACGGCCGAATCGGGATCGGCCGCAGGATCCGGCAATGGGTCCGGCGTCGAGCTGAACGAAGACAACACCGGAGGTAACGAGTGAGCAATTCGGACTCATATCCCAAGCCGAGTACGGGTGTCCCTGGAGGATTGCGGCAGCCGTCGGCTACTCCGCGGGTAGACGCACCGGCCCGTCCCCAGCAGCGCCCTGCGGCATCCGCTTCGGGTGCGACAGGAACTGGCGCGGAGAGGGTCCCGGGTCAGCGCCCGGCCGTGCCCGGTCAGCGCCCCGCCGTCCCAGGCCAACGTCCCGCAGGGACGCAGCGCCCGGCGGGCCAGCGCCCCGCGGCGCCCGGCCAGAGGCCCGTGCAGGGCCAGCAGCGGCCAGCCCCCGGGGCTCCGGGGCTTGTGAAGCCGGCACCCAAGGCGAAAGTCCGCCGCGCCCGGCTGCTCGTCAGCAAGGTTGATCCGTGGTCCGTCCTGAAGATGGCGTTCCTGTTGTCCGTTGCCTTGGGCATCGTGACTGTGATCGCGGCGATCGTGCTTTGGACCGTCCTGGACCTCACCGGCATTTTCAACCAGGTGGACAGCCTTCTGGGCACTCTGGCAGGCTCGGAAAGCGGTGGCTTCGAACTCAAGAAGGTCGCATCGCTCGGACAGGTTGCCTCCTTCGCCACCATCATTGCCGTGGTGAATGTTGTTCTGCTGACTGCCCTGTCCATGTTGAGCGCCGTGCTTTATAACATTGCCGCAACACTCGTGGGCGGCATTGGCGTGACCCTCACCGACGACTAGCCCAAACGGTCGGAAATTGAGGGAAACTGCTGGAAAACAGTGGTGAAAATACCTCGATTTGAGATCGGGCCGGGATGTGCTGTAAAGTCATGTCTCGGCCCGAAGAGGTATCGGGGCGTATAGCTCAGGCGGTTAGAGCGCTTCGCTGATAACGAAGAGGTCCCAGGTTCAAGTCCTGGTACGCCCACGGAACCTGCACAGGTTTTGATAAAGGCTCGGGAAACTGAACCGGAACGGGGTGCGTGTGAAGAAGTTGCTCTTAGTCGCAGCTGCAATCGCAGGCGTCCTGCTCTACAAAAAAGTGCAGGAAACCGAAGCCCAGAAGACGGTCTGGAGCAAGGCAACCGACACGGTTGACTAGCGAAGGCGCCCAGTCTGGAAATGGTGAAAACCATCGAAGGAACTAGGGTAGTATGGATGGGTTGCTTCTTATGGGGGCATGGCGCAATTGGTAGCGCACCTGCTTTGCAAGCAGGGGGTTCGGGGTTCGAGTCCCCGTGCCTCCACCATAAGAAAGAGTCCCGGTCAGAAATGACCGGGACTCTTTGCTTTAAGCCGCCCCACTAAGGTTGAAATGTGAACTTTATTGTTGCTGCTTTGGGTGTGCTCGGCGTCGCATCTTCCGGACCCCTCATCGCCGGAACGCTTGGAGCTACTTCCGTCACCGCACTGGCCATCGCCTTCTGGCGCAACGCAATCGCCGCCGTCGTGATGGCCTCGCCGGTCCTGGTCCGTGAACCGCGCCAGTTCCGCAAGATCACCCGCAAGGAGTTCACCTGGTCTGCTGTCGCAGCAGTGGCACTGGCCTTCCATTTCGCCTGCTTCATCACCGCGCTCCAGCTCACATCAGTCGCAGCCGCCACCGCCTTGGTCTGCCTGCAATCTGCATGGATCGCCGTTTTCCAGCTCCTCCGCGGCACCAAGCACCGCTGGCCGGTCCTCGTGGGCCTGGGTATCGCGCTGGGCGGCGTCGCGGCCATCACGGGCTTCGATATGGGATCCTCCCCGAAAGCCCTCCTTGGTGACATCCTGGCCCTCGCCGGAGGCGCGCTGGCCGGCCTGTATACCTTGGCCGGAGGCAAAGCCCGCCAGAGCATGGGCATTGGAACGTACACGACGCTTTGCTACGGGATCTGCGCGGCCATCGTCGCCGTGCTGGCGCTCACGGGCAGCCAGCCGCTTGTAGGGTTCGACGCCGGCGGATGGCTTGGGATCGTGGCCATCACCGTGTGCGCACAACTGGTGGGGCACACCGCCTTCAACCATCTCCTGGCGACCATGAGCCCGCTGCTGGTGTCCATGATCATCCTGCTGGAGATTCCGGGCGCAGCCCTGCTCGCTGCGGTCTTCCTGCACGAGACCCTGCCGGCCGGTACTTACGCAGGACTCGCTTTGATCCTGGTTGGACTCGCCGTCGTCGTCGCTGGTCAGCGGCGCGGCAAAGACGATGTTGAAGGCAAGATCGCCGAACTCGGTACTGACTGAGCTGTATTCGCGCGGCTACAGGCCGCCGCGGCGGACGCCCTGGCCCGCATTGGCCGTGTGGATGGCCCGGAGCAGCTTGGCCGGGAAGTAGACGGAGAAGAACACCACCATGGGGGCCTTCAGGGCCATCTTCTTGACGTTGTGGGCCTTATAGGTGCGGTCGAAGCGGGTCACGTAATAGCGGTAGTCGCGCGGTGAATCCTCGAGCCTGCGCGCAGACATGCCCGACACCATCTGCGGCCAGTACTGCACCCTCAGGTCGTGGTCGGCAAGATGCAGGGAAAGATCGATGTCCTCATGCATCTCGTCCCTCTCATCCAGGCAGGTTTCCTCGCGGATGGTTTCCCAGGCGGAACGGCGAAGGGCCATGTTTGATCCAAAAAGGAAGTGGTACTGGTGCTTCGCAAGCCGAAGCATGAGCTGGCGCATTTTGTCGTCGGCCTTGAGTCCGAATCGACGCATGGGCATGTCGTAGTAGACCACCGGACCCGTTGCCGCCTGCACGGAGGGATCCGCGAAAGCCTTTTGCACCTGCTCAACCCAATCGGGTTCCACAACGGAGTCGGCATCGATCCGGCCGAGGATATCCGACGTGGCGCTATTGAGGCCAAAGTTGCGTGTGGGGATGAGTCCCTGCGCCTCGTCCTGGCTCAGCAGGATGATGGGGCTCTCCGGGTATTCCTGCTGCATCTGCTGGACGATCTGTGCAGTGCGGTCCGTGGACCTGTTGTCCACCACGATGATCTCGTCCGCAGGTACTGACTGGTAAATGGCCGCGATGAGGCATTGCCGTATGACGCTTTCCTCGTTGTACGCCGGGATGATGATTGAAACGCTCGGCTTCACGGGTGCGACGGCTGCGCTGGTGGCTGCATCTACGAAAGATCTATCGGCTGGCATCCCCATAAATCTAACATCAGGGCGGTGTTCCTGGAGGAAGCCTCCGGTGACAAGTGGCCAAACAATTGAAGGGACCCCGGCGAACCGGAATCCCTTCAACGTGGAGCGAATATGGCCTTCGCCTAGGCCTCGTGCTTGCCGGCTTCGTCCGTGGCTGCTTGGTCCTTGGCCGCTTCGTCCTTGTGGAGGCTGGCGGCGATGTTCTTGACCGCGGTCTTGGCGTCGGTTGCCACCTTGGCTGCAGTCTCCGTAGCGTCCTCGACAACGTGCTTTGCCTTCTCGGCTACGATTTCGGCTTTGTCAGCTACGTTGAGTTTCACATCGTCAACCGTGTCAGCTACCTTGGTGGCGGCCTCGTTGGCCTTGTCGGCAACTTTCTCGGCTGCCGCTGCGGCCGGGACAGGTGATGGCGTAACCGGAACCGGAGTCTTCCACGGGTCCTCCACCGGGCGGCTGGCCTTCCACGCGGCGACGCCGGCCGCGGCAGCTGCTGCGACAATCGTGAAGATCAGAAAACCACGCTTTTTGGGCTTGCGGGTCTTGGCGAGTTCTTTCGAGACTGTTTTTGATGCTTCCCCGGCAGCGGCTTTCAGCTGGGCCCCTGTGGCTTGTGCTTGTTCCTGCAGATTGTGAACCACTCCCGAGTCCACCAGCTTCTGGGCGACGGCGTCCACCTGTGCGGGCGCGTTCTCAAGTGCCTGGTGGACCACCACGGAGGCTTGCCCGAGCTGCTCTGAGAGCTTGGGCAGGTACTCCTCAACAACTTTGTCCCGGGCGTGGCTGAGCGCCGGGGTGGCTTTGTTAAGTGCTTCCTGGATCTTGGGTGAGGCGTCCTCGACAACGTCGTGGATCCTCGGTGCGAGGTTCGCCAAGCCTTCCTGGAGCTTCGGCGTGACGGTTGCGACGCCGTCGGCGAGGTTGTACGCAGCCGACTTCAGGCCTTCCTGAAGCTTCGGCGAAGCGGTGTCGATTCCGTGCTGGATGCGGGGAACCGCCCAGTTCACAGCTGCTTCGACGCGCGGTGTCGCCCAGTCCTTGGCATTTTCGACACCATTCACAACGGTGTGTTCAAGTTCGCGGGCAATCCGGTCCGATTTCTTCACAACTACCTCCCGATCAACATGCTCGTTTGTTGTTAGCCTACGTCGCTTGTTCGGCACCGGCTATTCATCCAGCGGATTCATAGAAGATTTCACCTAGCGCGGAACCGCCTTCCTGGCCGCCCCGGCGTTGACCCTGCGTGAAACAATGGCGATATGACCATCGCAACCGCAAAAGCAACTTTCCACACGAGCCTCGGTGACATCGTGGTTGACCTCTTCGGCAACCACGCGCCCAAGACGGTCGCCAACTTCGTTGGCCTGGCCACAGGCGAAAAGTCTTGGACGCACCCGGAGACCGGTGAAGACAAGACCGGTACCCCGCTGTACAACGGCACGATTTTCCACCGCATCATCAAAGACTTCATGATCCAGGGCGGCGATCCCCTCGGTCGCGGCATCGGCGGACCGGGCTACAAGTTCGACGACGAGATCCACCCGGAACTCAACTTCAACGCCCCTTACAAGCTGGCCATGGCCAACGCCGGCGTGCAGATGGGCAAGGGCACCAACGGTTCCCAGTTCTTCATCACCACGGTCAACACCGACTGGCTTTTCGGCAAGCACTCCATCTTCGGTGAGGTTGCTGACGAAGAGTCCAAGAAGGTTGTGGACGCGATCGAGGCTGTCCGCACGGGCATGGGCGACCGCCCTGTTGAGGACGTCGTCATCAACAGCATCGACATCGTCCAGCTCTGATCCCCGTCGCCTGAACAGCATATGAGTTACGGAATCCCGGCGGCAGAGCCGTCAGCAGACATTCCGGTGTGCCCCAGGCACCCGGACAGGCCCTCCTATGTACGGTGCCAGCGTTGCGGGCGCCCTGCATGCCCCGAATGCCAGCGGGCGGCCGCCGTCGGGTTCCAATGCATTGACTGCGTCAATGAAATGAAGCGTTCGACGCCGGTGGTGCGCTCCGCCTATGGCGGCGCCGTCGTGACCGGCCGCCCCTTGGCGACGTACATACTTATCGGGTTGTGTGCCCTGGTGTACGTGCTGCAATGGCTGATTCCCGGCGGTGTCGTGGAGAATCAACTCGCTTTCGCGTCCGTCTACGCCGCTCCGCAATACGGGGCCTTCGAACCTTGGCGGATGCTGACCAGCGCTTTTGTTCACTCCCAGGGCTTTGTGCTGCACATTGTGCTCAACATGTATATGCTCTGGATTTTCGGCCAGGTGCTGGAGCCGGTCCTGGGGCGCATCCGCTTTTTGGCCGTTTACCTGTTGTCCGCCATTGGCGGCTCTGTCGGCTTCCTGCTTCTGACGCCTGTTTTGCCTCCCACTGGAGTGGAAGGTGCGTCCGGCGCGATCTTCGGCCTCTTTGGCGCACTGTTGGTAGTTCAGAGCCGGCGCGGCGGAGACACCCGGCAGCTGTGGATCCTTATTGCCATCAACGGCGTGATCGGCTTCGTTGTCCCCGGCATTGCCTGGCAGGCCCACTTGGGCGGCCTTGTTACGGGAGGCTTGTGTGCCGCCGTGATTGCCTTTGCTCCGCGTGGACCGCGCCAGGCGCTGTTGCAGACCGCCGGAATGGCCCTGGTGGCCGGAGTCCTGGTCCTGGCCACCGTCCTTCGGGCCACGGCGGGCTAACAGCTCCTTAGCTCTTTACCCCAGGAGCTCCTCCAAGCGGTCCATCGACTCTTTGATGCCCGCATCCATGCCGCTGGCTACTGCCATGTCCCGGGCCTCCACCGAGGGAAACACGGAACGCTGCACCACACGTGTGCGGCCTCCGAGGTCTTCAAACCTGGTGGTGTCCAACGTGACTTGCCCAGGGGCGCCGTCGAATTCGAAGGTCTGGATGATCCGCAATGGCTCCTGGACCTCGTGGAAGACCCCACGGAAACCGAACTCGTTGCCTTGGCCGTCCACATGCGTATAGCGGTAGCTGCCGCCCGTCCGCGCGTCGTAGGATTCCAGGCGCATTTCCAGGCGACGCGGACCCAACCATTTGACGACGAGTTCGGGGTCCGTGAATGCCTGGAACACGCGCTCCGGTGCGGCGTCGAAGTCGCGGCTCGTGTCGATGAACGGCGTGCCCGCCGCGACATCAATGGTTGTTGTGTTGGTGCTCATTGTCCTTCTCCTTTTCCGGATTGTCCTTTTGGGTTGTGCTGGCCAATAGTTCGTCCAGTCGGGCGAAACGTTCCTCTGCCTGAAGACGGTAGTTCTCGATCCACTCGGTCAAGGGACCCAGCGCCGCGGTGTTCAAGTGGCAGGGACGGCGCTGCGCTTCCCTGCTCCTCGTGATGAGCCCCGCGCCCTCGAGCACTTGTAGGTGCTTGGAGATGGCTTGGAGGGTGACCGTGAAGGGCTGGGCGATCTCATTGACAGTGGCATCGCCCAGGGCCAACCGTGCCAGGATCTTGCGCCGGACAGGATCGGCGAGGGCCATGAACGCCCTGTTGAGCTGGTCTTCCGGATCCAGCACCGCTGTACCCATCGTGTCCGGCATGCGTCTCCCCTGCCTGGCTTCTGGCTCAAGCGTTGCGGGTTTCGAAGTCTTCCGCTGTTCTCAAGCAGATGGTTTATCAACTAGTTCATTGAATAATGTCAGCGTAAAACTGTGCGCTGAGTCCGTCAAGACCCTTGGATATGTTTTCCACAGGGGTTATCCACAATGTGCGTAACTTACAAGGGTGTAGTTCGATCGAGAATGGACTCTTTGGAGCGAGATGGCGGGGTCTGTGCTTTCCTCTGGGGATTAACGTCCACACCTGTGGATAACTTTTGCCCAGGTGCCTGTGGGTATGTGGATAAGGTGTGCATTTTCCGGGCGCGTGTGGACAACCTCACCCGTGGCAAGCGCAAGAGCGCAATATCAACAGAGTTATCAACACTGTTAATAAATCACAAGGCTGTAGTTCTGTGTTTTTCCTGCACCTTGAGGCCCGCCGTTCTGGGAGTTTTCCACTCTGTGGGCACAGCTTTTCCCCAACTGTGGATAACTTGTGGGTAGCTGCCTGTTGTTAAGTGTGTAACTACGGTTCGAGCTACAGGCGCCGGATCACGGCTACCGCCGCACAAGATTCACGTGGTGGTGGCAGCCTGAATCGCGGACAGGCGTCAGACCGGAACGTGATCGGTCTGGGAAGCGACCGTCTGGGGCCTGCGGGCGGCGTCGCTGATCCGCAACAGCAGGGCGACGATGATCCAATTGGCAAGGAGGGAGGACCCGCCCGCGGAGAGGAACGGCGTCGTCAGCCCAGTGAGGGGAATAAGGCGAGTGACGCCGCCGATAATGATGAAGCACTGGAGGGCCATGGAGAAGGCCAGCCCACAGGCAAGGAGCTTCCCGAAGGCATCCCGGATGCCCAGTGCGGCCCGGAATCCCCTCGTGAAAAGCAGCAAATAGAGGAGAACGATCGCGAACAGCCCGATCAGGCCGAGTTCTTCACCGAGGGAAGCGATGATCATGTCGCTGTTCGCGAAAGGCACCAGGTCCGGGCTTCCGAGCCCTAGACCTTTGCCGATCAGGCCGCCGTCGGCCATTCCGAAGAGCCCCTGGACAATCTGGGCGCTGCCTCCGGGGAAGCGGGTGAAGACCTGGGGGTCGAAGGCATTGATCCAGGCGTCAATGCGCAAGCCGACATGGGAGAAGATCTTTGCTGCCGCGTAGCCGCCCAAAAGCATGAGCACGACGCCGAGGACGAGCCAGCTGGCCCGGCTCGTGGCAACGTAGATCATCACGATGAACAGTCCGAACAGCAGTATCGACATGCCGAGATCGTGCTGGAAGACCAGTACGCCTACGCTTGCTGCCCAGGCGGTGATCATCGGCCCGGTGTCCTTGATCCTGGGGAACTGGAGGCGTCCGAATTTCCTGCCGGCCAGCAGGATCAAGTCCCGGTTGGAGGACAAGTAGCCTGCGAAGAAGACGGCCAGCGTAATCTTCACGATCTCGCCGGGCTGGAACTGCAGTGAACCGAGGCGTATCCAGACATTCGCGCCGTTGATGTCGCCGGCCGAAATGCCCGGCACGAGGGGAAGGATAAGGAGGGCGGCGCTGACCGCAAGTGCGATGAAGGTGTACCGGCGCAAAAGCCGGTGGTCCTTCAGCAGCCACAAAACGGCGGCCGCGACCAGGACCGAGACGATCGTCCATGTGAGCTGATTGGCCCCGGCAGTCGTACCGTTTGAGGCATCCAAGCGGCGGATCATGGCAATGCCGAGGCCGTTCAAGGCCACCACAATCGGGAGGATCACCGGATCCGCATACCTTGCCTTGAACCGCAGGACGACGTGGAAGATCGCGGCCAGCGCCGTCAAGGTACCGGCCTGAAGCCAGAATCCAACGTCGAGGGCTTCTTTCTTGTCGACGCTGGTCATTGCAAGGGCACCAATGCCGACCCCAAGTGCCAGCACCAACAGCACCATCTCCACGTTTCGGCGAGGCTTCGCCAGAATCGCTTGCTGGCTCATGGGCATCTTCTTTCGTGGATCTGGGGCGGCCGGCGGGTCCGGTTCGATGCCTCAAGATCGGGTCAGTGGCTCAACATAAGGTTCAGTGGGCCATCATAGCCGCAGCGGCTGGGCGGCGGTTGGGAACAGGATCCGGTCGATCAGCGGCCAGCTTGCGTAACGGTCTGTATCACCATGTCGTCGAGCTTAGGCAGCGCGCGCCCAAGCCGATGCCTGGCCTGGCCTACAGTTTCTTCCACCGCTGACAGCGGCGCGTTGGCGACGACGATCGTTGCCGCGCCCTGGAGGCGATGGCCGACCCAACGCAGTTGCAGCTTCGGCACGGAGAGAACGCCGGGCGTCGTTTTCAACGCCGCCTGGGCGCTGTCGAGCAGTTCGGGTTCTATACCGTCCATCAGTCGTCGTCCGATGCTGCGTACCGTGCCCCAGAGCAGGACGATGATTGCCGCTGAAATCATCAGGCCGACAATCGGGTCCGCCAAAGGGAAGCCGAGCATCACGCCGCCGGCTCCAAGCACCACGGCGAGGGAGGTGAATCCGTCAATGCGTGCATGCACGCCGTCAGCGACCAATGCAGCGGAGCCGATCTGCCGGCCGACCCTGATCCGATAAACGGCCACAATTTCATTGCCAGCAAAGCCAATGAGTCCTGCCGCAAGTACCCACCACAGATTGTGCAGGGGTTGCGGATGGAACAGGCGATCGATGGATTGCCACGCGGCGACCACTGCCGAAAGCGCGACCACGCCGACAATGAACAGTCCGGCAAGGTCCTCCGCCCGCCCGTATCCATAGTTGTAGCGTCGAGTTGCCGCGCGACGTCCCAGAATGAATGCAATCCACAGTGGCACTGCGGTGAGTGCGTCCGAAAAGTTGTGGATGGTGTCAGCCAGCAACGCGACGGAGCCGCTGATCAGGACTACCAGGAACTGCAGGACGGTGGTGCCAAGGAGTATGAAAAGACTGATCTTCAGTGCCCGGACGCCGTGTGTACTGGACTCAAGGGCATCGTCGATTGAATCGGCGGCATCATGGGTGTGCGGGACAAAAAGCTCATACAACCACCCCTTGAGACCCTTGTGATGCTCGTGGGAGTGTCCGTCATGGTCATGGTCATGGTCATGGTCATGGTCATGGTCGTGCACGTGGTGCTCGTGATGACCAACTTGCTGGTGACCGCTCATGCTGATTCCTGTTCTGCGCGGTGGTGTGCAGGAGTACCGCCCAAGGCGTGTTCTGCTTGGAATATTGCATCCGCGACCAACTGGCGGGCATGCTCGTTCTCGAGACGGTACATGACCCTGGTTCCGTCCTGTCGCGTGGAAACCATTCTCGCCAAGCGCATTTTGGCAAGGTGCTGCGACACTGCAGCCGGGGACTTCCCGACGAGGTCCGCCAGCGCTCCGACGGCCATTTCGCCGTTCCGGAGCGCGAGGACGATCCGGACCCTCGTGGCGTCAGCCAGCATCGCGAACACTTCTACAGCCAATTCAACGTATTGGCTGTCGACGCCCAGCGAGCAAGTACTCTTATCTGCATTCATATGCAGATTCTTTCACATATCCAAGCCAAACCCACATGGAGGGCCCGGGATGGCGAACCGAAGGCCGATGAGGCGCAGCGATCGGCGGGGCCAGAATGAAGTTCTCAATACTTCGGGAGTGAACTCTCAGTGAACCCGCGGACACTATCCACAGCCTTGTGCACACTGGGTAAAACCACAGGTCCAAGGCGTGAGGGCATGATTATCACCTGAATGTCGGGGATCCGGGCTTCATGTACATGGATGTCCACATGAATTGTCCACAGCTGTGGATAAAGTTACGAACTTCTGTGGAAAGCGGTGGGTATCAGAGCCAAACTCCGGAGCTGCCCCGACGGTGGCTGTCAAGAAGATGGGTATCGATCATCCCGATCGCCTCCATCAGCGCATACATGGTTGTGGGGCCCACGAAAGCGAAGCCCTTCTTACGCAGGGCCTTGGACAGAGCAACTGACTCGGGCGATTGTGTAGCGACGTCGGCAAACGTACGCGGTTCCGGCGTCGACTCCGGTTGGAACGACCACACGAAGTCCACCAACCCGCCCTCGCTCCGCAAAGCGATGGTGGCCTTGGCGTTGGTGATGGCCGCACGGATCTTAAGGCGGTTGCGCACGATTCCCGAATCCTGCATCAGGCGTTCGACGTCGGCCTCCGTGAAAGCGGCGACGCTTTCAGGGTGGAAGTCCAGGAAAGCGGACCGGAATGCCTCGCGCTTGCGCAAGATGGTGGCCCAGGACAGGCCCGCTTGGAATCCCTCGAGGCTGATCCGCTCATACAAGCCCCGTTCGTCCCGGACGGGCATGCCCCACTCGTGGTCGTAGTACTCGCGCATGAGTGGGTCAACGGATGCCCACGGCGGACGCGCAAGGCCGTCGTCGCCAATGATGGTGCCGTTCTCGGGCGGGTTCATAGGTGTTCCTTCACAGGGAGCCGGGCAAAAGCTGTTGCTGACATTGTGCCCCCGTCCTACGACATTCCCGTGACACGCATGGTGATGTTGATTCGCCCCCGCGGCAGCCCGCAGCCTTCGGGAGCCGTTCCGGGGAGAACTTTGGTGACTCCGTGGTACGCAAAACGGGATGCTCCACCGAACACGAAGAGGTCTCCTGAGGAGAGTTCGACGTCGGTATACGGCTTGGTGCGCGTCTCCGTGTTTCCGAAGCGGAAGACGCAACTGTCTCCGATGCTGAGCGACACCACAGGGGCCCGGGACCTTTCATCCTTGTCCTGGTGCATCCCCATCTTTGCGGCCTCGTCGTAGAAATTCACCAGCGCAGTGTCCGGCGTGTAGCCGGCGGCTTCGGCGGCGTAGCCATGGGCCTCGAAGAGCGCCTTGCGGCCCAGACGCACCATCCAGTCAGGAAAGTCGAGGACCCGCCGCCCGTTGACGTCAAAGGCCTCGCGCGTATAGCGGTAGGGCTGCCAGTGCCAGCCGAGGCAGACCGTCCGGACGGACATCGGGTGCCCGCCTGGAAGGACGGCGGCGCGCAAGGGGACGGGACCCCGCGTCCATTCTTCGAAACGGGCTGCGATCCACTGTTGCTGCTCAAGGCTCAACCAGCCCGGAACGTGCACCGCGCCGGGCGCGATCTCCCGGGGACCGGCGTCGGGCGGGTCCGGCAACTCAAGCGGAAACAGCGGTTCTGTCCACCCTGAACTCATGCTGCCTCGAGCGCCAACAGGGTTCGTTTGGCTTCCGTGCCGCCGAGGTAGTTGCCAAACGATCCATCGGATTTCACCACCCGATGGCAAGGAACAATCACCGGCAACGGGTTGGTGGCGCAAGCAGTGCCGACGGCGCGCACGGCTCGCGGACTTCCGGCCGCCAAGGCCACTTGCGCGTAGCTTTCCGTGTGGCCGTAGGCGATGTGCGGCAAGTGTTCGAGGACGCTGAGGCGGAACCCGCGCGAAAGGCTGAAATCCAGGGGCAGGTCAAACTGGTGCCGGGTCCCGGCGAAGTATTCGTCCAGCTCACGGGCGGCCGGATCGAGGCGGCTCGCTGAGAAAAGGATCCGCGGACTGAGCTTTTCAGCGAGCAGCTGCAATACGGCGTCGTGGTCTTCCACTTCGAATGCCACGCGCACCATGCCGCGCTCGGTGGCCGCAAGGAGCAGCTTGCCGATTGGGGAATCCACCGTGCGGTAGGCAATGTCGAGGGCGTGCTCCTCCGCTGCAGCCGCTGCGAGGCGGTCATGGAGCCGCCGCATGACAGCCGGCTCCACGGAATCGAGGGGTGCGAGGAGTTCGGAGACGTCCGGTTCGTCGTGGTGGATGGTCATGGGGTTTCTTCTTTCACGTAGCTCAAGGAGCTGTCAGTGTTTTCGGTGAGGATGGCGCGCAACGCCTTGACGCCGTCGGCTCCCGCTCGACGCGCGGCGTCGGGGGTTCCGCCGAGGAGCCCGGCGACATCCTTGTAGGGGAGCCCGGCGAGGTAGTGGTACGCCACCGCCCGGCGCTGCTTCGGCGGAAGCTGCCCGACGGCGTCGAGCACGTCCCGGTGGCCGTCGCCGGGGATTCCGAGTCCCGATGGTCGCACGGGCAGTTCGTCCACCGGAACCGGCTGGCGGTTCCTGGAGCGGACGATGTCGATGGATTTGCGGTGGGCGATCGTCACGAGCCAGGCCTGGACGTTGGCACCGGCCGGAAGTTCCGGGTAGGCCTTCAATGCGGAGAGGAAAGTCTCGGACCAGCCGTCTTCCGCGTCGTGGACGCCGAGAACCGCGCGGCACACGCGCAGGACCGTGGGTCCGTGCTCCCGGACGACCAGCTCGAACGGCTTCTTCGGCTCCATTAGAAGAGCTTGCTTTCCTTCGCCGCGGCTGGTTCTTCGAGTTCCAGGAGGAACCGTTTGTTGTCGAGGCCGCCAGCGTATCCGGTGAGCTTACCGTCGCGCCCCACAACCCGATGGCACGGGATGATGATGCTCAATGGATTGCGGCCAACTGCCGAGCCGACGGCCTGGGAAAGGTTGCGATCGCCCAGTTCAGTGGCCAGTTCTCCATAGCTGACGGTATCCCCGTACGGAATTTCCTCGAGCCTTGCCCAGACCCGCCGCTGGAACGGATTTCCTGAAGCCTTGAACGGCACGTCGAACACGGTCCGCTCGCCAGCCAGGTATTCGCCGAGTTCAACGGCAGTTTGCTGGAACAGGGGATCCTCGGCCGGGACGGCTTCACCGAAGAACTCCGAAGGCGGCATATGCCAATGACCCTCGAAGAAAATGCCGGTCAGCTGATCGTCCCGGGCAGTCAGTGTGAGCCTGCCCAGCGGGGAATCAATCGTTGTGTGCCTGGTGGTCATGTGTAGTAGACGCTGCAGGCGGCGGAAATGTGAGGTCGCCGCTCAGGAACGCCAGCGCGTGGTCATGAGGAAGCCGACAATCGCGATGCCGAAACCTGCCACGATGTTCCAGGACGCCCATGCGGCCACGGGAAGCTGGCCGCTGGTGATGTAGAAGGTGATGATCCACAGCAGGCCGATGATCATGAGACCGAACATGACTGGCTTGTACCAGATGGGGTTCGGTTTGTACTGCTGCGTGGCGGCCGCTTCGGTGGGGCGGGCGGCCCTCTTGCGGGGCTTGGACTCGGGCACGGTTCCTCCTTGGCCGGCTGAATGAAAGGCCGCGCGCCAGCTTGATATCCTGCAGGAAGGAAAATTCCAGCGGTCAACGCGCACGCGGCAATTCCGGGGTTCGTTCTAGCAGTCAAGTCTAGCCGGATTTCGGGGGCTGCTCGTCGTCGGGCATCCGCGCCTGCAAAGAGGAGATCCAGTGGCGCAGCAGCAGACGCAGCAAGCCGCTGCCGTGCCGGACGACGGCACAGGAACCGGCGCGGAAGGTTCCGGCCCTGCGGGACACAAGCCGCGCTCGGCGAGGCGCAAGGGACGGCCAAGCACGGGGAATATCGTACGCAAGATCGTCCAGATCGTGGGCGAGTTGCTCGTCACCGCGGGACTCATTCTGCTGCTCTTTGTGGCTTGGGAACTGTGGTGGACCAACGTCGAAGCCGACGCCAAGCAAAGCCAGGCCGTCCAGGGTTTTGCGAAGAGTTTTGCGGGACCTGTGGCGCCTGTTGCCCCTGCCAACCCTGCCGCACCGCCGGACTACGGGAAGCCCGTGGTTGCCGAGGCTCCCGAGCACGGAGGCATGATCGGCATCATGTACATTCCTCGATTCGGCACGGATTATTCGCGGCCCATCATCGAGGGAACCGGTTCCGACATTCTGGACACGCTGGGCCTTGGCCATTACGGGACCACAAGCATGCCGGGAGCCCCGGGTAACTTCGCCGTCGCGGGGCATCGCCAGACACATGGTGCCGTGCTGGACAACATCCATCTCCTGGTACCGGGCGACAAGATATATGTGCAGACCAAAGACGGTTACTACACATACGTTTTCCGCAACAACCAGATCGTGCTGCCTTCCCGGACGGACGTCCTTCTTCCGGTTCCCACACAGCCCGGTGCGACGCCCACCGAAAGCTACTTGACCATGACCAGCTGCAATCCGCGCTTCGGTGCGCAAGAACGCATCATCGCTTACTCCGTTCTGGAAAGCTGGCAGCCGGCATCCGCCGGGCCACCACAGGACATCGCTAAGCAAGTCGCCCAAACGGCCGGAAAGGGTTAAGCCATGTACGGATGGATCTTCCGCCACCTTCCGGGACCCCTCTGGGTGCGTATCCTGACATCAGCGGCCCTCGTGGCATGCGCGCTTGTCTTGATGGTCCAGTTCCTGTTCCCCTGGATGTCACAGTTCACTTCCTTCACCGACTCAACGATTGGTTCAGCACAGCAGCCATGAGCACAACAAAAATCCTCGTCGTGGACAATTACGACAGCTTCGTCTACACCCTGGTCGGCTACTTGCAGGAACTCGGTGCGGAAACCACAGTGGTCCGGAACGACGACGTCACCCTCGCCGAAGCGATCGAGCTGGCGGACGCGCGCGACGGCGTGCTGATCTCCCCCGGCCCCGGAACCCCGGCGGACGCCGGGGTCTGCATTGAGTTGATCAGGTGGTGCGGAGACAACAACAAACCGATGTTCGGGGTCTGCCTCGGGCACCAGGCACTGGCCGAGGCCTACGGCGGGACCGTGACGCACGCGCCAGAGCTGATGCACGGCAAGACATCACCTGTGCAGCATGACGGCAAAAGCGTTTTCGCCGGTCTGCCTTCGCCGGTAACGGCCACCCGCTACCACTCCCTGGCGGCTGTCCGGGAAAGCATTCCCGACGTCCTGGAAATCACCGCCGAAACCGCCAGCGGGGTTGTCATGGGCCTGCAGCACCGTTCGGCGCCGCTGTGCGGTGTGCAGTTCCACCCGGAATCGGTGCTCACTGAAGGTGGCTACCTCATGCTCGGCAACTGGCTTGAATCACTCGGGATGTCCGGGGCGGCCGCCCGCGCAGCCACCCTGAGCCCCCTGATCCAGCGCTAGCCGCCTAGTCCGCCCAGGCCTCCGCCGCCCTTCGTGTCGCTTGGAGACGGCGTGGGGGTCGGAGTGGGACTCGGGGGCGGGGCGGGAGCCTTCGCGACAATCACGCTGATGGTCTTGCCCTGCTCCACGAGGGAATTGAAGGCATCTCCCTGGCCCGTCACCTTTCCCGGGGCTACTTGCGAATTCTCCTGTTCGGTGACCGCGATGGCCAGGCCGTTCTGCTTGAGCAGTGCCTCGGCATCGGCCTTGGTCAATCCAATGAGTTGAGGAACGGCTACTTTGCCCGTGGACACCACCAAGTCAACGGTGCTGCCCACGCCCACCACGGCTCCGGAAGCCGGCTTGGTGCTGATGACGGAGCCCGCGGGGACCGTGGCACTATTGGCCAAGGTACTTGACCCACCTACGAGTCCAGCCTGGCGCAGGAGGTCGCGGGCAGCGGCTTCGGTAAGGCCGCTCAGGCCTGCCGGGACGGTCGCCGAGACCGGCCCGTCTGAAACGTTCAGCGTGACTTGTGATTTCGGCGCCACTTGGGACCCCGCGCCGGGGTCGGTGCTGATCACTATCCCCTTGGGTATCTTGTCATCCGGGACATGATGAGACTCCGGGCTGAGATTGGCACCGTAAAGCATCTGCAATGCCGTAGCCTCGCTCATGTTGGTGACCGCCGGTACCGCGACCAACGGGGGCGGGGCCGGCTTCTGGTTCACCGTGGTGTACACCCAGAATCCGCCGCCGGCCAAGACCAGCAGCACCAAAATAACCACCACTGCGGTCCACGCACGACGGCGGGACTTCTGCCTGGCGGTCCGCTCGCGTTCTGGGGCGAAACCAAGCGGCATGGCGCCGTCGTGCTCTGCGTCAGACTCCGATTCGGCTGCCTCCCGGTCCAGCATGTCCTGGTCGCCGGTGACCTGGCCGTTGCCTGGCCCTCCACTCAGGGTGCTGTCCAGGAATTCTGCGCCCATCAGGCCGCGAGCCAGGCCACCTTCCGGAATCAGTTGTGTCGACGGCACAGCCTCCTGGACGTCGGTGGGTGTTCCGGCGGCAACTGCCGGAACAGCAACGCCGTTCTTGGCCGCACGCAGGGCGCGCCGGAAGGCAGCAGCATCCTGGAAACGATCCGCGCGATTCTTCTGCAGGCCCTTGGCCAGGACACTGTCCAGTGCCTCTGAAACGGCCGGATTGAAGGTGCTGGCGGGTTCCGGGATCTCACGGACGTGCTGGTAGGCCACCGAGACAGGGCTGTCGCCCGTGAACGGAGGGCGCGAGGTCAGCATTTCAAACAGGAGGCACGCCGCGGAGTACAGATCACTGCGGGCATCCACGGTCTCGCCGAGGGCCTGCTCGGGCGACAGGTATTGGGCAGTACCAACTACGGCCTGCGTCTGGGTCATGGTTGCCGCCGAATCGGCCATCGCCCGGGCGATTCCGAAGTCCATGACCTTCACATCGTTTGACTCCCCAGTCACCATGACGTTGGCCGGCTTGATATCGCGATGGACGATTCCGGCCTTATGGCTGTATTCCAGAGCGGCGAGGACGCCAAGGATGAATTCGATGGCTTGATCGATGTCCAGTTCCTTGGCCCGGATCAGGTCGCGGACAGTCCGGCCGGACACGTATTCCATGACGATGTAAGGGACCCGGACGTCCTCGCCCGGGCCACCGGGCACGGTGTACTCGCCGGTGTCGTAGATGGCGACGATAGAGGAGTGGTTCAGGGCCGCCACCGCCTGCGCCTCACGCTTGAAGCGGGCATGGAACTGCGGATCGCGGGCAAGATCGGCACGGAGCAGTTTCACCGCGACAGTTCGTCCGAGCACCGTGTCGACGCCCTTGTAGACATCGGCCATGCCACCACGGCCGAGCAATTCACCGAGTTCGTACCGCCCGTTGAGGACGCGCTGGGATGTCATTGGAGTGCTGTCCTCTCTGTGGGCAGGGGTGGAGCGTCCGGTTGGCATGGTGTCCTACGGGGTGGTCTTAGGGGAAGGAGACAGGTTCGCGGTCGGCTTGGACAGGTGATAGGTCACGACGGACCCGGCCGGTACCTTCTGCCCGGCTGCAGGATCGGAACTGACGAATGTTCCCGGCGCCTGGCCGGTTGCTCCGTCAACGGGGGCACCGGTGACCCAGCGCAGGCCCGCACCTTCGATGGTGGCCTGCACTTGTGATTCGGTGGCTCCCTTGCCGATGGTCGGCACCGTGACCATCTGCGGTCCCTTGGAGTAGCTGACGGTGATGGTCGATCCCTTGGCCACGGGACCGGAAGGATTGATGTCGATGACAGTGCCCGGCGTGGATGGATCGAAGACCTGTACGCCGTTGACCGCGAGGCCGAGTGCATTGAGGTCCGAGCGCACCTTGTCGTACGGCTGTCCCTTGTACTGCTCCGGGATCAGGTTGATCGTATCGGGGGTGGAGGTGGTGGGCGTGGGGCTGGCCGAAGTCTCCGTTGGGCTCGGAGTTGCCGAGGTTGGCGGTGCGCTCGAGACCTGGGCTGGAGGCGTGGTGCTCGCCGGTGCCGGCCTGCTGGGCGAGAACAGCCCGGACTGGGTCAGGATCGCCCCCACCACGGCGAGCAGCACGAGCACGATCAGTGCAATGAGCGGCCACGTCCACGGGCTGCGTTTCTTCCGCTGCGGCTCCTCCTGGTACTCCTCTTCTTCATGGATGTACTGGTTGTGCTCGCCGGCCTGATCCAAACTGCGTTCGGCGGCCAGGGCGTTGGCACGGGCCAGCGGATTTCCACCTTCGGCTGCGGCCCCAACCGCTGCGGCTCCCGCGGCGGCGGCGCCGACCACCGGGAGCGCCGACGTCGACGTCGACCGTGCTTCCCTCCCGTACGGCGAGGTGACAATGCCGGTGGGCGCGGTGGCGATGTCCGTGGGTGCGGTGATGGGGCCCGTGGCGGATTCGAACAGCAACATCCCAGGCACGGCGGCATGTGCCTTGGCAATATCGCCGGCGCGGATCGCCTCTGCGGCTTCAGCCAGTTTGATGGCATCCGCAGGACGGTTCTTCGGATCCTTGGCGAGCATGGACATCAGCAGGGCGCGTATCGGGGTAGGCAGGCTTTCAGGCAGCGGCGGCGGGGCGTCGTTGACCTGGGCCAGAGCAATGGCGATCTGGGATTCGCCGGAGAAGGGACGATGCCCTGTGAGGCACTCGTAGCCGATAATCCCGAGGGAATATATGTCCGAGGCGCCTGTGGCCGTTTGTCCGGTGGCCTGCTCCGGAGCCAGGTACTGCGCCGTACCCATGACTTGGCCGGTCTGCGTGAGCGGAACCTGGTCTGCCAGGCGGGCGATACCGAAGTCGGTGATCTTGACACGGAAGTCCGGCGTGATCAGCAGGTTGCCCGGCTTGATGTCCCGGTGCACCAGGCCCTGGGCATGCGCGGGGGCCAGCGCCCGGGCTGTCTGGGAAATGATGGACAGGGTGCGGTCCGGGGAAAGGACCTGCTCGTGTTCCAGCATGCTGCTCAGCGGCTGACCTGGTACCAATTCCATGACCAGGTAGGCGGAGCCGTCTTCCTCTCCGTAGTCGAAGACGTTGGCGATTCCCACGTGATTAAGCAGCGCAGTGTGGCGGGCCTCGGCGCGGAACCGCTGGAGGAACCCGGGGTCACCGGTGTATTCCTCCTTGAGCACCTTGATGGCGACGATCCGGCCGAGGATCTGGTCCTTTGCCCTCCAGACCTCTCCCATGCCGCCAATCGCAATGCGACTGGTCAGCTGGAACCTGCCGCCGAGGGTGATTCCTGACGTAGGCCTCACTTGTTCAACACCGCCTCAAAAATCTTCTTCGCGTTCGGACTGGTTAGCTTTGCGCCTGTAGACACATCAACGCCTTCCATGACAATGGTGACGGCTACCTGCGGGTCGTTGGCCGGGGCGAACCCGGTAAACCATGAGTTGTTCAAGCCTGAATCGCCGAGTTGCGCCGTGCCGGTCTTGCCGGCCACCTGGACTCCCGGCACCGCGGCACCGCTCGCAATGCCCTTGGATACGACGTCGGTCATCCACTCTGTGATCTGGCTGGCGATATCGGGCGTGGTGGAAGTACGCAGCGCCTCGGCCTTGGGCTCGCTGATGACACGCAGGTCAGGTGCGCGCACAGTCTTGATGAGGTTCGGCTTCATCTGGACGCCCTTATTGGCAATAGCGGCGGTCATCATGGCGATTTGCAGCGGAGTGGCCCTGACGTCACGCTGCCCGACGGCGGACTGGGCCAGCGCCGCCTGGTCCAGATTCTTGGGGAAGACACTGACCGCGGACTGCAGCTTGAGCTGGTCCCCGAAATCCTGTCCGAAGCCGAACTTGCTGGCCTGGTCCGCGATGGCGTTCTGACCCAGGTCCAGGGCGATGCTCGCGAAAGGCGTGTTGCACGACTGTTCCAAGGCGAAAGGGAAATCGGCTGTGTTGCGGGTTGAGCAGTTGCCGCCGGCATAGTTCGGCAGCGAGGCGTTCGAACCGGGCAAGGGCAGGCTGTCCGGGTTCGGCAAGACACTGTCCTTGTTGTACTTCCCGGAGCTCAATGCAGCCGCGGTATCGACGAGCTTGAACACGGAACCGGGCGCCAACAGCTCGCCGGTGGGCCCGCTCACGGACTGGTTGAGGTTGATGCCGGGGACCTGGTTGATTTGATCGTAACCGGCCTTTTCCTTGGCGGGATCGTGCGTGGCGATCAGGTTGGGGTTATAGGACGGCTTGGAAACCATCGCGATGATGGCACCCGTCTTCGGGTTGGTGACGACAATTGAGCCGCGCTGACCGTCAGGAATGAGGTCGTATGCCAGCTTCTGGATCACAGGATCGAGGGTCAATTCCACCGACGCGCCCTTTGGCTGGCTCCCGAGGAAAATCTGGCTCACACGGTCAAGGAAGAGCTGGTCGGAGCTGCCTGCCAACTCATCCCGGAGCTGCTGCTCAAGTCCGGTGGACCCATAGGTCCTGGAGAAGTATCCAGTGATCCCCGCATAGAGCTCCGGTTGGGCGTAACTGCGCTGGTACTTGCAGGTTTCGTCTCCGGGGACGGATTCGGCGATTGGCTTGCCGCCCACGATGATGGCACCGCGGTCGTTGCAGTAGTTCGCCAGGACGGCGCGCTGGTTCCACGGATTGTCGTTGAGGTCGCCGGCGCCGATGACCTGGACATAGCTGATCGCGCCAAAGAGGAGGGCGAACATGGCAACTGCTGCCATCCACGAATTGCGTATGGAATGGTTCATGAGGTCTGCACCGCCTCTGTGGGGGCATGGGTAATGGGCGTAGTGTCCACCGGGCCGCGCGCGGTGTTCGAAATCATGAGCAGCAAGCCCACGATGATCCAGTTGGCAAGCAAGGAGGAACCGCCTGCCGCAAGGAATGGAGTGGTTAGTCCCGTCAGCGGGATCAGCCGGGTGACGCCGCCGATCACCACGAAGCACTGCAGCGCTATGGCAAAGGACAGGCCACATGCCAAGAGTTTGCCGAACGCGTCCCGCGCGCCAAGAGCCGCGCGGAACCCCCGGGTGAAGAGCAGCATGTAGAGCATCACGACGGCGAAGAGACCGATCAGTCCCAGCTCCTCACCGATGAGGGCCACGATCATGTCGCTGTTGGCGAAAGGCACCAGATCCGGCCTGCCTTGTCCGAGCCCTGTGCCTCCGAGGCCGCCATCGGCCATGCCAAAGAGGCCTTGGACGATCTGTCCGCTGCCGCCCGGGGAGCGGTCGAAGACTTCCGGGGTGAAGGCGTTCCACCAGCTGTCCAGGCGGAACGCGACGTGCGAGAAGAACCTGGACGCCAGGAATCCGCCACCAAGGATCAGTGCGACTCCGATGACCACCCAGCTGATTCGACTTGTTGCCACGTAAATGATGACGATGAACAAGCCGAAGAAAAGGATTGACGTGCCGAGGTCCCGCTGGAACACGAGGATGCCGATGCTTACGAGCCAAGCCGTGATCATCGGTCCAAGATCCTTGAAGCGTGGCAATTGCATGGGGCCGATCTTTCGGCCGGCAAGCAGGATGAGGTCCCGGTTGGAGGAAAGATAACCTGCGAAGAATATAGCCAAGGTGATCTTGGCGATTTCGCCTGGTTGGAAAGTCATGGGACCGATCCGGATCCAGACGCTGGCGCCGAGCACCTCGCCGGCGGAGATGCCGGGAACGAGCGGCAGTACAAGGAGAACTGCACTGGCCGCCAGCGAAATAAAAGTGAAACGGCGAAGGAGGCGGTGATCCTTGAGGAACCAAATCACGACGATTGACACTGCCATGGCCAGGAGGGTCCAGCGCAACTGGTTGTTACCCGTGTCCTCGCCTGGCTGGTCCATGCGATGGATGAGGGCCAGTCCCAAGCCGTTGAGGGCAACGACGATCGGAAGGATGATCGGATCGGCATATTTTGCACGGAACCTGAGGATCATGTGAAAAGCGAATGCCGCCACGATCAAGAGACTCGACTGGAACCAGAAATCGCCGTCGAAAGCGGCCGTACTGTTGAGCCCGACCATGGCGCTGGCGCCGATTCCCACAGCGAGGGCAAGGACCAGCAGGACGAGCTCGACGTTGCGGCGCGGCTTGGGTGTGGTGATGGCCAGAATCATCGCGACACCGCGCACGTAGGGGCTGCCGTTGACGTGGGTGACGATGTTGGCTGGTTCGAAGGACTCGGGCTTGCCGGCGCGGGGGTTCCCGTGGGGGTGGGACTCGCCGTCGGCTTGGCTGTGCCTGTGGGGCAATTGGCTGGCAGCCCGGTGGTGCCGTTCTCCTGCAGGCTCTTCACGATCTGCTGTGCATCGGCGAGATCCCGTGCCGGAACGGTCTGGCGAAGGGTTTGTTGCGTGTATTGAGGCAAAGAGTCCATGCGGATGTTCGTCCTGGCCTCAACTTTCGAGAGCTGGAACGGGCCAAGGCTCTGGGAAATGCCATTGAAAATTGCGACGTGCTGGTCGAATTCACCGACGTAGTAGCGTGTCTGGGTCCACGCATAGCCGAGCCACAGCCCGGCGACCACGAATATGGCCAGGACTGCGGCAATGGCCGGCGTCAACCAGCGTCGCTTCCTGGCGACAAGCGGTTGTAGATCCTGGCGGTCCTGTTCAGCCTTGTGGGTCAGCACCGTGGCAGCCCGGCGTGCAACGCTGCGTCCGGCTATCGTCGGGATCGAACCCGTATCGGCCGCGGTCGCGGCGGCACCGACCAGTTCGTGCGGACGGCTTGCGAGCTCTTCGCGGAGGATCTCCGCCGACAGGTGCTCGCCAAGGTGCGGGTCTGTCGCCGTCGGAGGCTCAGGAGTCCGGGCTGGTTTTGCCGAACCCGCTACGGGAGCCGCGGCTGCGGTGGGATTTTCCGGGGCTGTGGGAATGTTGGCTCCGGACTCTTTGACCTGGGCTGCCGCATCGTTGCCGTGCGCGCTGTCCTTGCTCGGCGCGGACTTTCCCGGATCGGCCGCTTTCGGCGGCACTGGCGCTTCCCGGACGACGTCGACGGCGGCCGTGCTGAGGTTGTCGCCGGTCTCTTCCACGATTTCCAACAGCACCACGGTGACGTTATCGGGAGCACCGTTGGCGAGCGTGAGCTCAACGAGGAGTTCGGCGCACTCGGCGAGGTCCTTGGTTTCGCGGACGACTTGCTCCACGACCGCGCCCTGGACGTAGTTCAGGCCATCGGAGCAGAGGAGCCAGCGTTCGCCCGGTACGACGTCGAGTTCGTCCAGGTCCAGCTCGGGGCTCGCGTCCACGTCGCCCAGAACGCGCATGAGGACGTTCTTGTGCGGGTGGGTCTCAGCTTCCTCCGGGCGCAGGCGGCCTTCGTCGATCAGCCTCTGGACGAAAGTGTGGTCCACGCTGATTTGCTCGAATTTGCCATTGCGCAGGCGGTAGGCGCGGGAATCGCCGATGTGCGCGAAGTGCAGCCGCCTGCCTTCGAGCAGCAGGGCCGTGACCGTGGTTCCCATGCCTGCGAGCTTCGGGTCTACGTGGACGAGTTCGGAGAGGAGGGAATTGGCGGTCTGGATTTCGTCTGCCAGGACTGTTTCCGCGCCGTCCGGGTAGGAATCGTGATCGAGGTGGATCATGTCCAGCACGGTGGATGCCGAGGCGACGTCGCCGCCCGCGTGCCCGCCCATTCCGTCCGCGACGACGGCAAGATGCCGGCCGGCATACGCAGAGTCGTCGTTCTTCGAGCGGACACGCCCGACGTCGGACCGCGCCGCGTAACGCATGATCAGGGGGAGTTCCGGGGGCAGAGCCTTGCCCTCGGAAGCTTGGGGGGAAGCCATGGGCTACGCCCTCAATTCGATGACCGTCTTGCCGATCCTCACGGGGACACCAAGCTCCACCGGCAGGGCGCGGGTCAGTTGCTGATCGGCGAGGTAGGTGCCGTTGGTGGAGCCAAGATCTTCGATGAACCATCGGCTGCCCTGGGGGAACAAGCGCGCGTGCCTGCCCGAAGCATAATCATCCTCGAGGACCAACGTGGCCTCTTGTGCGCGGCCCAGCAGAATCGGGCTCGCGGCTAAAGGAAGCGTGGTCCCCTTGAGCGGGCCTTCGACGACGACGAGCTGGTGCGCCTGCTGCTTCACGGGCTGGGGTGGCGCGGGGGCGAGTTCCGGGTGCTTGCGTACTTCGCGCGCCGTCGGAGTTCCCATGGCTGCTTTGCGGCCGATCACGAGATCACGACGCATGGTCGAGACGATGCTGAAGATCAAAATCCACAGCAACAGCAGGAAGCCGAAGCGGAGTGCGGTGATGGTTAGTTCACTGATGTCGCTCACGGGCGCCCACCAGAGGGCTGGGGGAGAAGTCTGAAGATGATCTTGGTCCGTCCCATGGTGATGGTGGATCCGTCAGTAAGTTCCACACTGCCGTCCACTTTATGGCCGTTGACGTAGCTTCCGTTGGTGGAACCGAGGTCGACGGCGCGGATGACTCCGTCCGCCGTCTGGATTTCCAAGTGCTTGCGCGAGACGCCGGTATCGTCCACCAGGATGTCGGCCTCGGATGACCTGCCCAGCACGATGGAAGGCGCGTTAAGGGAATAGCGTTGTCCGCCGATGTCCAGGACAGGCTGGAGCCGGGTGGGCTCGCGGCTCGGCGCCGCGGGGACAACGGGCCGAGGAGCAGCGGGCGCGGCAGCCCCGTCGGATTTCTCCGTGCGGGACGTTATTTCGAAATGGCCCTCGCGCTGGGCTTCGTCGTGACGGAAGGAGATCCGTACCGGACCCTGCAGGATGTAACCCTGGCTGCGCACGTGCTGGATGACGACGTCGCACAATTCTTCGGCCAGGGGAGTTCCCCAGTCCTGGGCGCGCGCGAAGTCTTGATCGCTCAAGAGGACATCGAAGACGTTGGGAGCCAAGGTACGGCCGGCCGAAATAGTGATGGACTGGTTGTCCAGTTCGCGGCGAAGTTTGCTCGCTATCTCCACCGGCTCCACCCGTGCCCGCGAACCGGTGGAGAAGACGCCGCGGACGGCCTTTTCGATGCCACGCTCAACCCTGTCAAGCAAGCCCATGGTCTTTCTCCTTCCGCTTCGTTGACCCTGCAATATCAGTAGCCAAGACGAATCCCCGCAGTGGCCGGAGCGCACGCGAGAAGCCTGTCTTCAACCCCGATACTACTGGGCAAGACTGTGAATGGCCTTATTCCACAACGGCTGGAACGCCGGAAAAGTTCGCCGGCCTGCATCATTTCGGGACGCTCCGCGCGGGATTTCCGCATCCTGTGGGCAACCGGCAATCCGTGGCGTCCCGGGGTTTTACGGCCTCATCCTTGGTCGATTGGTGTTTTCAACGGGTTGTCCGTTATGCTTGATCTCGCTGCTTTCGCAGGGGTAAGGCCGGGGAAACCTGGTACGGCCCGGGCGAAGGAAGTTGCGCGCGAGTGGCGGAACGGCAGACGCGCTGGCTTCAGGTGCCAGTATCCGAAAGGGTGTGGGGGTTCAAATCCCCCCTCGCGCACGCAATTCAAGGAACCCCGGTCTCTGATCGGGGTTCCTTTGTTTAACTCACCCGGAGCGCGCCGAGCCCGGTGATCAGCGCATCCAGGCCCATGCTGAACGCGAGGTCGGACGGGTAGTTGTTCCGTTCGGGTCCAAGGCTGCGGACCGCCGAAGTGAAGTGCGGCGTGGAGTCGGCCAAGCGGCCGGAATCGAAAATGTCCGCCGGCGCGTTCGCGTCGAAAGCAGCACCGAAAATGTAGGCCTCGAGGGCCACGATGCTCGGGATGATTTGCTTCTCCGGGAAACCCGCACGGAGAAATCCCTCCGTGACGGCTTCGTACATCGCGAGCGTCTGCGGGGCGTCCGTCACGGGAAGGACCGCAATCACCGAGATCAGCGGGGTGTGCCTTGCGAAGATACCGCGGTAGGAATATGCCCATTGCCTGACGGCCTCCTCCCAGGGGAGCGTGCTGAAACCGCCGAAATCGACCTTGGACATCAGGTCTTCTTCCACGAGCTTGAGGACTTCATCCTTGGAGGACACATGGTTGTAAAGGGCCGACGGCGCCACACCCAGGGATCGCGCGAGGGCCGCCATAGTGAGGCCGTCGTAGCCCTTCTTGCTGATCAGTTCCAGGGCCGCTGCAGTGATGCCGTCCTGGTCCAGGACCGCCGCCATTGGCCGTCCTGCCCTGCGGCGCGCTTTGGTCTCGCCGGGGGCGGGCGTGGGTTCAGGCATCGCTGACCTTTCTGGAGGCTGTGTCAATGCATTATTCCATTTGGGTCTTCACAGTCAGGGCCAAGCCAGCTACAGTTGAGATAAATGAACGTCATTCATTTATTGGTCAGCCAACGGGGACGGCCACAGAAAGGACATCATGTTGAATCTTGATCGCGACGTCGTAATTGTCGGTGCCGGTCCATCGGGGTTGACGGCCGCCCGCGAATTGAAGAAGGCCGGACTCAGCGTTGCCGTGCTCGAAGCACGCGACCGCGTCGGTGGCCGCACGTGGACCGACACCATTGACGGGGCCATGCTGGAAATCGGCGGACAATGGGTGTCCCCGGACCAGACCGCCCTCATGGGGCTCCTGGACGAACTGGGCCTTAAGATGTACTCCCGCTACCGCGACGGCGAATCTGTGTACCTCGCGCCGGACGGCAGCCGCACCCGCTACACCGGGGCTTCCTTCCCGGTGAGCGAAACCACTGCAGCCGAGATGGACAAGCTCATTGCCATCCTGGACGGCCTCGCTGCCGAGATCGGCCCGGAGGAACCTTGGGCCCACCCCAAAGCCCGTGAACTGGACACCATTTCCTTCCACCACTGGCTGCGCCAGAACTCCACGGACGAGGAAGCCTGCAACAACATAGGCCTCTTCATCGCCGGAGGCATGCTCACCAAGCCAGCGCATGCCTTCTCTGCGCTGCAAGCGGTGCTGATGGCGGCCTCGGCGGGTTCGTTCTCCAACCTGACGGACGAAGACTTCATCCTGGACAAGCGGGTTATCGGCGGCATGCAGCAGGTCTCCCTGCTGATCGCCGCGGAATTGGGTGACGACGTCGTACTTAACAGCCCGGTGCGAACCATCAATTGGGAGCCGGCCGGTGAAGGCCATCGCGTCACTGTTGAGTCCGAGCGTGCAACCGTCAACGCGCGATTCGTGATCATGGCTGTCCCGCCGAACCTGTACTCCCGCGTGTCCTACAACCCGCCGCTGCCGCGCCGCCAGCACCAGATGCACCAGCACCAGTCCCTGGGCCTCGTCATCAAGGTCCACGCTGTCTACAGCACGCCGTTCTGGCGCGAAGACGGACTGTCCGGCACGGGCTTCGGCGCCGACGCCCTGGTCCAGGAGGTCTACGACAACACCAATCACGGGGACGCGCGCGGCACCTTGGTGGGCTTCATTTCGGACGAAAAGGCAGACGCCGTCTTCGAGCTCAGCGCCGAGGACCGCAAGAAGAAGGTCCTTGAGTCCATCGCGGGCTTCCTGGGCGAGAAGGCCCTGGATCCCGAGGTCTACTACGAATCCGACTGGGGTTCCGAGGAATGGACCCGCGGAGCCTATGCGGCCAGCTATGACCTGGGTGGTCTGCACCGCTACGGCAAGGACCAGCACGCCAACGTCGGACCCATCTACTGGTCCTCCTCCGATCTGGCTGCGGAAGGCTACCAGCACGTTGACGGAGCAGTCCGGATGGGCCAGGCAACGGCCGCCAGGATCGTCACCGCCAACAGCCGCGTCGCTGCGGTACCGGTGGCGTAGTCGATCCAATCCCAAGGTGAGGTCTCGGCTCTTTCGCTCGTTGAAAGGGACGAGACCTCACTCCTGGAATCAGGGCAACTGGTCCCATTACCAAGATTGTTGAACAATCTTGAAGTTTCAGGCATGATGGTGAGGTATTCAACCTGAGACGGGGATCACAATGCCTTTTATTGACCTCAACAGCGACGTCGGAGAATCGTTCGGCAACTGGACTATGGGCGATGACGCTGCCGTCTTCCGCTACGTGTCGAGTGCCAATGTCGCTTGCGGATTCCACGCCGGAGATCCCAGCACCATCGCCAGCACCTGCCGCGAGGCCGTCGCTGCCGGGGTGACCATCGGTGCCCACGTGGGTTATCGGGACCTCGCGGGTTTCGGCCGACGATTCCTGGACTGCTCCGCCACGGAACTGGCCGACGACGTTCTGTACCAACTCGGCGCACTCCAGGCTTTGGCCCACGCGGCCGGTTCCGAGATCAAGTATGTCAAGCCGCACGGCGCCCTCTACAACGCGATCGTCCACCACGAAGTCCATGCCCAGGCAGTGGCCGACGCCGTCCATGCCTTCAGTCCCGGACTCCCGCTGCTTCTCCTGCCGGGCTCCGTCGCACTCGCCAAAGCCGAAGCGAAGGGGCTCCGCGGAGTGGCCGAGGCATTCGCCGACCGCGCCTACAACGCGGACGGCACCCTCGTATCGCGCCGCGAAGAAGGCGCCGTGCTCCACGATCACGCCGCCATCACCGAGAACATGGTGCGCCTGGCAACGGAGGGCAAAATCGTGGCCCGCGACGGTTCTGTGCTTAACGTCCACGCCGAAAGCATCTGTGTACACGGAGACACTCCCGGAGCCGTGGCCATGGCAGCCGCCGTCCGCGAAGGACTCGAAGCAGCGGGCGTCACCGTACGGAGCTTCGCGTGAGCCTCACGGGAATACGATGGGCGGGCCCTCGCGCCCTGCTGGTGGAACTTTCCGATCTCCCTTCCGTGCTGGCGTTTCATTCCACGCTGCTTGCCGAGCCCCTGCCCGGCCAGCTCGATACGGTCGCCGCGGCAGCCACCGTACTCCTTAAGTTCGGCACGCACGCCGAGGCACTCGCGGCACGCACCGCCGTCGGGCATGTTGACCTTGGCGCGGTGCCACGCGACAGTTCCCGCGATGTCACCATCGAAGTGGTGTACGACGGCGAGGACCTCGCCGAGGTGGGCATCCTCACTGGTCTGGGCCGGGACGGCGTCGTGGCCGCGCACACTGGACAGCTTTGGACCGCGGCTTTCGGCGGTTTCGCCCCGGGCTTCACGTATTTGCTCGGCGAGAACCACACCCTCGACGTTCCGCGCCGGAGCTCGCCACGCACCGCCGTTCCGGCCGGTTCCGTCGCGCTCGGTGGAACGTTTTCTGCCGTTTACCCGCGGCAATCCCCGGGCGGGTGGCAGCTGATCGGGCGTACGACGGCGGTCCTCTGGGATCTCGGGCGCGAGTCACCGGCGCTTGTTCGACCCGGAGACGCAGTCCGGTATGTTGCCGTCCGCGAGGCCGTTGCGCTGACTCCCACTGGGCACGCGGTCCGCGAAGTGACCGGACCCGCGCTGGTGGTGGACTCACCCGGACTGCAATCGCTGGTCCAGGACCTCGGCCGCCCCGGACTGGGAGATCTGGGAGTTTCAGCCGCGGGCGCCGTGGATCAACAATCGACGCGCCAAGCCAACCGCTTGGTGGGCAACGAACCCGGTGCGGCGGTTGTGGAAACGGTGCTGGGCGGACTCTCGGTCCGGGCCGTCGGTGACCAGGTAGTCGCAGTTACCGGAGCGGTGGTGCCCTTGGAAACCCGCGATGCGTCGGGGGCTCCGGCCCGCCGCGCCGCGATGTGCGCGCCTTTCGCTCTCCTCGACGGCGAAACCCTCAGCCTGGGAGAGCCGACGCTCGGGGCCCGCAGTTACCTTGCTGTCCGCGGCGGGATTGATGCTGATCCGGTGCTCGGAAGCCGCTCAAGCGACTCGATGTCCGGAATCGGTCCCGCACCACTGTCGGCCGGGACGCGCCTCCCCGTGGGAAGAGCGCCGCTTTTCCAGATGGTCGGGGCGCCCGAGGAATCCACACTGCGGCTAGGAGTGTCGTCCGCGGAACTGCGCATCACCTTAGGCCCTCGGGACGACTGGTTTGGTTCCCGTGCGCTGGAGGCGCTCACGGGGGAGGACTGGATCACCACCGTGCAGTCGAACAGGATCGGTGTCCGGCTCAGGCCCGGAAGCAACCGTGCGCTCGAACGAAACCCCGAGCGCGGAGCCGGCGAGCTCCCCAGCGAAGGGGCCGTTGCCGGCGCACTCCAGGTGCCACCCAGCGGACACCCGGTCCTCTTCCTGGCCGACCACCCGGTGACCGGCGGGTATCCGGTGATTGCCGTCGTCGTACCCGAAGACCTGCCGACGGCGGCGCAATTGCCGCCTGGCCACCGCGTTCGGTTCACGATCGTGGACCCCGCAACCCTTGAACCACTTGAATCTGCCGCTGCCGGCGCTGTCACCGAAGGAAACCAGCCATGAAGAAGGTCCTGATCGCCAACCGCGGCGAGATCGCCGTGCGGATTGCCCGCGCCTGCTCGGACGAGGGCTTGGAGTCTGTCGCCGTGTATTCGGATCCTGACGCCGATTCCCTCCACGTGCGGTTTGCCGACGAGGCCTACGCACTGGGCGGTTCCACCGGCGCGGAGACATACCTGGACATCGCCAAGCTGATCGACGTCGCCCGCCGCGCCGGTGCCGACGCCGTGCACCCCGGATACGGCTTCCTCTCGGAGAACGCGGATTTCGCGCAAGCCGTGATCGACGCCGGCCTCACCTGGATCGGCCCGGCACCGCAGTCCATACGGGAGCTGGGAAACAAGGTGGTCGCCCGCGAGATTGCCGTCCGCGCCGGGGCTCCGCTCGTTCCTGGCAGCGACGGTCCGGTGGCCAACGCCGCTGAAGTACTTGCATTTGCCTTGGAATACGGAATGCCGGTGGCGATCAAGGCTGCTTTCGGCGGCGGCGGACGGGGGCTCAAGATTGCGCGGCGCCTGGAGGACATCGAGGACGCGTTCGAATCGGCCGTGCGTGAATCCAAGGCGGCCTTCGGACGCGACGAATGCTTCGTGGAACGCTTCCTGGACCAGCCACGCCACGTCGAGGCTCAGATCCTGGCGGATATGCACGGCAACGTGGTGGTCCTGGGAACCCGCGATTGCTCGCTGCAGCGTCGCAACCAGAAGCTTGTGGAGGAGGCCCCGGCACCCTTCCTGAGCCCTGAACAGCGCATGCTCATCCACGAATCGGCCAAGGCCATTTGCCGCGAGGCCGGATACTACGGTGCCGGAACCGTCGAATACCTCGTGGCCGTGGATGGCACCATCTCCTTCCTGGAGGTCAACACACGTCTGCAGGTAGAGCATCCCGTCACCGAAGAAACGTCCGGGGTGGACCTGGTCCGCGAACAATTCCGGATTGCCGCGGGCGGCAGGCTTTCCCTGAAGGAAGACCCTGAGCCCAAAGGACACGCCTTCGAGTTCCGTCTCAACGCCGAGGATCCCGCGCGCGGCTTCCTGCCGGGGCCCGGCACGGTGGAGGTCTTCGAAGCACCCACCGGTCCTGGTATCCGCGTGGACTCCGGGGTTCGCTCCGGCTCGGTGGTTCCCGGAGAATATGATTCCCTCCTGGCCAAGCTGATCGTCCGGGGCGAGGACCGGCAGCAGGCCCTGCGCCGCGCCCGGGCCGCCTTGGACGAGATGCAGATCAAGGGTTTGCCCACCGTGCTTCCCTTCCACCGGGCCGTGGTCCGCCACGAGGCCTTCACCTCAGAGGACAAGCTCGGCGTGTACACCACGTGGATCGAGACCGAGTTCGCCGAGGAGCTGGCCGCGTCCCCGGAGATCGCCCGCGTGGCCCCCGGCTCCGAACGCAGCAGGTTCACGGTGGAACTGGACGGCAAGGCGGTGCAGCTTGGGCTCCCCCTTCGCTTGTTCGAAGCGCTGATGAGCGGAGGTGGCGGTTCCGTCGCTGCTGTTTCGGCTCCGGTGGTGGCCGACGAATCCGGTCTGGCATCGCCGATGTCCGGCTCGCTGGTGAAGTGGCTGGTCGAGGACGGTGCGGTCGTCGAAGTCGGACAGCCCGTGGCCGTGCTGGAGGCGATGAAGATGGAAACCACTGTCACGGCCCACCGTTCCGGCACCGTGGCGCGTGGTCCGCACGGGCCGGGCACCGCCGTCGGGCGCGGAGAGGTGCTCGCGAGCATCGGCTGAGGTCCGGCGGGCCGTCGCCGTTCGGTAGATTTGGGGCATGCCCATGAACGCTGCGCTTCAAGGAATCGCCGACGCCGGCCACGCAACCCACGCCCACACTGGAGCGTGGGTTGCCGCCCAGCTTCGCCAGCGCATCTCCGATGGCTTGTTGCCGCCCGGCACGAAGCTCTCCGAGCAGGCCTTGTCCGAGGCGCTCGGCGTTTCCCGGAACACCCTGCGGGAGGCCTTTACGGTGCTTGCGGGTGAATCCGTGGTCCAGCGGATTCCCAACCGCGGCGTGTTCGTGGCCGCCCCCGGAGCCGACGATGTCCGCGAAATCTACCGGGTGCGCCGCCTGATCGAGCCGGCTGCGGTGTTGTGGGGCGATGTCCCGGTTGGAGCCCTGGACGCCATGGACGCCATCGTCGACAAAGCCCGGGCTGCCCTCGCCGAGGGATCGGTGGCCGGGATGGCGGATGCCAACCAGGAGCTGCACAAGGCCTTGGTGTCGTTGTCCGGAAGCGCCTCCCTGGACGCATTGATGGAGAAGGTGCTGGCCGAGATGCGATTGGTCTTCCACGCCATGGCCACCACTCCCGACTTCCACAGCCACTACGTGGAACGCAACGCCGTCTTGGTTGCCCAGATCCGTAGCGGACAGCGTGAAGAGGCTGCCGCCGAATTGCGCCGCTACCTCGATGGTGCCGAGCACGAACTCCTGGTGCATATCGGGGCGATTCCGTAGGTCTTCGACACTGGTTTTTTGACGCAAACGCATAGAAGATCCCCGGCGGTTCAGGCCGGGGATCTTCTCCCTGCCAGTGGAAATTCAGGCCAGGTCAGCCGTTGCTGATGGTGAAGCTTTCAACACCGCATGCAGACGATGCCGATTGGTTATTGCTGTCTCCCGAGTAGCTTGACATCCAGCGCCACGTCCCGGGGGCGGTGGAGTGGAACGTGGTGTTGGTGGTGCCGTAGGTGCCATTGCCGCTCGTTACAGTCACCGTCTGGGTCAGGGCTGGAGCCTGCGAGCAGGTCGTGTCGGTGGGGGCGTACAGCTTGAAAGTGATGGTCCCGGTTGGGCTGGATCCGCCTGACAGCGTGAAGTTGTCGTTCGGGATCAGGTCCTGGGCGGTGGATACGGACGGCTGCGCCTTGGTGATCACGACGTGCTCGGAGGTGCAGACGCTTGTGGCGCCGTTGTTGTTGGCGTCACCGCTGTATACCGCTTGCCAGTAGAAATCCCCTGCTGTGTTGAAGGTGAGGGCGTTCGAATCGGGAACGATGCCGTTCGTCACGGTCACGGTCCCGGCATCCCTGGCCCCTGCGGTGCATGCGGTGTCGCTGTAGACGGTGTACGTCACGGTGCCGCCCGCTGTGGAGGTGGCCCCGGTCAGGGCCGCGGAGTCATGCACAGAGCTACCGACAGGTACCGTGGTGCCGGACAACGTCGTGGCGATGCTTGGGCTGTTGGTGTAGTGGTTCGTGTAGGTGCAGGTCACGTTTTGTGAATTAGCGAGGGCGATTGACACCTGTTGGCCACTGATCGTCACTCCTGAGGTGGTGTCACAGGTCAGGGAAACGAAGTTCCAAGGTGCGCTCTGGTTGCCTTCCGTCACGCTGTAATTGCCTGCAGGGAGAGCGCTGAAGGTTTTGGACCCGCCATTGGTCAGGCTGAAGGCGGTCAGGTTGGACGATGTGGTGTAGGAGAACGACTGCGTGCCCGGGACGGGTTCGTTCTGGGTCACCTTTTTTATCGTGATGCTGCCGCAGTTGTTGATCTGGACGGCGATGGGTGCGATAAAGTCCTTGAGTTCAGCAGTGAAGGACGACGACGAGCGGCTCTTGACGAACGCGCTGCCGAACGCCTGGCAAATCCCTGGAGGGAACACGCCGGCAGCCGTCAGATCGATCGATGCCTCGCCGAAGAGGCCGACGCCGAGGGTTGCGTTTTGGATCGGGTCGAGAACCGGAACGGTGTTGACGGCGCCTTCGGCCGACGCGGATCCGAGAGTCGTGTGGTTGCCCCAGCACGGCAAGGTATTGGCCGAGAAGCACTGGCTTACAGTGTTGCCCGCCGCGGCTGTGAGCCAAGTATTGATGCTGAGGGTCGGGGTGCCGCTACCGCCGAAGTCGTAGTTGACCAGCAGGTCGCCTGCCGTGCGGTTGAGGGTCACCGGGCCTGTGGTTGATGAGGTGAAACCTGCGGTACCGGCGTGGTTGATTTCGAAGTCGAGATTGGCGTTGCCGATGTTGACCAGGCGTTCCCATCCCAGATACAGGTAGGTGTGGCCGTTGGACCCCAGCTCGGATGCCTCGTAGAACCTGGTGAGGTCGTTCTTGTTGGGTGGGATGGAACCGTCCACCACGCTCACTGCAGAATTGTCTTCTTTGGTTCCTTGGCCGAAAGCGTTGTCGCTGCTGCCTGAGGGAACATCAATGCCCGTGTTCCGGCCGGCCACGTTATCCCAGTCGGTACCGCCTGTTGCATGAATCAGGTTGCCGTCGTTGCCTTCGAAGGTCGTGCCGCTAAGGGTTGCCTGTGCGGCGACGGCCCCGCCGAGAATGAGGGCCAGACAGGCGGTTCCCGCCCCGAGATGTGTGAGTGTTTTGTTTCTCATGGGAATGCTCACTTCCGAATAACCGATAGTGTTTCTGTGAGCCGGGCGGCTCCATTTCCTTTCACTGACTACGCCCCCTCGCGCAGTTGATCCTATGGTTGAATTGGCCGCGAATCACGAGTGCGGGACACTCGTTTTAGGGGAAAAGCGTCACGCAATCGCGGCGCCGAATTTTCACTTCTTGGATGATTTTCTGGATGCTACTCGTCTGGCTCCTTGCTTTCCTTGCGAGTAGAAAGTTAAGTAATTGAGCCAACGCGAATCGGTCCGGATGCCTCTTGTGGCTCGGGTCTGATCGGTCATCAAACCAGGTGCCCCAGGCCGGTTTTCACACAGAGATGGCCCGGTTAAGCCGCGCCGTTGATTCAATTACCGGCGGGCAAGTGTCGGCGGCTTGAGGGTGAGATGCTTGGGAAATTCGTCACAAGCAATATCGAACGCAAAGATCGTTATCTAGTTGAATGACTCTGAATTGTGGGGAAGCGCCGGGATTACCCGCTGTCCGGAGGAATGTCCATCATTTCAACCTGGCCAGCTCAAAATCCGCCCTCGGGCGTGCTGCGCGCCTCCCGGAGGCGAGCGTCATCAGCTAGTTACGGAGCAGAAACGCCCGCCGCTGCTTCGGCTTCGGCCATCGCAACATCCAACTGCTCGACGGCGTGGGCATAGTCCGTCCCCGCTGTCAGGCGGCAGCGTTGGGCTTCCTGCAGCGCGCGCACCAGGGCGGCAGTTTGAGGAACGTTGACGTCGCTCATACCGGGGAAGTCGATGCCCTTGGCGGGATCCAGTTCATACCGTTGCCAGCGGGCCAGGAGGGCGTCGTGACGGGCTGCCGCTTCAGTGAAACCGCTCCGATTTTGACGCTTCTGCTCCAGTTTCCGGCCGGCAGCAAAGGCAGCAGCAGCGGCACCCATGCCGAGGAAGAGCATCAAGAGCCCGACGGCGGGTGAGGCCAACGCGGGGATGACGACTGCGGGGACAATCACCACGAGTCCGGCGAAGATGTTCCAGAAGGTCGCGTCCGGCTCTTTGACGAGGTCCCGGTCGCGATGCCCCTGCAAGGCGACGTGGCCGCCGTCGGAGGCTCCATGGATCACTGCTTTCCGAACGGCATTGACCGTAAAGGCCACAGCGCACATGAGTAGAATCGCCCACAGTCCGATCTCCCAGACCGTCAGCTGGATTCCAGTTGTGGCGGGCAATCGGACCACCTCCACGCGAATGCGCACCCCTTTGAAATCAGTATGCGCCGAGGAAGGCCCGGAGGCGAGGGCCCGATTTGGGCGTAAAAGCAGCGAGGCAGGACACCCCGGTGGGGGTGACCTGCCTTCCTGCGGAAGTCCGGTTGGAGCTTAAGCGTGGTCCCGCTTGGATGCCTTGGGCGCGTCCCGCTTGGCAGTGGCGTTGGTTTTGGCTTCCTTCGTAGCTTCCTTTTTGACAGCTTCTTCCTTGATGCGCTTTGCCTCGGAGCGTACGGCTGCGTGCGTGGCGCGCTCGACGACGAGCCACTGCGGAGGAGCTTCCAGCAGTTCGGTGATTTCCGCCGTCGTCAGAGGTTCGGTGATTCCGCCGCGGGCTAGGCCGCTGATGGAGATATTCAGCTTCTGCGCCACCACGGGACGCGGGTGCGGACCCGTCCGGCGGAGCTCGGCGAGCCACTCCGGCGCGTTGGCCTGGAGCTCGGCGAAATCGGCGCGGGTGATTTCCGAATCCTGGAACTCCGGGGGTGTTGCAGGCAGGTAGATGCCAAGTTTCTTGGCAACGGTGGCCGGCTTCATGGACTGGGAGTTTGCAGAGGTCATGGTTCAAGGGTATCCGCCACCGCAGCGAAGTGGCACAGCCCCTGTTCTAGGATGAATCCATGCCGTACATAAGAGTCGCCGGGGCCGCCCGGAAGGTCCCGGTGACGCAAGCCTCCGCGTACCGCGGGCGTTGATGAACTTCAGCGGGATTCCCCGGTGGGTCTATGGCGTTGCGGTACTGGGCGGTTTGTTCGTCCTGCTACCGCTGGCTGCCATGGTCGCAAAGGTCAATTGGGCGCAATTCATCCCGCTGGTGACCTCCGAGTCCTCGATTACAGCGTTGGGACTCAGCCTTCGTACCTCTGCCGCGAGCACCGCGCTCTGCGTTGTCCTGGGCATCCCCTTGGCGCTTGTCCTTGCCCGCCGGCCCTTCCGCGGGCAGCGGCTACTCCGCGCCTTCGTCCTCCTGCCCTTGGTGTTGCCGCCGGTGGTGGGCGGCATCGCGCTGCTCTACACGTTCGGGCGGCAGGGTCTGCTGGGCAAAAGCCTTGAGCTCGCTGGCATCCAGATCGCGTTTTCGACGACGGCGGTGGTCCTGGCCCAGACGTTCGTCGCCTTGCCGTTCCTCGTGGTGAGCCTCGAGGGTGCCTTGCGGACGGCCGGCAGCCGCTACGAAGCCGTTGCCGCGACGCTCGGCGCCCGCCCCACCACCATCCTGCGCCGCGTGACGGTACCCATGGTCCTTCCCGGTCTCGCGTCGGGGGCGGTGTTGTCTTTTGCCCGCAGCCTGGGAGAGTTCGGGGCTACGTTGACTTTCGCGGGGAGCTTGCAAGGTGTCACTCGGACATTGCCCCTGGAAATCTACCTGCAGCGCGAGACCGACGCGGACGCCGCCGTCGCCCTTTCGCTCGTGCTCGTCGCCGTGGCAGTGACCGTCGTCGGGCTGTCTTACCGGCGTCCGCACCGCGCGGACATTCCCGCGGAAGCAGCCGCATGAGTTTCCACATCGACGCCACCGTCCGCGCCCGCAACCTGGACGTTTCCTTGAGCCTCGGCCAGGCGGAAACCGTGGCGATCCTCGGACCCAACGGTGCCGGAAAGTCGACGCTCCTTTCCGTTGCGGCGGGGCTCTTGCGGCCGGACGCCGGCTCCGCCCGATTGGGGGACCAGGTTCTGTTCAATCTCGACGGCGGCAGCCGGGTGTGGACCCCTCCGCACCTTCGCGGTACGGCGCTGTTGGCCCAGGAACCGTTGCTTTTCCCGCACCTGAGTGTCCTCGACAACGTGGCTTTCGGCCCGCGCAGCGCAGGCGCCTCCCGGGCGGAATCACGCGAGACTGCGCGGCACTGGCTTGCCGAAGTCGACGTCACGGAGTTTGCCGGGCGGAAGCCCGGGCAGTTGTCCGGGGGACAAGCCCAGCGTGTTGCTGTGGCCCGCGCGCTGGCGGCCGGTCCCGAGTTGTTGCTCCTCGACGAGCCGATGTCCGCGCTGGACATCCACGCCGCTCCGCACTTGCGTCGGCTCCTCAAACGCGTCCTGTCCGGACGTCGCGCCCTGATCATCACCCACGACGTCCTGGATGCCCTCATGCTCGCGGACCGCGTGATCGTCATGGAAAAGGGCAGGATTGTGGAAGAAGGCGCCACCCGTGAGGTGTTCCGGCGTCCGCGTAGCCAGTTCGCAGCCGGCCTGGCCGGGGTGAACCTCATGGCGGGCACCGTCACGGAGGACGGACTCAGGACGTTCGCCACTGACGAGCTTCCCGGACTGCACGTCGCGGGACATCTCGATGACGAAGCGGAACCGGGCCAGCCCGGCGTCGCGGCCTTCCCGCCGTCGGCCGTTTCCATCTTCCTGGACGCCGCCCACGGTAGCCCGCGCAACTCGTTCCCCGTTGCAATCACGGATCTTGAACCGCACGGGGACCACATCAGGGTCCGGGCCGGCGATTTGGCAGCGGACATCACGCCCTCAGCCTCCGCCGAGCTGGGACTCGAACCCGGCTCGCGCGTCTACTTCGTGGTCAAGGCCACGGCGGTCCAGGTCTACGCGGCGTAGCCCGGACCGGCGCTGCGTTGGCTACCGCCCGCGCGGTACTGTGAACGGGTGCCATCCGATCAAGAATCCCTGCCCGCCGTCGGTGTCCCCGACGCCTCCGAAGCTGAAACAAGCGCTCCCGAGGGGCTGACTTTCGCTTACGTCGCCGGGGTGACGCCCGGGAAATGGATCCGGCGCTGGGAAGAGCGCATGCCCGATGTTCCGCTGCACTCTTTCATGTCCGACGACGGCGCGCAGCTGGAGGTTCTGCGCGATGGTTCCGCGGATCTCAGCTTTGTGCGCTTGCCCGTAGATCGGGATGGACTCCACGTCATTCCGCTCTACGAAGAGCAGCCAGTGGTGGTGGCCCCGAAGGGTCACGAAATCTCAGTGTTCGAAGAGGTGGCGCTGGAGGATCTCGCGGAGGAGAACTTCCTGGATGTCGCCGCGATGGGCGGGCCGGAGATGGCCATGCAAGTGGTGGCTTCGGGTGCCGGCCTCGTGATCCTGCCGATGTCCGTGGCCCGGCATTTCAACGTCAAGGACACGGTGGCGCGGCGCCTCACCGGGGCCGAAGGGACGCAGATCGCCCTTGCCTGGCCGAGCGACTCCACGAGCGAGGTCATCGAGGAATTCATCGGCATTGTCCGGGGCCGGACCGCCCAGAGCTCGCGGCAGCCTTCGGCGCAGCAGGAGAAGCCCAAGAAGGCACCCAAGCCGGACCGGCGCGGCACCGGCGCAAAAAAGCCGGCGGTGGCCCAGCGCTATGCGCCGAACCCCGACAAGGGCCGGGGCAAGGGCTCCCGCAAGAAAGGAAAGCGCTAGGCGATGGGACTTGGAGCGAAGCCGACCATCCGGGACGTCGCCAAGAGCGCCGGCGTCTCCCTCACCACGGTGTCCTACGTCTTGTCCGGACGTCTTGGTGGGACCACCCGGATCAGCGAAGCAACACAAGAGCGTGTCCAGGCCGCGGCCAAGGAACTGGGTTACGTACCGAACCAGGCGGCCCGCGGAATGCGCCGCGGCAAGACCGACCTCGTGGCGATTGCCATCGGCGATCTGGAATGGCCGTGGGACCGGGCCTTGGCAACGGCCGCTGCACGCATTTTGCCCCAGCACGGCTACCTGCCCGTGATCCTCATCGGCGAAGGGTGGCGGCGGTTCATGCTCTCCGGCGGTGCCGACGGCGCCATCATCGGGGCTCTTCCGCCCGGGACCCTCCTTGACCTCACGGTGGGCGAGCTGGCCCGGCGTGGAGTAGCACAAGTCATCATTTCGGACACCATGCAGCCTGCCGGATTCGATGTCCTGGCACCTGGATCCGCGGGTGGGACTCCGGAACCGGAAGCCCTCGAAGGCGCCATCACCCTGCTTCTGGATCGGCTCGCCGGCCGCACCATTGGCGCGGGAACCATCACGGCCGCGCCTTGGGAGTTCAAGACTTCGTAGCAGTCAGTTCTCCGTGAGCGGCTTCCGGGCCAGCCAGGCCGCGACAATGGCGCCGGAAACGTTGTGCCACAGCGAGAACACGGCCGACGGCAACGCTGCCAGCGGCGTGAAGTGCGCGGTCGCCAGAGTGGCGGCAAGACCGGAATTCTGCATGCCTACCTCGAAGGCAAGGGCCCGGCGTGCCTTGTCATCGAGGCGGCCCAGCTTGCCCGCCAGATACCCGAGGCCAAGGCCGAAGCCATTGTGGAGGACCACCGCGAGGAATACGATGCCGCCCGCGGCAACGATCTTGCTGGCGCTGCCCGCCACCACCACGGCGACGATCACTGAGATCACGACGGCGGATGCCCAGGGGAGTGCCGGCAGTACTTTGCTGACGAGCTTCTTGAGGAAGAGGCGAGCCGCCAGGCCCCCGATGACCGGGAGGAGGACTGTCTTGACGATGTCCAGGACCATGGAGCCGGCATCGATGTTCAGGAATGATCCCGCGAGGAAGAACACCAACAGCGGGGTCACGATCGGGGCAATGAGGGTGGAAACCGAGGCGACGGCCACGGACAGGGCAACGTCGCCCTTGGCCAGGAAAGCCATCACGTTGGAGGCCGTGCCTGACGGAGCACAGCCCACCAGGATCAGGCCTACGGCCAGCTGGGGTTCCAGGTTGAGCGCGACGGCGATCAGCCAACCGGCACCCGGCATGATGACGTAGTGGGCCACGATGCCCAAAACTACGGCCCAAGGGCGCTTGGCCACCGAGGCGAAATCCGGAGGCGTCAGGGTGAGGCCCATACAGAACATGATGATGCCCAGCAGGAATGGCACGCTTGGCGCCAGCGGCTTGAAGGCATCAGGAAGCAGGAAACCGGCCACCCCGGCAAGTACTACGAGGAGGGGAAAGACCGTGACCGCGATCCTGGCGATTTTGGCTTCCGCGGCCAGCGCCGGATTCAGGACAGGGGTTTCGACGGGGTTGGTTGTTGCCTCAAGCATCTGACTATCGTGGCATCGTGATCGGACATGCGCCCAATCCGTGACCCGAATCGAGCGAATATGTCAGATGACCGTCGTTTCGCGGCCCAACTGAGTCGCATTAAGTGTCGTTTTGACGGCTCATAACGACAACAAATGCGTGGGCCCACGCCGCCAGGGTTCCCTGGCCGAGCTTGCGAGGCTAGGGTGGCGGTGGGGACTACTTGGGGGCCGAGTCAGTTGGGTGGGCCAGCGACGTTAGTTTGCGTTGAGCTTGCCTGCCAGCCGTTCGCGCATCCGGACGCTCGCCGCGTTGAGGCCAATCAGCTCCACCTCCCGGCCGTGCCTGCGGTATTTCTCGGTAACGGAATCCAGTACGGCAACGGTGGAAGCATCCCAAATGTGCGAAGCGTGCAGGTCGATGACCACGAGGTCGATTCCCTCCGAGGAATCCTTCGCATAGTCGAACTGCGTGTAGAGGTCGTTGGAGGAAGCGAAGAACAACTCGCCATCCACCGTGTAGCTCGCCACGGTCCGGCCGTTGAGCTCGAGTTCGCTCCGCTCGACCGTGGCGAAGTGGGCCACTCGGCGGGCAAACAGCACCATGGCCGTGAGCACGCCGGCTCCAACTCCGATGGCCAGGTTGTGCGTCGCCACCACCACTGCCACGGTCACGAGCATGACGCCGGTCTCGGACTTCGGTAGTCGCTTGAGCGTTGCCGGCCGGAGCGAATGCCAGTCAAAGGTGATGAGGGAGACGAAGATCATCACGGCCACCAAAGCGGCCATGGGAATCATGCCCACTACGTCCCCGAGGACTACCACCAGCACCAGCAGGAACGCTCCGGCCAGGAACGTCGACAGCCGGCTGCGGGCACCCGAACCCTTCACGTTGATCATGGTCTGGCCAATCACGGCGCAGCCGCCCAAGCCACCCAGGAAACCGGTGACGATGTTGGCAATCCCCTGGCCCCATGAGACCCGGGTCTTGTTGGAGCGGGTATCCGTGATGTCATCCACGAGCTTGGCCGTCAGGAGGGACTCCAGGAGGCCCACGAGGGCCATGGACAACGCGAACGGGGCAATCGTCTGGAAGGTTTCCCAGGTCAAAGGCACGTTGGGCAGGAAGAAGCCGGGAAGACTGTTGGGGAGTTCGCCCTTGTCATGCACAGTGGGGACGCGGATGCCGGCCAGCGCCGAGACGATGGTGAGGGCGACGACCGCCACCAATGGCGCGGGCACCGCCGTCGTGATTCTGGGCAAACCGAAGACGATCAGCAACCCCACGGCCACAATCGGGTAGACCATCCAGGGAACGCCGATCAGCTCGGGCAACTGGGCCATGAACACCAGAATGGCCAAAGCATTCACGAATCCGATCATCACCGAACGAGGAATGAAGCGCATGAGCCGAGTGACACCCAGGACCGCCAGGACGATTTGGAAGACCCCGGCCAGGATGACCGTTGCAATCAGGTAGTTGATCCCGTGATCCTTCATGACAGGGGCGATCACGAGCGCGACGGCGCCGGTGGCCGCGGAAATCATGGCGGGGCGGCCGCCCACGATCGCGGTGGTGACTCCCATGGTGAAAGATGCGAAGAGCCCGATCCGAGGATCCACGCCGGCGATCACGGAGAACGCGATGGCCTCTGGAATGAGCGCAAGCGCCACCACCAAGCCGGCCAATGCTTCCGTCTTGAGCCTGCGGGGCGAACGCAAGGTGAAACGGAGGGACTGGAGCTGCTCGGGTGTCATGGGTCCTTAGCTGTTGGTCAGGCGGTACCGCTCAATCTGCTTGAGACGCCGCTGGAGGCTGTCCCGCCGAGGGTGCGGGACGACGTCGGGCGCCTCAGCGGTGAGGTCGATGTGTTCAGTGCCGTACTGCCACAGCAGGAGGTCATCCAGGAGGCGGTCCGGTCCGGGGGAGTAACGGTGGTCCAGGGCTTTGCGGACCTCGGTGATCCGGTTGGCGCTGAGAAGCCCGGCGAGTTCCACGGTCTTGTTCAGTCCGTGGGCCGCAAGAAGCTCCGCAGCCCAACCCCAGTCGTCATCAACTTTACGGTCAACATGGGGAAGCAGCGTCCGCCAAACGTCCCGCACACGGTTGGGCGTGAGGGGCATGGAACCTTCACCATCGAGATCCCAATAGCCGCGGACTTCCTCGTAGCGTTCGTGGAGGTCGGCGAAGGCGCTCTCCACGGTTTCCAGCATTGCCGCTGTGGCGGTGAACTGGCGGTCGAAATGCGGCGTCCAAGCGCGCGGATCCTCGGCCTTGAAGCGGATGTCGTGTTCGATTTCGCTCCAGGCGTGCGCAAAGACCGTACGGATCTGACATTCGAAGAAGTAGCTGCCGTTCGGCGGAATGTCCGGATTAAAGACCTGCTGGTACGCCTTCACGGACTCGTTCTGGATGGTACGGAGGATAAGGTGTCGGCTCGAATATCCGTAGGTGCCGGACTCGATGGAGCCGATGTCCTTCTCAAGGTCGCCGCGGCAATCGAAAAGCTGACGCTGGCGCTTGATCAAGTTGGCAACCGCGGCGTTCTCGGCCGGAAGCTTGGTGATGACGCGCAGCCCCACCATGTCGTTCAGGGTCCGGAACGGGTCCGGGAACTTCAGCACCCGTGGGCCCCCCTCCAGAGGCACCTCGGTGCGGGAAATCTTCTCCCGGAAAGATTCGACCGTCTTGGTGCGTCCCGTGACGAAGAGGGGCACGGACTCGCTGTTTTTGAGCATGTCCCGCAGGGTCAACAGGACGTCGCGGGTGACGAGTTTCAGGGCAGGACGGACGCGTTCGTAAAGCTCCACGTTCGCCTGTACTGATTCGCGCAGCTGAGGATCCAAGCTGTCCCAATTGCTAGCCATGCCTCCAGCTTACGGTGGAGGGACGACAGTGAAGCGGAGCCGGACCCGCTGGCGTTACCGGTTCGACACCTGGAAGCAGGCGACGTCGTATTGGGAAGTGGGGGAGTAATGCTGTCCTCCCACGCCACCGTTGATGCTGTTGATGCCCGGCTCGTTGAAGGGCGATCCTAGGCTATTGGCGGCGTTGCCGGGCGTGTTCGGTTCGAGCGATTGACAGGACTGATTGGGCTTTCCAGTTCCAGGCGGGTTTGCCGCCGAAGCCGGCGAAGCCACAGCCAGCACGCTCAAAATCAATGCCACAAGAACCGACGCGGAGATACGACGGATCATTGTATTCACCTCCGGATAAAGAAGCGTTCCCGCAAAAACACGGGAGTGAAGCGCGGGTCGCGCTTCATCCCTGAGGGTACGCTCGGGCTGTGGCTTCAGGAAGGCTCCGCGTTGATCCTCAGACCATTGCTCCCGCTTCGCAGCGCTCCTCCGCGATAGGCTCGGCACAAAGGAGGACACGATGAAGCGGCACAAGTACTACTACGGCCAGCACTCCAGCCAATGGGGTGAGCTGTTCGTACCAGATTCGCTGCAGCCACACCGCACTCGACCCGACGGAGTGGTGGTGGTGATCCACGGAGGCTATTGGCGCTCCCAGTACGGCGCTGAACTTGGTGAGCCGATCGCCAGGGACCTCGCTGCGCATGGAATTTCCGCCTGGAACCTTGAATACCGGAGGGCCGGAAACGGTGGCGGCTGGCCGCATACGTTCGAAGATGTCCTCGACGGGATTGACCATCTGGGCGAGATCGCCGGCAAGCATGAACTCAACCTGAACAAAGTGGTGGCGCTGGGACACTCCGCGGGCGGCCATCTCGCGGTCTGGGCGGCGGGGCGGGAAAAGCTTTCCAAGATTGGCGCCCCGGACGCCGACCGGCAGCTCCATCGGCATGACAACGGCGCGGCAGTGCGGCTGACCGGCGTCGTGAGCCAATCCGGTCTGCTGAACCTGGCCGACGCCGAGCGGCTCAACCTGAGCAACGGCGCCGTCGACAACCTCATGGGTGGCGACTCGGTGAGATACCCCAAACGGCATATCTACGCCGACCCCATGAGGTCGCTGCCTATCGCCGTTCCGGTCTTCGCGGTCCACGCCGCATCGGACGAGGATGTCCCGTGCAGCCAGTCCGAGGCTTATGTTGCCGCAGCCACGGCTTCCGGGGGCGCGGCCCAGTTCCTCAAAGTGCCCGGCGACCATTTCGACCTGATCGACCCCAGGGCCGTTGCGTACAAGAAGTGCCGGGAGTTGGTGCAGCGGCTGCTCGTTTGACGGTTTGCGACAAAGTCACGGGCTGTCATCGCGAGACGCGCACCACATCCGCGTGGCAGAGTTGTCCCATGCTGACAGTCATAGGTGAAGCGCTGGTTGATGTCGTCCAGCGTTCCTCGGGAGTCGACGCCCACGTGGGCGGAAGTCCGCTCAACGTTGCCGTGGGCCTTGCCAGGCTGGACCACGCAGTCCAGTTCATTGGGCGCTTCGGCAAAGACGCCTACGGGGAATCGATCGCGGCCCATCTTCGCTCCAGCTCCGTCATGGTTCCGCTGCCGCCCGACGATAGTCCCACCAGCGTGGCCACCGCCCTGATCGACGACGACGGCGCTGCCAGCTACACCTTCGATCTCGCCTGGGAGCTTCCCGGCCTCGCCGCGCGCCTCCCTTTCATGCTGCAGGGGACGTCACTCCTGCACACGGGCTCCATTGCCACGATGTTGGAGCCGGGCGCAGCGGATGTCCTTGCCGCCGTCGAGCATGCCCATCCGAACGCGACCGTCAGCTTCGATCCCAACTGCCGGCCCAGCATCATCAAGGATCGCGACTATGCGCGGGCCCAAGTGGAGCGTTTCGTGGCGCTTGCAGACGTGGTCAAGGCATCCGACGAGGACCTCGAGTGGCTCTACCCCGGCGTCGACGTCTTGGAATCTGCCCGGCGCTGGCTCGGCCTCGGCGGCAGTGGGGGACCCGCCGTAGTGGTCGTCACGCGAGGCGCAGACGGCCCCTGGGGTGTCACGGCCGCGGGCGAGGCCCACGTGGACGCCCCAAAGGTAGAAGTGGCGGACACCGTGGGTGCGGGCGATTCCTTCATGGCCGCCCTGCTCTCCGGGATCGTTGACCGCGGACTGGCAGGGGCCCAGAACCGCGACGAACTTCACGCCATGCCCGCCGAAGTGCTCGAAGGACTCCTCAACCATGCGGCGCGCGCCGCGGCAATCACGGTCTCCCGGCCAGGCGCGAATCCGCCGACGCGTGCCGAACTCAACGCCCTGGGCGTCCCGGAACCGAAGGCAAGCGTCGAAAGGCAGCCATGAGCTACGCCGACCTTCCACATGTCCCATCCTTCGATGTCACCAGCGGCTCTCTGAATGACGGCGACGCACTCAGTCCGGCCCAGACCAGCAAGCGCTTCGGCGTGGCCGGCGGCAAGGACGAATCCCCACAGTTGAGCTGGAGCGGAGCCCCGGAGGGCACCAAGGGTTACGTCGTCACCGTCTTCGACCCCGACGCCCCCAGGGCGGGCGGTTACTGGCACTGGGCCGTGGTCAACATCCCCGCCAGGACGAACTCCTTGCCCGCAGGCGCCGGCGTTCAGGGCAGTTCACACTTGCCGGCCGGTGCGGTTCAACTTAAGAACGACGCCGGGTTCCCCGGTTATCTGGGTGCCGCGCCTCCGCCTGGACATGGCCGGCACCGGTACATCGTGGCCGTGCACGCGGTCGACGTCGAACCACTGGGTCTCGACGCGAGCGCCTCCACGGAAGCGCTCGTCCGCAAGCTGGCAGCCCACACGCTGGGCCGGGCCGTCATCACGGGCCATTTCGAGCGGCGCTAGCTTTGGGGCAAACCCGCCGTCGACCGTCCCACGTAGACTGACATAATGCGGCTCGTAGCAAGTGACATTGACGGCACCATCCTCGGCCATGACGGCAAGGTCAGCAGCCGCACCATCCGCGCATTCCATGCCTGCCGCGACGCGGGCATCGAGGTGGTTTTCGTGACAGGGCGGCCGCCGCGCTGGCTCTACCCCCTCCGCGAGCAGATCGGCCACAGCGGCATCGTTATCTGTTCGAACGGGGCCGTGGTGTGGGACCTTGAGGCGGACAAGCTGATATCGGCCAATGCCTTGAGCATCGAGTCTGTGCTCGAGGCCCGCCGGATCATCAAGCAGCTCCGGCCCGACGCGCTGTTCGCGGCCGAAACACTCACGGGATTCCATCTCGAGCCCGGGTTCATCGAGAACGAGACCAGCGAGCTCCTGGCCGAGTTCACTCCCGCATGGTTGGGCGAAACGCTGACCGCGGACGACGCCGTCGTGAAGTTCCTTGCCGTGACGCGCAGCGGTACCCCGGATGATTTCCTGGCAAAGGTCCAGCCCGCCGTCGCGCATCTCGTGGAGACCACCCACTCCGCGCCGCGGACCGCACTCCTGGAAATGTCCGCCCCCGGTATCAACAAAGCCGTCACGCTCGCCGCATATGCGGCATCCCGGGGCATCGAGGCCGCCGAGGTGGTGGCATTCGGTGACATGCCCAACGACGTCGAGATGCTGCGCTGGGCTGGCGATGGTTACGCGATGGCCAGTGGCCACCCTGAGGCGATCAGCGCCGCCGGCCAGCAAGCGCCCCATTTCGACGACGACGGCGTGGCCCAGATCCTCGAGGCAAAGCTCGCTTCCCTGCGGGTCTAGCCCTGTACCTGGCCCGCCGTGCACCGGCCGTTAGTTCGGCGCCCGTAATCCGTGGCTGTGCGCCAAGGCAATGGCCTCTGTTCGTGAGCCCACTTTCCGGCCGGGCGCTCCCAACTAATCCCCACCGCCACCCTCGCCTCGCAAGCTCGGCCAGGGAACCCTGGCGGCGTGGGCCCACCGCCACCCTCGCCTCGCAAGCTCGGCCAGGGAACCCTGGCGGCGTGGGCCCACCGCCACCCTCGCCTCGCAAGCTCGGCCAGGGAACCCTGGCGGCGTGGGCACGCAGTTAATGTCGTTTTCAGGCCTCTAAACGACAACAAATGCGAGCTAGTTGGGACCGCTCACCCATTACACAGCTTCAGTCCAACTGCCGTTCAACTACTCCCCGTAGTCTCTTGTGGTATTCGATGCCGATCACAGGGGACATGATGGCCAAGAGAAAGACGACGGGGTGGCCCGAGGCCCCCGTTCGCCGCGCAGTGCCGGCCGAACATTGGAAGCAGTTGCGCCGTGGAGACCGCGTGAGCGTCAAGCTTGCGCCGGGGTTTGAGAACCCGGGCCAGGTGGACGCCGTGTCGAGCGACCACAGCGTGGTCTGGGTAAACCTCGACGGCGGCCGTGGCCGTACGCTGGTGCACTGCGGCGACGGCGTGGAGATCGTTCCGCAGGAATCCTGACGGGCTCGCGGGAGGCACAGCCGGGTTACGCTACCCGTGTGAGCCCGCATTTGCCTTTCTTCAGCCGCCCGGACGGACTATCCGCTCCGCTTGCCTTCGCGCACCGCGGATTTTCACCGGACGGCCTTGAGAACTCGGGCGCGGCGTTCACGGCCGCGCTTGGGCTTGGCTTCACGCACCTTGAAACCGATGCCCGCACCACCGCCGACGGCGTGGTGCTCCTTTTTCACGACGACACCTTGGACCGCGTCACAGACTCCCACGGCCCCATCTCCAGTCTTAGCGCTGCCGAGATTGCCAAGGCCCGGATTGGCGGCCGCGAAGCAATTCCCCGTTTGGCAGACGTCTTGACGGAATTCCCCGGGGCACGGCTGAACGTCGACGTCAAGGATTGGCATACCGTCAAACCCCTTGCCGCAGTCATCGACCAACTCAATGCCCACGACCGGGTGCTGATCGCGAGCTTCTCCGATCGACGTCGTCGGAGGGTCCTGCGCCTGCTCCGCCGCCGCACGGCGTCTTCAGCTGGAATCGCCTGCAACGCCGCCTTTACTCTTTTGGGACCGCTTCTTCCGGAGCGCTGGCTGCGGAAGATCCTGCACGACGTCGATGCCCTCCAGGTGCCGGTCCGCTACGGACCCCTGACGGTAGTGACGCCCGGTTTCCTGCGGCGCGCGCATCGGCTTGGGCTGCAGGTTCACGTCTGGACGGTCAACGATTCCGCCGAGATGGCCAGGCTGCTGGACATGGGTGTCGACGGCCTGGTCACCGACCGTGCGGATCGTCTGAAGTCGGTGCTGCAGCTCCGGGGCCAGTGGTGGTGAGCGCACGGGCGCGTGCCGCCAGGAAGGCGCGCTCGGCGTCGTTATTTGTGCGCTCTCGCGCTGCCCGGTAGGCGGCGACAGCTTCTTGGTTGCGGCCGAGGCGCCGGAGCAGATCCGCCCGCACGGCGTGGAAGAGGTAGTAGTTGCCTAGTTCAAGGACGTCGACGGCGGCAAGCCCCGCGGCGGGTCCTTCCACCTCCGCGAGGGCAATGGCCCTGTTCAACGCGACCACCGGCGTCGGCTCCATGGCCAGGAGTTGTTCGTAGAGCGTGAGGATTTGGCGCCAGTCTGTTTCCGCTGGTCCTGCGGCATCGCTGTGCACCGCGTTGACGGCAGCTTGCAATTGGTACGGTCCGGGCTGGTTCCTCTTCAGGCATTGCCGCACCAACAACTGCCCTTCGGCTATTAGACCGGAGTCCCAGTGGCTGCGGTCCTGGTCCGCGAGGAGCACCAGGCCGCCGTCGGGAGTCGTCCGGGCCGCGCGGCGGGCGTTAAGCAGAAGCATGAGGGCCAGGAGCCCTTTGGCTTCGGGCTCATCAGGCATGAGTTCCATGATGAGCCGGCCGAGGCGTATGGCCTCGTGGCAGAGGCCTTCGCGCACCAGCCCCGCGCCCGAGCTCGCCGTGTAACCCTCGTTGAAGATCAGGTAGACCACGGTAAGCACCGACTTCAGCCGTTCCGGCAGCTCGGCGCCACTCGGTACCCGGTAGGGGATATGGGCGTCGCGGATCTTTCCTTTTGCCCGCACCAGCCGCTGGGCCATGGTTGGCTCGGGGACCAGGAAAGCGTGGGCGATTTCGGCGGTGCTGAGGCCACCCAGGAGCTTGAGCGTCAGGGCCACTTGCGCGGCCCGGTTGATGGCGGGGTGGCAACACGTAAAGATCAGGCGGAGCTGGTCGTCTTGCACGGCGTCCACCTCGATTCCTTCGGGTTCATCGCTGCTTTCATCGCGGGGTTCATCGTCGTGCAGGAGGGCAGCCTGGGCTAGTTTCTCCCTGCCGGAGGCCTCGCGGCGGAGCCGGTCGATGGCGCGGTTGCGGGCGGTGGTGATGATCCAGCCGGCCGGGCTTGGCGGCAACCCGGCGTCGGGCCAGCGCGCTACGGCCTCGGCGAAAGCGTCCTGGACCGCGTCTTCGGCGGCGTCGATGCTGCCCAAAACGCGGACCAGGACAGCCACGGAGCGTCCATACTCTTCGCGGAATATTTGTCCGATCTCAGAAATATGGACCATGGGGAAACTATTCCCGGTAGCCCGCGAACGGCCGGACCTCGATAGGCAGTGTGGTGGCTTGGGCGGCTTTTCGTCCCCAGCCAAGTGCCACGTCCAGGTCCGGGGCTTCGATAACCCACAGGCCGCCCACGTGTTCCTTGGCCTCTGCGAAGGGGCCGTCGGTGGTGAGTACTTCGCCGTCGTTCACACGCACCACCGTGGAGGTGGTCGCCGGGTGCAGACCGCCCGTGAAAACCCAGGCGCCGGCGTCGCGCATCTCCTGGTTCAGGACGTCAAGGTCGGCCATGATTTTGTTGAGGACTTCGGGCTCCGGGGTGGGGCCATCGGGCTGGTAGATGCTGAGCAGATAGCGTGACATGACTGTTCCTCCTTGGGATGTGGCGCCGGCACCGTGCCCGCGTCTCACCCTCTATACGAACGGCGTGGGCTGTTTTCGACATCTCCGCGCACGAATCTGCGAAAAGCTTAGCCCCGCTGGCAGGATGGGAGCATGCGCATCCTGATTGCCCCGGACAAGTTCAAAGGTTCCCTCACCGCCGCCGAAGCGGCTTCGGCGATGGCCGAAGGGGCACTGCGCGTCTATCCGGATGCCGTGGTGACGCAGTTTCCCATCGCCGACGGGGGCGAAGGAACGCTGGAGGCAGCCGTGGCGGCAGGCTACGAAGAGCGGATGAATGCCGTCGTCGGCCCCATCCTCAAGCCGGTGGGCGCCGCGTGGGCCATCCGGCAAAATGCATTCGGCGGAGCCACTGCTGTGATCGAAACTGCGCAGGCGTCCGGACTGGCACACATGGAGCCGACGCCGGAAAACGCCTTGCGTGCCCACAGCTATGGTTGCGGCCAGCTCATCGCCGCCGCCCTCGACGCCGGAGCCACCGAGATTGTGCTTGGCGTGGGCGGTTCCGCGATGTCCGACGGCGGCAGCGGCGCGCTTCGTGCGCTCGGACTCAAGCCCCTGGACGCGGCTGGAAACGTGGTTCCGCTCGGCGGTGGCTCGCTCGCCGAGGTCGTGTCCCTCGACGTCTCCGGTCTCGATCCGAGGCTGACCGCGGTGAGGTTCCGGATCGCCGTCGACGTCCAGAATCCCCTCTTTGGCAGCGACGGTGCCGCGCATGTTTTCGGCCCGCAGAAGGGCGCGGACCAGGACGCGGTGGAACTGCTCGACGCCGGCCTGCGCAACTGGGCGTCCCTGCTGCGTGACGCGGGCGGACAGGATGTCAACGTTCCCGGAGCAGGGGCGGCCGGCGGATTCCCGGCGTCGTTCCTGGCCTTCACCCAAGCGACGCTGGAAGGCGGGTTCGCACTCGTGGCGGGACTGACCGGGCTGCCCGAGCAGCTCGACGGCGCGGACCTGGTGATCACCGGCGAAGGGTCCATGGACTCGCAGTCGCTGACAGGCAAGGCACCCATCGCTCTCGCGGACTCAGCGCACGGTCAAGGCATTCCGGTGATTGTGGTCGCTGGCAGGATCCTCGTGACCCCCGAGGAACTAGCCGGCCACGGAGTGGTGGCCGCGGCGCAGCTGCTCGACGTCGCGCAGCGTCGGGACGGCGTGCCCGATGCCGCGGACGCCGTAGCGAATGCCGCCAAATACCTGGCGTGGGCAACGAGCCAGGTGCTGGAAGGGGCTTAAGCTCCCCGTCCACCAGGGGACATGCCCAGCGGGGTTACTCGGCGTCGTCCGGGCAGATAATTAACCTACAAAGCATGGCTTTGACCTCTGCCATGCACCTACGATGCGACGACCCCGCCCGGGACGCCGTCACCGTCCGCCGGGCTGGCAGCCGGCCAGCGCGGCACCATCGAATCGAGGAGCACACCATGTCCACCTTGAAAGAGCGGCTGCACGCAGACGTCGTCAGCCATATGAAGGATGGCAACCGCATCGCCCTGAACGCCACACGCAACGTCCTCAGCGAGATTGACAACCGTGAGAAAGCCGGCCAGACGCCGATCCACCTGGACGACGCCCAGATCACCACCATGTTGCAGAAGGAGGCTTCCCAGTATCACGAGGTCGCCCGCCTTTACGAGGAGGCCGGAGAGTCCGAGCGTGCCGCCACGGAGATCGCGGATGCCGAGGTAATCGAGGCCTATCTGCCGGAACCACTGACCGTCGAGGAAGTCGAGTCCATCATTGACGAGGTCATCGCCTCACTCAAGGCCGAAGGCGTGGAGCTGTCCCTGATGCACATGGGCTATGTCATGAAGCCCGTCACCGAAAAAGTCGGCGGCCGCTTCGACGGCAAGGCGCTCAGCGAGATCGTTCGCACGCGCCTCTCATAGCCGGCAATGGAGTCTGTACAGATCGTGTCCTTTAAACGTGCGATCAGGGGACACGATCTGTACACAAACTCGAGAGGCTAGTGCTCCATCTCCGGCTCGGCAACCGTTCCGCGCCAGCGCGCCAGGCCCTTCATGCCGTGGTAGACGGCCAGGGCAGCGGCCGAACCCAGCGCGATGCCCGTGAACTTCAGTTCGCCGATGGTCCACGTATAGTCCGCGATCCCGATAATCAGTGCGACGGCGGCTGTGGTCAGGTTGATGGGGTTGGAGAAGTTGACCTTGTTCTGCACCCAGATCTTCACGCCCAGGACGCCGATCATCCCGTAGAGCATGGTCGCGGCACCGCCCAGCACGCCGGGGGGAACGGTGGCAATGAGTTCGCCGAACTTGGGCGAGAAGCTCAAGAGGATGGCGAAGGCACCGGCAACCCAGTAGGCCGCCGTCGAGTAGACCTTCGTCGCCGCCATGACGCCGATGTTCTCCGCGTAGGTGGTGGTGCCGGAGCCGCCGCCGAGTCCGGCGAGGACGGTCGCGACGCCGTCGGCCATCAACGCTCGCCCGGAGACGTCGTCGAGGTTGCGTCCCGTCATCGCGGCCACGGACTTCACGTGCCCTACGTTCTCGGCCACCAGCACCAGGACGACCGGCACGAACAAGCCCACGACGCCGAGGTGGAACTCGGGAGTCTGGAAGTGCGGCAGGCCGATCCACGACGCCGCGTCCATCTTGGAGTAGTCCACTTCGCCCCGCGTCATGGCGGTGAGGTAGCCCACCACCACGCCCACGAGGATGCTCAGGCGGCCCAGAATACCGCGGAAGAGGACGCTCACCAGGATGATCGTCACCAGCGTCACGAGGGCGGTGACCGGGGCCTTGTCGAAGTTTGCCTTTGCGGCTGGCGCCAGGTTCAGGCCGATCAGGGCGACGATTGCGCCCGTGACAATAGGAGGCATGGTCCGGTTGATCCACTCCGCGCCGAACTTCTGGACCACCGCGCCGACAAGCGCCAGTACGACGCCGGCAAGCGCCACGCCGCCGAGCGCGCCGGGAACGCCGAACTGCTGCTGGGACGCCAGGATGGGGGCGATGAAGGCAAAGCTCGAACCAAGGTAGCTGGGTACGCGGCCCTTCGTGATGACCAGGAACAATAGCGTGCCGATGCCGGAAAAGAGCAGCGTGGTGGCCGGTGGCATGCCCGTGATGATGGGCACCAGGAAGGTGGCTCCGAACATTGCGACGACGTGCTGCATGCCGATGCCGATGGTCAATGGCCACGCCAGCCGTTCCTCGGGTGCCACCACGTGTCCCGGCCGGATCGTCTTGCCGTTGCCGTGCAGCTTCCATTTGGTTCCGAGCATGCTCATCTACGGGAGCCTTCCCTGAAAGTTGTGATTGTCCGGGTGCAACCTTACCGCCAGGACGGCCTGCCGATTCCGCTGTGTGGAACGTCACGTGGCTTCACGGGAAGAGGCGGAGGGAAGTTGAAGTTGCAACCATGGAAAGCATAAGCGCCCGGCAGTCCATGGCTGCGGGCACAGCGAAAGGTACGCGAATGACGATCGCCCACGAAGAAGCAGTGATTGACGCCGCAGCAGTCGACGCCATCTTTGCCGAAGCCCGCACTGCCAACTCCTTTGCCGGCGAGGTCTCCGAGGAGCAGGCACAGGCCATCTACGAACTGACCAAGTTCGGACCGACGGCGTTCAACTCCCAGCCGCTGCGCGTCACCTACGTCCGTTCGGACGAGGCCCGCGCCAAGCTCGTCGAGACCCTCTCTCCGGGCAACAAGGCCAAGACCGCCTCGGCTCCGCTGGTCGCTGTGCTTTCCTACGACACCGCCTGGCACGAGCAGTGGGACAAGTTCCTCCCGGTCTACTCCGCCCCGAAGGCCATGTACGACGCCAACCCTGAGTTCACCGCAACCACGGGCAATAACAACGCCCACCTGCAGGCCGGCTACTTCATCCTCGCCGTCCGCTCCCTCGGCTTCGCCGCCGGCCCCATGACCGGTGCCGACTTCGCCGCGATCGACGCCGAATTCTTCCCGGCTGGGGACCAGAAGAGTTTCCTCGTGGTCAACATCGGCCAGCCGGGTCCGGACGCCTTCGGCGAAGCCAAGCCGAAGTTCGCGTACGAAGACGTCGTCCGCACCGTCTAACCCGCGCTCACTTATAATGCTTTTTCGGCGAACGCTCGCTCACTCTTGTGAGCGAGCGTTCGCGCTTAAGGCGGTATATCTGAGCGAGCGTTCGTGTTTGAGGCGTTATATCTGAGCGGGGGTTTTCCTTTGCCAACGCTCGCTCACTTTTAGGGCCTTTTTGACCGACGCCCGCTCACCACTGTGATTGGGAGCGGCGTCACGGTGGCAAAATTTCCTTATGCGGAACCTGATTCTGGTGGCATTCGTCGAAGCCGTGGCTGACGGGCTCGTCTTCCCGCGCAGTGACTGGCCGTTGCACATCACCTTGTTGAGGTTCGACGTCGAACCCTCCGATGACAACGACGTCACCGCGCGCCTCACCGAGCTTGTTACGGCTCCCGCGATGGGCGCCTTGGGGGCGGATCTCACCGTAGGGCCCGACGCCGGATTCGGCCACCAAGGTTCCATCCCGGTCAGCCTCGTGGAACACCATCCCATTTTGCAGGGCCTCCACGAGGAATTGTTCGACGCCGTGGCAAGCGTCGGAGGCCGCGTGGCAACCCCGCACTACGTCATGGAGCATTACCGCCCGCATATTTCGCACCACGACGGTAAGCGCCCCAAGCCGGGTGACGCCGTCGTGCTCGACCAGATCGCGCTGGTGGACATGGCGCCGGAAGGCAACCACACCATTCGCCGGATCCTCAAGCTGTGGCGCCTCCCGGCGGAGCCAAACTAGCGAGGGCTAGGAGATCACGCTGTCCACGAGCGCCTTGGCCTCGTCCTGGACCTGCTTGAGGTGGTCGGCACCCTTGAAGGACTCGGCGTAGATCTTGTAGACGTCCTCGGTTCCCGAAGGGCGGGCCGCGAACCAGGCGTTCTCCGTGACAACCTTGAGGCCGCCGATCGAGGCTCCGTTGCCGGGAGCCTCGGTCAGCTTGGCAGTGATGTCCTCGCCCGCCAGCGTGGTGGCTGTGACATCCGCGGCGGAGAGCTTGCCGAGCTTGGCCTTCTGCTCACGCGTGGCGGCGGCGTCGATCCGGGCGTAGACGGGCGCACCAAACTGGTCCGTGAGGCCCTTGTAAAGCTGGGACGGCGACTTGCCCGTGACAGCCGTGATCTCCGACGCCAGGAGGGCCAACAGGATGCCGTCTTTGTCAGTGGTCCAGACGCTTCCATCACGCTTGTTGAAGGAGGCGCCCGCGGATTCTTCGCCACCGAAGGCGCCCTCGCCGGAGAGCAGTCCGGGGACGAACCACTTGAAGCCCACGGGGACTTCCACGAGCTTGCGGCCCAGTCCGGCAGCTACGCGGTCAATGATGGAGGAAGACACGAGGGTCTTGCCGATCACCGACTCCGGATTCCACCCTGTGCGGTTGCGGTACAGGTAGTCGATCGCGACGGCGAGGTAGTGGTTGGGGTTCATCAAGCCGCCGTCCGGCGTCACGATGCCGTGGCGGTCGGCGTCGGCGTCGTTCCCGGTAGCGACATCGAAGGCACCTGTGCCGGCCGAAGCACTGTCGGACATGCGCTTGATGAGCGAGGCCATGGCCGACGGCGAGGAGCAGTCCATGCGGATCTTCTCATCCCAGTCGAGGGTCATGAATGCCCACTGCGGGTCCACGGTGGGGTTGACCACGGTCAGATCGAGCTGATGACGCTCGCCGATCTCACCCCAGTAGTCCACTGAGGCGCCGCCCATAGGGTCCGCGCCGATGCGCACGCCCGCGGTGCGGATCGCTTCGAGGTCCAGGACGGACGGGAGGTCGTCCACGTAGCTGCTCAGGAAATCGAACTTGCCCGTGCCATCCGCCTTGAGGGCGTCGTTCAACGGAATCCGCTTGACGCCGCGCAGCCCGTTTTCCAGAAGCTCGTTGGCGCGGTTGGCGATCCAGCCGGTGGCGTCTGTGTCGGCAGGGCCGCCATGCGGGGGGTTGTACTTGAAACCGCCGTCGGCCGGAGGGTTGTGGCTCGGGGTGACCACGATGCCGTCCGCCTGGGGCTGCCCGGGACCGGCTTCGTTGTTGTACTTGAGGATCGCGTGGCTCAGGGCCGGGGTGGGCGTGTAGCCGTGGCGCGCGTCGATCAGCACATTGACGCCGTTGGCGGCGAGCACTTCGAGGGCGGAATTCTGCGCTGGTTCACTGAGCCCGTGGGTGTCCTTGGCAAGGAAAAGCGGGCCGGTAATGCCCTGCCCGGCGCGGTATTCCACAATCGCCTGGGTGATGGCGAGGATATGCCCTTCATTAAAGGAGGCCTTGAGGCTCGACCCCCGATGCCCGGAGGTGCCGAAGGCAACGCGCTGGGCGGGATCACTCAGATCCGGCGTCACGTCGTAGTACGCGTCAAGAAGAGCGGTGATGTCTACAAGGTCCTGGGGAAGGGCAACAGTGCCCGCACGGCTAGCCATTGACCCAGCATGCCAGACCGTCAGGTGAGCTTGAAGAGAAAACCCACTATTGCGGTGCCTGTGACTTCGTATTTCCGCCAGACCGACGAAGATTCACTGCCCGTTTACCGGAGTGCGGCATGGGGTTGGGAAGCCGGGCTCCGGAGCTTATGTGTGCCTTCGCTCGGCGGTAGGCTGAGCACAAAGACTCGCAAGGGGGATATTCCATGACTGACCAGCCAGCCAAACCCGAGAACGCTCCCGAGGGCGACGAACCGCCCAAGGGCTATGAACCGCCGTCGTACATTCCGCCCGCATCCCAACCCGGCGAAAACCCGTACGGCGAGCAGCCGTTTGCCTCGCCGGCGGCTTCCGGCCCCTACGGCCAGCCGCAGCCGCAACAGCCGCAAGCGCCACAGTCGCCGGAACCGTACGGCCAGTCCCAGGGCGGTCCGGCTCCGTACGGCCAGCCCGCCTACGGCCAGCCCGCCTACGGCCAGCAGCCTGCCAGCCCTTACGGACAGCCTGCTTCGCCGTATGGGCAATCTCCCCAAGGACCGCCGGCATACGGGCAGCCTGCCGGCCCCTATGGCCAGCCCGCTTACTACGGCATGCCGGTCGAGCCCAAGGGCCTGAGTATTGCGAGCATGTGCTGCGGAATCGCGGTCTTCGTGGGCCTTGGCTTCTTCGTCCTGCCCCAGATTGCCGCCGTTATCCTCGGCCACATGGCCCTCAAGAAGGAACCGGCTGGCAAAGGCATGGCCATTGCGGGCCTTGTGATGGGCTACCTGGGCATTGCCGGAGCGGTCATATTCTGGGTCGTTATCGCGATTCTTGCCGCTACCGCTTCGCGCTACAACTACAACTACTAGCCACGACGACGGCGGCCCGTGCGTTTGGCGGGAATCCCACCCAACGCACCGGCCGCCGTCGCGGGTTTAGCTCGATTCAGTGACTAGCGGACGCCGCCCATCAATTTCTTGATGGCGGGTGAGCCTGCTGCCAAGGCTACAGCGATCACCACGGCCGTGCCGCCGACGCCCAGGAAGTACGGCAATTCGTTGTCAGGGTTGTAAAGTCCGGCCAGGATGCCCGCCAGCGCGGTGCCGAGTGACACCGAGAGGAAGAACAGGGCCACCATCTGGGTGTGGAAGGCCTTGGGGGCCAGCTTGGTGCTCACGGACAGGCCGATGGGGGACAGGAACAATTCCGCCAAGGTGAAGAGGAACAGGATTCCCACGAGCGCAAGCAGCGGGGTCTTTCCAGCGCCGGACAAGGGGATGAAGGCCAGGAATGCCAGTCCCATAACGAAGAGTCCGGCAGCGAACTTGATGGGGGATCCCGGCTGCTTCGGACCAAGTTTTGTCCAGAGGGCAGCCATGACGCCTGCGAAGACGATGATGAATACAGGGTTGATGGACTGTACCCAGGCCGCCGGCATTTCCCATCCGAAGAGGTTGCGGTCCAGTTTTTCCTCCGAGTACACGGCAATGAACGTGAACTGCTGCTGGAAGAGTGCCCAGAACGCTGCCGACGCGATGTACAGCGGAATGAACGCGACAACACGCTTGCGCTCAAACGGCGTGACCTTCTTGCTTCGGAAGATCAGCGTGAAATAGAGGACCGAGGCGACAATGGCGGCGTATGCCATGCTCTTGGCCAGGTTGCCGGGATTCACCACGCCGGTCATCAGCAGCACGGCGATCACGACGGCGATGCCGAGGAAGATGAGCCCGTAACGGCTCCGCTGTGCTGACGGAAGGGCGTTTGGAACGCGGTGCGCTTCTTCCGGGAGCTTGTTTCGGCCGAGTGCGTAGATGACCAGGCCGATAGCCATGCCGATTGCGGCTGCGCCGAAGCCCCAGTGGAAGCCGTTGCTTTCCTGCAGCCAGCCGGTAACAAGCGGTCCAATGAGGGCGCCGAGGTTGATGCCCATGTAGAAGATCGAGAAGCCGGCGTCACGGCGTTCGTCCTTCTCCCCATATAGGGTGCCGACCAGTGCGGTCGCGTTCGCCTTGAGGCCACCGGATCCGACGCCCACCAGCACCAAGCCTGCCACCAGGCCCGGGATCCCGGGCAGGAGGGCAAGGGCGATGTGGCCGGCCATGATCATGATGGCGGAACTGAAAAGTACCCGTTCGGAGCCGAAAAGCCGGTCCGCCAACCATGCGCCCAGGATCGTGGAGAGGTATACGCCTCCGCCGTACGCGCCAACCAGTCCGGCGGCGAGCGATTTGTCGATCGAGAGTCCACCGTGGTCTGCGGTGAAGTACATGTAGTAAAGCAGGATGCCCTGCATGCCGTAGAACGAGAATCGTTCCCACATTTCTACGGAGAAGAGGCTGGCCAGCATCTTTGGGTGGCCGAAAAATGACGTATCGCCCGCGTTTTTGGCGGGCGTCCGCGTGTCAAGAGTTGTGCTCATCTGATCCATGGTGACATTGACTTAGCGCATTGTCACATCATTTAGATGCCTAGGGCAACTATTCGCCGGGGTGGAGCGTCGGTTTTTGCTGCCCCTCAAGCTGCCTTGCGAGCCGCAGGAGAAGGAGCTCGGAACCCTGTTTTCCGATGAGCTGGATGCCCATCGGAAACCCCGTTCCAGGCGTTGGGCCGGTCCAATGAACGGGCACGGTGATCGCCGGCAGTCCGCACACGTTCACCATGGAGGACCATGGCGCAAACTCGCATTGCTTGCGGTAGTCGTCGTCTGCGTCGCCCGGCCAGTCTGGGGCCGGCCATTGTTCGCCTCCGGGAATTGTCCCGGTGAACCAGCCCACGGGCCGTGGCGTCTGTGCCAGTGACGGCGTCAGGACGAGGTCCCACTGCGCGTACTGGGTGACGGTGTCGTGGGTGAACTGCCGCAGGAAGCTGAGCGCCTCGTTGACCTTGCCTGCGCTCCGCTGTTGCGCCCGACGCCGGAAGGTCCGGGTCAGCGGCGTCAGCAGGGCTTCACGCTGGGGCAGGATCCGGGCGCTCCCGACGCCGGCGGTCCAGGCGGTCGTGAACGCTTCCGGATAGCGATTGTCGTAGCGGATCTCGGCCTCGAGCACTGAATGGCCCGCTTCCATCAGTAATTCGATGCCCTTGGCGAGGGCATCCAGGGCCTCCCGCTCAGGGGCGAAGGGAAAGGCGGTGGACCACGGGCTGTCGAGGCTCACGCCGATGCGCAAGGCCGTGGGCGCTTCCTCGAGGCCCGCGATGTAGCCCCGGTTCGGCCGGATTCCGTGCGGGACGAGGGCATCCATCATGAGAGCGGCGTCGGCGGCGGAGCGCGCCAGGGGCCCGGCCACCACGAGTCGTGCCGCGTCTCCGACGCTTTCCCCGGCCGGCACCAAGCCCCGGCCCGGCTTCAGCCCCAGCAGTCCACATGCCGCAGCGGGAATACGTATGGACCCGCCGCCGTCGCTCCCGGGCGCGAAGGGAACCAAGCCCGCGGCAACCGCCGCAGCGCTGCCTCCCGAAGACCCGCCGGAGCTGCGGCTCAATGCGTGGGGATTGCGCGACGGCGGTGCGATACGGTTTTCGCTGTAGGCCGTGAGTCCGAATTCCGGAACCTGAGTCTTGCCCAGTGAGATGGCGCCGGCGCCTTTGAGTGCTGCGGCAAGCGCTCCGTCCTCCGGGGCGGGCTTACGGTCCAGGGCTCCACTGCCATGAGTGGTCACGACTCCCGCAACATCGGTGAGGTCCTTGAAGGCCAGCGGCAGGCCGTGCAGGAGGGGAAGTTCGGGACCTGCGTTGCGCCGGCGAACGTACGCTGCGTCCGCGGCCCGGGCGTCGCGCAGGGCCTGGTCTGCCGTCACCGTGACGAAAGCCCCCAGCGTATGGTTCAGCTCGCCGATCCTCGCAAGGAAGTGCTCAGTCGCCTCAGTTGCAGAGAGCTGACCGGCGGCCAAGGCTTGGCGCAACTCGACCGCGCCGAGTTCGTGGATGTCAGCCAAGGAAGCGGGACTCCAAGCGCTCCTCCACGGCGACGGAAACGGCGTCGGCCGAATCGCCGGGTGCAGCTGTGACGCGATAAGCAGCCTTGCCCCTGACTTCGGCAACCACGTCCACAAGTTCCGTGCCTCTGTAAACGAGCCCGACGCCGTCGTCGGTGCAGTGCGTTTCCCCCAGAGCGCCCTCTGCCACCAGTTGGTGGACAAGCGGGCGGCGGCCCGGCTCGGAGTCATAGTGGACACCGTTGGCGTAGGGGAGGAACCCCAGTCCGTTGGTCACGGCGCGCAATTCAGGGCCGTAGGAATCCGTGGTGCCGCCTTGGTACCAGCAAATCGAGCCTGCGGAGACTCCGGCCAGGACTACACCGTGTTCCCAGACGCGCCTCAAAATGCCGTCCAGTCCGTGCGCACGCCATACGGCCAGAAGATTGACCACGGAACCACCGTTGACCCACACCACGTCCTGTTCCAAAAGGTACGCTTCGGGATCGCCGTAGTTGGGCATCGTGAAAAGGTTCAGGTGACTGAAATCGAAGCCCGAAACTCTCGCGGCTTGGTCCAATTCCGCAGCGAACCAACGCTGGTCTCCGGAGGCAGTGCCGATATGCGCCACTCGCGGCGCTCGTCCGCTCACCCCGGAGAGTTCGACGGCGTGGTGAACCAGGAGGTCGAACTCCAGCCTGGTGCGATGACCGGACTTATAGCCACCGGAGGTTGCCAGGATGGTGGGCTCGCCAGCAGCCATGGTGCCTCCTTTCCGCCCGTGGGTGGTTTCGATCGCCACAACGGCGAACATTTAGCGCCAACACTAGTGCCGCAGCGGCGGAGTGAGGAAGTACCGTGACCTGCCGCGAGGGTTCCTGCGTTGATGCGAAGCGAGGTAAGGGTAGCGGTGGGGACTAGGCTTGATTCGGAGATCTGAATCAACTGGAAGGGACCCACGTGAGCGATTTCGAGACCGTGCCTGTCGGCGATGTTCCGGCGGACGCGAAAATCCTGGACGTCCGGGAGGATTACGAATGGGTGGCGGGCCACGCCGAGGGTGCGCTGCACATTCCGCTTGACCAGATTCCGGGCCGGCTTGACGAGCTTGATCCCGACGATGACCTGTATGTGATCTGCCGTACGGGCGGACGGTCCTACAGGGCGGTCCAGTGGCTGGTGGGACAGGGCTATACCGCCACCAACATCGGCGGAGGCATGGACATGTGGTTCGAGACCGGCCGCCCGATGGTTTCGGAGAACGGCCTCAAGCCGGTCGTCCTGTAGCCATAACGCATAACACCTAAGGAATATATACATGTCGGGATCCGCGCTCACCTACACCTTCCTCGGTCCGGAAGGCACCTTCACCGAGGCTGCCCTCCTGCAGGTCCCCGGCGCGGCCGATGCCAAAAGGGTGCCCTGCACCAATGTGAACACGGCTTTGGAGAGGGTTCGCCAGGGCGAAGCGGATGCGGCCATGGTGCCGATCGAGAACTCGGTGGAAGGCGGCGTGACCGCCACCCTGGATGCTATTGCCACCGGAACCGAACTGCGGATCATCCGTGAAGCCCTTGTTCCCATCACGTTCGTGCTGGTTGCCCGCCCCGGCGTGAAGATATCGGACATCCGCCGGATCTCCACGCATGGCCATGCCTGGGCCCAGTGCCGGCTATGGGTTGATGAAAATATCCCGAATGCGGAATACGTGCCGGGATCCTCTACGGCGGCAGCCGCCGTCGGACTTCTCGAAGGCGAGGCGCACTACGACGCCGCCATCTGCGCCCCCCTTGTCGCGGCCGAACGGCCGGGCCTGAATGTCCTTGCCGAGAACATCGGCGACAACCCCGGCGCAGTTACCCGCTTCGTCCTGGTCAGCCGTCCCGGTGCACTGACAGAACGAACCGGCGCGGACAAGACCACCGTCGTCGTGCCCCTTCCCGAAGACCGCCCCGGCGCACTGATGGAAATCCTGGACCAGTTTGCCACGCGCGGAGTCAACCTCAGCCGCATCGAGTCCCGGCCCACCGGCCAGTATCTGGGTCACTACTTCTTCAGTATCGATGCCGACGGCCACGCCTCCGACGCGCGGGTAGCCGATGCCTTGGCAGGCCTGCACCGGATCAGCCCTGCCACCCGCTTCCTCGGATCCTACGCCCGCGCGGACGAGCAGAAAGCCTTGGTGGCCCCGCATACCTCCGACGCCGCGTTCGCGTCCGCGCATGCCTGGGTTCGGGGCATTTTGGGTGGGGAACCGGGTGCTTGACCGGCCCGAATCCGCTCCGCAAAGCGTTGGATAATTGACTCTTCAACCCCTATCGCGTGGATAAAACTGTGCGTATGCTTGCTTGATCCACAATTGATGGACGCATGCCCCTAACGGAGGGAGCGGGCCATGTCAGGAAATAGCAATGACACCAGCGGCCAGGGAATGATCGTCAACCCCAAGCCCAAGGCGGACAACCAGGACTGGGACGGCGACGACGCCGACCGGGCCGATCGGCTGCGCTTTGAGGAAGAACAGGCGATGATTCGCGAGCAATCGGAAGCGCGCGCAGCCGCCAAAGCCTTGGCAGAACACAAGTTGGCCGAACACAAAGCAACGGAAGCGGCGAAGAACGCCAAGTAGCGTGCCGCGCTATTGCACGCACACCGCTTATTGGACGCGAACGAGGAGCGAACGCGGCTCCACCTTGACGGTGACCTTTGTGGCTTCGCCCGAGGGATCACCGTCAAGTTGCGTGGCCATAGGTTCGCTGCTGCTGATGACCACTTTGCCCGAGCGGTAGTAATTCATGACCGGCAGGTTCCGGTTGTGCTTGAACAAGATCTTTGTGTATACCGCGATCCAGCCGATGGCGCTGCGCGGGCTCATGACCACAACGTCCAGGACCCCGTCGTCGATCATCGCACCGGGGATGAAGTCGATGCCCCCTGGAATCAGGCCGCAATTGGCGAACAAGACGCTTCGGATTTTCCGGGATTGCTCGGGCTCGTCGTCCATGGCAATGGTGACCTTTTTGCGCCGGCCGGGTAGGTGGCGGACGCCCGCCTCGGTGTAGGCCAGCCAGCCGACTGCCTTCTTGAGGCCGTCGTTGGTATCGCCCACAACCTCGGCGTCCAGGCCCATGCCGGCGATCACCAGGAAAGCATGCTCGGAAGAGGCGCCTGTCCGCTCGTTGTGGATCGCCATCCGGGCGGTGTCGATGTAGCGCTGGTGGCCGAAGAGTGCCGTGTGGACGTTGGCACGCAGATCGTTGACATCCAGATTCACGTTGCGTGCCAGCAGGTTTCCGGTTCCCAGGGGGATCAAGCCCATCGCGACGTCAGTGTGCGCTAGGGTCTCTGCCACCACGCGCACGGTACCGTCGCCGCCGCCGACGAGTACGACGTCGGGCTTATACGCGAGTGCCGCCTTGGTTTGAGAATGGCCGGGATCCTCCGCGGTGGTGTCGAAGAAACGGGGTTCGTCCCAGCCCGCAAGATGGCAGGCATCCCGGATGATCCTCCGCGCGTCCTCGGCCTTTGCTTTGACCGGGTTGAGGATCACGGCCACCCTTTGCAGACCGGCTTCGGGCTTGTGTGCGTCTTCGTGCACAGCGCTGCGGGTATGCCTGGCCCTGAGCCGGCGCACGCCCCACCAACTGGAGACGGCGAAAACCACGCCCCCAGCCAGAATCACGTACAGGATCCAGTTGCTCATGGTGATTCAACCCTATCCCGCTGCGGGTGCGGCGGCGCACGGCGGAAGGGGGTGCCTGCCGCCGTCGGACGCTGGCCACGGAGTTGCGCCCTCATTCGATACTCTTGTCTGGTGATCGACGTAAAAGACCTCAGCGAAAACCCGGACAAGTTCCGTGCCAGCCAGCGCGCCCGCGGCGCCGACGAGTCCGTGGTGGACGCGATCATTTCCGCCGATGCAGACCGCCGCGCGGCCCTGATCCGCTACGAAAACCTCCGTGCCGAGCAGAACGCCTTTGGCAAGAAGGTGGCACAGGCCAAGGGCGAGGAAAAGCAAGCGCTGCTGGCCGAGGTCAAGGAACTGGCCAACTCGGTCAAGGCTGCCTCTGCCGAAGCCGACGCCGCCCAGGCCAAGCAGGAAGAGCTGCTCCGCGTCATCCCCAACCTGATTGAGGACGGCGTGCCCGAGGGTGGCGAGGACGACTTCGTGGTGGTCAAGACGGTCGGCACCCCGCGCGAATTCACTGACTTCGAACCGAAGGACCACCTGGAAATCGGTGAACTCATCGGCGCGATCGACATGGAACGCGGCGCCAAGGTCTCCGGTGCGCGCTTCTACTTCCTCCGCGGCGTCGGTGCCCGGCTGGAGATGGCACTGTTGCAGATGGCCATGGACCAAGCCATCGAAGCCGGCTTCGTACCGATGATCACCCCCACCTTGGTGCGTCCGGAGATCATGCAGGGCACCGGTTTCGATGTAAAGCACGACGCCGAGATCTACCGTCTCGCCGAAGACGACCTTTACCTTGTGGGAACCTCGGAAGTGGCCCTCGCCGGCTACCACTCGGACGAGATCCTCGACCTTTCCGCAGGCCCCATCCGCTACGCCGGGCAGAGCTCCTGCTACCGCCGCGAAGCCGGTTCGCACGGCAAGGACACCCGCGGGATCATCCGAGTCCACCAGTTCAACAAGGTGGAGATGTTCATCTACACCACGGTTGAAGAGGCCGCTGCCGAGCACGAGCGACTCCTGGCCTGGGAAGAGGAAATGCTGGCCAAGGTCGAGCTCCCGTACCGCGTGATCGACACCGCAGCGGGCGATCTCGGCATGTCCGCGGCCCGGAAGTTCGACTGCGAAGCCTGGGTTCCCACCCAGAACGCGTACCGCGAGCTCACGTCGACGTCCAACTGCACCACCTTCCAGGCCCGCCGCCTCAACATCCGCGAGCGTGCGGTCAATGAAGACGGCGTAGCGAAGGGCACCCGTGCCGTCGCCACCCTCAACGGCACGCTGGCCACCACCCGCTGGATCGTTGCCATCCTCGAGCACCACCAGAACCCGGATGGCTCGGTCAACGTCCCCAAGGCGCTCCAGAAGTACATCGGCGGCCTCGAGGTCCTCCCCGTTCTGTAACCGGCCTACTGGTGCGGACGCGTCCTCCACAGCCGGGCTTGTCCACATAGAGCCAAAGCGCGGCTGACGCTGCGGAACGATCCACGGATAGTAATTCCATGGACATCCCTCCGCAGCTCATTGTCTCCGCCGAGCGGCTGGCTCTCACCGGCTCCACGGCCGTGGTTCACCGGCCGTTCAGGGCAGGACGCCTCGTCCGGCTGAGGCGCGGGTTCTACGTGAAAACCTCCACCTGGGTGGAAGCGACGCCTGCCCAGAGGTTCGAGTGGTCCGCAGCAGCGGTCGGGCTGGCATTCGACCGGCCCGTCTTTTGCGGTGAGTCCGCGGCCGTCATGCTCGGCGTTCCTACACTTCGCCCCCCGGAGTTCGTCGATCTAGCCACTTCCTCGGAGCGGATCACGGGACGGCGGCCAGCAACGTTTGTGGTCCACGGAAACAGCGCGCTTGCCGAAAAGGCCCGGAATGCAGGCAACCATCCCATGCGCTATGTCCTTCGACGCGACGCGCAGCCCGTAGTTTCCGGCCAGTTTTCCTGCACAAGTCCGGTGCAGACGGCCATGGATGTCATGTGTTCCTCGTCCTTCAGTCGCGCGCTCGTTGTAGCTGACGGAATCGCACGAATGCTCTGGGAACAGGGTTTGCTAGGGCAGGATGCCTGCTTGATCGAACACCCTGGGATCGCCTTGGCGCTGGACGGGATCGTGGCTGATGCGACCAAGCACCGGGCCGTCCGGATTGCGAGCTTGGCTAACACGAAGGCCGAATCGGCAGGGGAGTCGTTCAGCAGGGCTGTCATCGAGCTGCTGGGCTTTGAGCAACCGCTCCAACAGCACATGATTGTTGATTCCGGCCAGTTTGTTGCCCGGACCGATTTCTGGTGGCCGGAGGAATGGATCGCGGGCGAATTCGATGGCAAGCAAAAGTACTCGGACGAGGACGTGCGGGGGGATTGGAGCGCGGAAGAGGTCGTGCATCGGGAGAAGCTGCGTGAGGACAGCATCCGTGCACTGGGGTTCACCGTCGTCAGGTGGAATTGGGCGGATTTGGAGCAGCCAGGCCGTCTTCGGCGGAAGCTCGTGCGCGCCGGACTGCGGCCTCGCGCCAGGGCTTCAGGTTAACACTCACACTGTGGACAAACGTGGGAGTATTCACCGCGTGTTAATCCGCTGCTGTGGTCTGCGTCCTAGCTGGGGTCGTGTGGGGTCTGCTTCACTGGAGGCATGACTATTTTGACTGGTACCTCAGTCGCTGGCATCGATGACCAGCGGAATTTGAATCACAAACTCATGATCGCGTTGGACGTCGACGGAACCCTCGTCGATCATGATGGCCACATGTCGCCAAGTGTCCGCGACGCCGCACGGGCAGTCGTCGCCCACGGACACGACGTCCTGATCGCCACCGGCCGCTCGTTGAACGCCACCTTGCCCATCATTGAGCAGATCGGACTGGAAAGCGGTTATGCCGTGTGCTGCAACGGCGGCGTGACGTTGCGGCTCGACCCCCAGCTGGACACAGGCTACGAGATCATCCACAAAGCCACTTTCGATCCCGCTCCGGCATTGATGGCACTTCGCGAGCAGCTTCCGTCCGCCAAGTACGCGCTCGAGGACGAGGACGGGAACTTCCTCTCCACCGAGCGGTTCCAGGACGCCAGCTTCGGCGTTGAGGCAATCGGCGTCGATTTCCAGACGATGCTCGATGCCACTGCGGTGCGTGTCGTGGTGTTCAGCAGCGAGAACACGGCCGAAGAATTTTCCACAGCCATTCGCAAGATCGGGCTGTCCGGGGTCACCTACTCGGTAGGCTGGACGGCCTGGCTGGATATCGCCGCCGCCGGGGTCACCAAGGCCAGCGCCTTGGAGCAGTTGCGCCAGCGGCTCGGCACGCACCCCCGCCATACGGTGGCAGTAGGGGACGGCCGCAATGACATCGAAATGCTCAGCTGGGCCGGGCGCGGTGTCGCCATGGGCCAGGCGCCTGAGGAAGTCATCGCCGTCGCGGATGAGGTCACCGCTTCGGTGTACGACGACGGCGCTGCCCTCATCCTGGGTCGCTTGCTGTAACAGACCCGCGCGGCGGTCCGGCCGCGGCGGCCGCTTGTCGCAGCTCAGTCGGCCTCGGAGACCGCGGTGATCATACGCCGCAAGCTCATGGCCACCGACGCGGTGGCGTTAACGGGCGCGTTGCCGGACGCCGCCTCGGTGACGGTGTCACTTAGTTTTGCCACACTGTCCCGGGCTTCGGCCAGGGCGCTCTTGAAATCCTCGGCGTCCCCATGCCTCCATTGCCGGATCATTGCCGCAACGTCCTCCAGTGCCTCAGCCAAATTTGGCGGGACACCCTCCGGAATGACCGTTCCCGCGTTCTCTTCCCAGATCACGCTTGCCAGGACGTCAGTGACGTCCTGGACGTGGAATGTCAGTCGTTCCACTGTGCGCAAACCGGCCAGGTCACCGGGCAGGCGCCTAGCTCGACGGCGGGATCGCGGGTTCGCTTTGGCACTCAACTTCGCCGCCTGGACGGCCGTCCGTACCGCGGTCGCGGTGCGTGCGAGCTCGCCGCTGCGGCTAGCCCAATCCTCATGGTTCGGCGGCCATGACTCCGTCATGGCGCTGGCCATGTCCCTGAGTTGTTTTGACAGTGCCCGCTGGTGTCCGTCGATGGCGGGATCGATGCCTTCAAGATGCAGGGGAGGAAAGACCAGCCAGTTCACCGCGAAACCGACCGCCACGCCCATAGCCATTTGCAGGACGTACGCGAAAGAGAATCCCTGCGCATTCGAATAACCCAGGACCAAGACGAACAGCGCCGCCATGGGAACCCATTCGGAGGCGCTTCCAAGCCTTGGTAGGCCGCCGATCACCACGCCCAGGCCGACGACGACGGCCACCGCCAGTGCGTTCGGGGTGGTGACTGTGGTCACTGCGAAGGCCATGGCAATGCCCAATCCGAGTCCCAGCAGGCTTTGCAGCCCGTGCTTGGCGGAAGCCGCGACGGTGGGGTGCATGCTGACCAAGACACCCAAGGGCGCGTAGTACGGATAGGAAGCGGCTGTCCCGGGCATCAGCGGTGCAAGGTACCAAGCCAGCCCGGCCGCGACGGCCGTCTTTGCGGCAAACAGGAGGCGGTGGCCTGTGACAGCCTGCCTGAGAGCGGGAAGAAGCCGCCCAAGCTTTTGCTTGGAGATCATGGAGTCAAGGTAGGCCGGGAGGAATGGGTGTGTCGAGGACAAGATGGCTGAAGGCGTGCCGACGCAAGATCAGTAAACCTCGAGGATCAATTGCAGCAAGCGCGCTGCGGCGGGCCTGGCGGCGTGCTCCTCCACCCATTGGGCGCGGGCCAGGGCCTTGCTCACGGCCTGGGTGCTGATCCCCAGTTCCTGGGCCACGGCCTTCTGTTGTCCACGCACGCCCGGCGTCAGCAGGTCCAGGACACGCCACTCGGCGATGCTCCGATGCTGCACAATGTGCCCAAGGAGCCGAAGTACAGCCTCCGATTCGGCAGCGAGGGCAGCGATCGGCCCCTCGACGGCCACAGGGACGCGCTCTTTGCCATTCCGCAAGCGGTCCACGGCGCGGCGTGCGTAGACCAGGCCGTGTCCGGAGGCGTCTTTGATTTGCCTGGGCAGTGGTTCGTTGACCGGTCCGACGCCGATTCCCACGTACCACTGTCCGCTCCGCAAGGCGATGAGCGCCGAATCCACGGCCTGATGCGGGAGTTCCACGATGCCCTGGACTTCGTCCTCCACCGAGCGGTCAAAGTCCAAGCACGCCGGGATGTGGCGCAGGTCTTTGAGCAGCTGCGGTACGAGGTCTCCGTCGCCGCGGCTGTCGCGTTGGTTGATGGTCAGCGTGAACATGGTGGATCAAACATTACCGGCAGGTAGCTGACTTTCAAGCGGTTAATTCGAAGCCAACTTCTCGTTACGGCGGCGGGTGCCTGGCGATTGTGAGCCGGACCGTTGCGCGTCGGGGACCCACCCGTTAACGACG
>NZ_BAABKK010000006.1:384656-401359 GCF_039543785.1 Arthrobacter gyeryongensis
CCCCCGCCGGCGTGCTAGTCAAAAAGCCGCCTGGGCCCACGCTACCGAGGGGCCCCAAACGAGCTTGCGAGTTTGGGGAGGTAGCGGGGAGGTTCCCTGGCCGAGCGGAGCGAGGTTAGGGTGGCAGTGGATGGGCCCACGCTACCGAGGGGCCCCAAACGAGCTTGCGAGTTTGGGGAGGTAGTGGGGACTAGTGGGAGACCGGAACGTAACGCTTGATGGAAGCTTCCAGCTCAGCTTCGGCTGCGGCGCGGTCGGCCCAGCCTTCGGCCTTGACCCACTTGCCGGGCTCAAGGTCCTTGTAACGGGTGAAGAAGTGCTCGATTTCCTTGATCAGGAATTCGCTGACATCGGTGATTTCCTGGATGTGGTCGAAGCGCGGGTCGGCCGGAACGCAGAGGACCTTGGCGTCGCCGCCGCCGTCGTCGGTCATGTTGAAAACGCCGATGGGCCGGGATTCAACGATGACGCCGGGGTAGAGGTCGAAGTCCTGCAGGAGGACCAGTGCGTCCAGCGGGTCGCCGTCCTCGCCAAGGGTGTTCTCGAAGAACCCGTAGTGCGTGGGGTACTGCATGGAGGTGAACAGGACGCGGTCCAGGCGGACGCGGCCGGTCTCGTGGTCAACTTCGTACTTGACGCGCGACCCCTTGGGGATCTCGATCGTGACGTCGTGCTTCATGGAATGCTCCTTGACGGTATTGGCATGGGCGCGGCAACAGAGCAGCCGACGCCGCCGACTACTATTGAGGATATAGCGAGAGGCCCAAGTTTCTTGAAACGGTGGGGACATTCAAGACTTTGAGGACTAAAGCTGCATGAAGGGCGTTGACGAGGCGGGGGCTGAAAAGCAGGCTCCGGAACAGCAGGAGACTCCCGTTCTCAGACCCAGGAAGCCCAGATCCGCGAAGCCCGCGTCGAAGGGCGTCGTCCGCTTTTTGCCACTGGTCTTGTTGACCTTGGTCATTGCTGCATTGGCGGTGCCGATGGGCCTCGGAGTCGCACCCGGATTCTTCGGTCCCGGCTCTTTCGGGGCCGCCGGTACGCCCGTACCCAAGGTGCCGGCCTGGCAACAGGTCCCCAAGCAGTTGAGCCGCACCCAGGTCGTTGCCCCCTTGGACGCTTCCGCCCCGGTCCCCCTGCCGGCCGATGTCACAAGCCAGCTCAACGCCCTCCTGACGCCCGACGGCGGGGGAGACTTCACCGGCGTCGTTGAGGATGCGTTGACCGGACTTCCGCTTTACGATCGTGACGGCGCCAAGAACCGGGTGCCGGCGTCCAACATGAAACTGCTCACGGCTGTCGCGGCGCTGCGGGCGATCGGGCCGGAGACACGCTTCAGCACGCGGGTCCTGGCTGGACCTTCGGCGTCGACCATCATCCTGAGCGCCGGAGGTGATGTCCTGCTCGGCGACGGACCGTCCCAGCCAAGCGAGGTGCTTGGCCATGCCGGCCTGGAGACCCTCGCGGCGGATGCGGCCAAAGCGCTCCAGGACCGCGGCGTGAAGGGTCCGGTCACCGTGGAATTGGACGATGGACTATTCACCGGTCCGGCTTTGAATCCGGCGTGGAGCCTCGACGACGTCGCTGCGGGCGAAACCGCGCCAATCTTTCCGCTCGCCTTGAACTCTGCCCGGACAAGCCCGGGTGCGACCACCGGTCCGCGTCCGCAAGACGCCGCGCTCACTGCCGCAGCGGCTTTCGCCGGGAAGCTCCAAGCCGCGGGCACGGCTTCCGGATTCACGGTGGTCCCCGGTGTGGAACGCGCCACCGTTCCAGCCGGAAAGCAGGACGTCCTCGCGAGCGTGGTGTCTGCCACGGTCCGTGAGCAAGTGGACTTGATGCTGGAAACCTCGGACAACTACCTTGCCGAGGTATTTGGCCGGATGGCCGCACTGTCCGCTGGAAAGCCGGGATCTAACGACGGCGCGACGGCGGCCGTGAGCGCTCAGGTGGCGGAACTGGGGATCGCCACGGATTCCATGCACTTGGCGGACGTGTCCGGCCTTGCTTTGGGGAACCAGGTGTCGGCACGGCAGTTCGCGGATGTGGTGCGCGCGATTACCTCGGGACCGGACACTCGTCTCCGTGCCGCCCTCGCCGGGTTCCCGGTGGCGGGGCTGACCGGGACGCTCGGCGACCGCTACGCTGACGCCACCACCTCCCAAGGGGCGGGACTGGTGCGGGCCAAGACCGGTACCTTGAATTCGGTGATCGCTTTGAGCGGCTACGTGGTGGACGCGAACGGCCGTCTTCTGGTCTTTTCCTTTATCGGCAACGGGCTGACGCCGGGCGCGGCGGGGAACAAGGTAGCGCTTGACCGGTCCGCCACGGCACTCGCGTCATGTGGTTGCCGGGCTGGCTGACGTTCGCCGCTACCTGACGTTCGCCGCTGAGCGAACTTAAGGGTGCAGATTCAGACTGTTGTGTTCTGATGGTTCGTATGGAGTCTCAGCAGCAAGCCCAGTCCCTCATCAACTGGGAGCTGGCCGCCTCCACGGCCGCCCGGCTCGCTCCCCCCGGCCCAGTACTTAGTCCGGCCCAGATCGGTAAAGCCGTGGACAGCCTGCGTTTCAGCGCGGACATCTCGGTACCACATGTGCATGACATCACCGGCTTGGAAGCCGCACGCGATCTGCGCGATTCCCATGTGCTGGTAGTTGACCGGGCGTCGTGGGCAAAGGCCAACACCCAAAGTTTTGCCGTGATGCTCCAGCCGGCCCTCAAGCAAATGCTGGATTCCCGGCGGGGGCCGGCGATGACACCGGCCGCGGCGGCCGCGAGCGGCGCCATCACCGGCAGCCAGCTCGGGGCTGTGCTTGCCTTCTTGTCGAGCAAAGTCCTGGGCCAGTACGATCCCTTCGCCGCGCTCGCCCCGGACTCGAAAGCGCCGCCTGCCGGCCGGCTCCTGCTGGTGGCTCCGAACATCATCTCCGTGGAGCGCGAGCTCAACGTCGATCCTGACGATTTCCGGCTCTGGGTCTGCCTTCACGAGCAGACCCACCGGGTGCAGTTCGCCGCCGCACCCTGGCTCCGGACCCACATGCTCGAGGAAATCGAACGCCTCAGCGCCAATCTCATCGGCAATGTGGACTCCATCATGGACCGCGCCACGGCCGCCGCCCGGTCCCTGCGCGACCGCTCCTCCGGTGCCGTGCCCGGCCGCGGAGCCATCCTGGACCTGCTCCAGAACCCCGAGGAAAAGGCCTCGCTTTCGCACCTCACAGCCGTCATGAGCTTGCTGGAAGGCCACGCCAACGTGGTGATGGACGCTGTCGATTCCACCCTGATCCCTTCGGTGAAGACCATCCGGCAGCGCTTCAACGCGCGGGGCAAGGACCGCGGAATGATCGAGAAATTCATCCGCAACATCCTCGGCCTGGACGCCAAGATGCGCCAGTACAGCGACGGTGCCAAGTTCGTCCGCGAAGTGGTTGCGGTGGCCGGCATGGAGGGCCTGAACCGGGTCTGGGAATCGGCCGAAAAACTGCCCACCGAGGCCGAAATCCACGACTCCAAGCTGTGGCTTGAGCGGATGGGGCTGTGACCGCAGGCACCACATCGGGCCCGGGCGCAAGCAGTAGCAACTCACCAAGCAGCGGACGACGGCGTCCCGGGCGTTTGGCGCCGGTCGTCGGCAAAGCACGGAATATGTTGCAGGACGCACTGGCCTCCGCGGGCTATCCCGAACGAATCCTGGTGGCATGCAGCGGCGGGCCGGACTCCTTGGCACTTGCCTCAGTGGCGGCCTATTTTGCCCGTCGAGGCCATGTGCACGGCCGCCCCGTGAGCGTAGCCGCCGTCGTGGTCGACCACCAGTTGCAGGAAGGCTCGGCTGAGGTTGCGGCACGAACCGTGTCGATCCTGGAGGGCCTGGGACTCTCGCCCGTCCAGCTGCGGACTGTGGAGGTGGCAGCTACCGGGTTCGGGCCGGAAGCGGCAGCCCGGGACGCCCGGCACGCGGCGCTCGAAGCAGCCGCCACCGAACTCGATTGTGGAGCAATCCTGCTGGGGCACACCTTGGACGACCAGGCCGAGCAGGTCCTGCTGGGCCTGGCCCGGGGCTCGGGAGCCCGTTCCCTCGCCGGGATGCGGCCAGCCCGCGGCAAACTCCTTCGTCCCTTCCTCGGGCTTCGCCGCGCAGAAACGCTTGAAATCTGCGAGGTCGAGGAACTCGAAACCTGGCACGATCCCAGTAACGCTGACCCTGCCTTCGCCCGCTCGCGGACCAGGGTTGAGGTGATGCCTTTGCTTGAGGACAAGCTGGGGCCCGGTGTTGCCGAATCACTCGCCCGCACCGCCGCGATCCTCCAGCAGGATGCCGACTTCCTGGAGCAGCTTGCCGCAGAGAGTTATGCGCGCCTCGTCAACCGGACCGACGACGGGGTCTGGCTTCGCGAAGATGCCTTGAGGGAATTGTCCCCCGCGCTGAGGTTCCGGGTGATCGCCAAAGCGGCTGCCGACGTCGGGGGCCAACAGCCCGGCTACGGGCGGCTTCAGGCGGCCGAAGCCTTGCTGCGCCGGCAGGGATCTGCGGGTCCCGTGCAGCTTCCCGGAAGCGTCAGCGCCTACCGCGTGTCCCTGAGCGAATTGGAGCGGGAGGCCTCAGCCGCGGGAACTGCCGTTCCCCGCGAAGGCGGCGGCTGTGGGAAGCTAGTATTCCGGCATCAAAGATCGCCCCAACAGTAGCCGCACCCACGCATCAACACAGGAGCCATTGGTGGATTCAAACGACGTCCAGGCAGACCTCAAACACGTTCTCTACACCAAGGAGCAGATCCAGCAACGGATCGCCGAACTTGCTGCACAGATTGACAAGGACTACGAGGGCCGTGAGCTGCTGATCGTCGGCGTGCTCAAGGGTGCCGTCATGGTCATGGCAGACCTCGCGCGTGCGCTGCACAGCCACGTCAGCATGGACTGGATGGCAGTGTCCTCTTACGGCTCCGGTACCCAGTCCTCCGGCGTCGTGCGCATCCTCAAGGACCTCGATACCGACCTCATGGGCAAGGATGTCCTGATTGTCGAAGACATTATCGATTCCGGACTGACCCTCTCCTGGCTCAAGACCAACCTCGAATCGCGGGGCACTGCTTCCGTGGAAATCTGCACGGCTTTCCGCAAGCCAACGGCCGCGAAGGTCGAGATCGACGTCAAGTATGTCGGCTATGACATTCCCAACGAATTCGTCGTCGGCTACGGCCTCGATTACGCCGAGAAATACCGCAACCTGGACTTTGTGGGAACCCTGGCCCCGCACGTTTACGAATAACTCCTCTCGCAGCGAACCACCGCGGCATGATTCGCGGAGTGAAAGCGGCCTCCTTTTCGGGAGGCCGCTTCCCGTTGTGCAGTGATGCGGGCTCCTGAAAGAACCATGGATTTCCCCCGGGAACTTCCGGAATTCCGCGATCATGTACGCCTAGAGGGAACTTTTGCCTCTCACTGTGCGTGAATCACTCCGAACGGTGTAAAGCTAGAAACTGACGCAGCACCACACGCGCGCAGAAGCTGCGCCGTGCAGCACTACCAGGAGGGACGGGGCGGAGCCCCCGAACAGATGAAAGCTAAGAGTTTCTTCAAGGGCCCGGGCATCTGGATTGTTGTCGTAGTCGGCTTGCTCCTGGTGGCATTTGCAACCCTTGCCCCCGGCGGATCCACCCGTATCGACACCGACAAGGGCCTCGCGATCCTCGCGCAGAGCGGCAAGGTGGACCAGGCCAAAATCTACGATGCCGAGAACCGCGTTGACCTGACGCTGAAAGACAACCTCGTCATCGATGGCCAGGACAAGGGTAAGAACGTCCAGTTCTTCTACGTCACCGCGCGAGCCGGGGATGTCGTCAAGGCCGTCACCAACGCCCAACCATCCGGTGGCTTCACGGACCAGCCCGTCGAGAACAACTGGTTCTCCGGACTGTTCTCGCTCCTCATCCCCGTCCTCCTGCTGGGTGTGCTCTTCTGGTTCCTCCTCTCGCGCATGCAAGGCGGCGGTTCCAAGGTGATGCAGTTCGGGAAGTCGAAGGCCAAACTGGTCAACAAGGACATGCCGCAGGTCACCTTCTCGGATGTCGCCGGTGCCGATGAAGCCGTCGAAGAGCTCCAGGAAATCAAGGAATTCCTCGCGGAACCGGCAAAGTTCCAGGCCGTCGGCGCGAAGATCCCCAAGGGCGTGCTGTTGTACGGCCCTCCGGGCACAGGCAAGACACTCCTGGCCCGCGCCGTCGCAGGCGAAGCCGGCGTCCCGTTCTTCTCCATCTCGGGCTCGGACTTCGTCGAAATGTTCGTAGGTGTCGGTGCATCGCGCGTCCGCGACCTCTTCGAGCAAGCCAAGTCCAATGCGCCCGCCATCATTTTCGTTGACGAGATCGACGCCGTCGGACGTCACCGTGGCGCCGGTATCGGCGGCGGCAACGACGAGCGCGAGCAGACCCTTAACCAGCTCCTCGTCGAGATGGACGGCTTCGACGTCAAGACCAACGTCATCCTGATCGCTGCAACCAACCGTCCGGACGTCCTGGACCCTGCCCTGCTCCGTCCTGGCCGCTTCGACCGCCAGATCACTGTTGAAGCACCGGACCTGATAGGTCGCGAACAGATCCTGAATGTCCACGCCAAGGGCAAGCCCATGGCCCACGGCGTCGACCTCAAGGGCGTTGCGAAGAAGACCCCGGGCTACACGGGTGCCGACCTCGCCAATGTGCTCAACGAGGCCGCCCTCCTGACGGCAAGGTCCAATGCAAACCTGATTGACGACCGCGCCCTGGACGAGGCAATCGACCGTGTCATGGCCGGCCCGCAGAAGCGCAGCCGCGTCATGAAGGAAATGGAGCGCAAGATCACCGCCTACCACGAAGGCGGCCACGCCCTGGTGGCGGCAGCATTGCGCAATTCGGCCCCAGTCACGAAGATCACCATCCTGCCCCGAGGCCGCGCACTCGGCTACACAATGGTTGTCCCCGAGGACGACAAGTACTCGATCACGCGCAACGAACTCCTGGACCAGATGGCCTATGCCATGGGTGGCCGCGTCGCAGAGGAAATCGTCTTCCACGACCCCTCCACGGGCGCCTCGAACGATATCGAAAAGGCCACCGGGACGGCTCGCAAGATGGTCACCCAGTTCGGCATGAGCGAGCGCATCGGCGCCGTGAAGCTTGGCGCAGGCGGCGGCGAGCCGTTCCTGGGCCGTGACATGGCACAGGAACGCAACTACTCCGACTCGGTGGCGTACATCGTTGACGAGGAAGTGCGGCGCCTGATCGATCAGGCCCATGACGAGGCCTACGCCATCCTGACCGAGAACCGCGACGTCCTGGACCAGTTGGCCCTCGAACTGCTTGAGCGCGAAACGCTGAACCAGGCGGAGATCGCCTACATCTTCCGCGACATCCGCAAGCGTGACTTCCGTGAGGTGTGGCTCTCCAAGGAGTCCCGTCCGGTCCAGACCATCCCGCCGGTGGAATCCCGCGCAGAGAAGGCTGAACGTGAGGCACAGGAAGAGGCCAAGGCCGCTCGTCTCGAAGAGCCTTTGGACGCTCAGTCCCCGCACCCGCAGGGAGTCGGCAGCCAGGAGTCATTCACCGGCCAGGGACCTGACGCGGGCACCGACGTTTCGCATCAAGGCTAAGCTTTCTGCTGTGACTCACATCGACGACGACGACTTCAGCGGTGCCGCCAGTGATGACTTCGGCGGCACCTCCGGGGCGAAATCAGGCGGCCACCGCCACGGACACCACCCATATAAGGTCGACCGACCGCGCATCGAGGCGGCCGTCCGCGAGATCCTCATTGCCGTGGGCGAGGACCCGGACCGGGGCGGACTGCTGGATACGCCGAAGCGCGTTGCCAAGGCGTACGCCGAGGTCTTCGCGGGACTGCACCAGGATCCCGAAGATGTCCTGTCCACCACGTTCGACCTCGACCATGAGGAACTCGTGCTGGTCAAGGACATCCCGTTCTATTCCACGTGCGAGCACCATTTGGTACCGTTCCACGGTGTCGCGCACGTTGGATACATCCCTTCGCACGATGGCAAAGTGACGGGGCTGAGCAAACTGGCCCGTCTCGTGGACATTTATGCCCGCCGTCCCCAAGTGCAGGAACGCCTGACCACCCAGATCGTCGAAGCGCTCGTGACATACCTCAAGCCCCGGGGCGCGATCGTCGTCGTCGAATGCGAACACATGTGCATGTCCATGCGTGGCATCCGCAAGCCCGGCGCCAAGACCGTCACCAGCGCAGTGCGCGGGCAACTTCATGACCCGGCCACCCGCGCCGAAGCCATGAGCCTCATACTCGGAAGGTAACAAAGACCATGGATTCCCTCGCAGCCGCACCAGGAACGGGCCCGGCTACCAGCCCCCTGCCCATTCTCCGCAAACCCCGTCGAGCCGCCCGCTTCGCGGACCTGCCGGCCGACCGCACGCTCGTCATGGGAATTCTGAACGTCACGCCTGATTCCTTCAGCGACGGCGGCAAGCACCCCACGGCGGACACCGCCATCGCCCACGCATTGCGCATGTTGTACGCGGGAGCGGACATCATCGACGTCGGCGGCGAATCGACCCGCCCGGGCGCCGAGCCTGTCTCCCCGGAAGAAGAACAACGGAGGGTCTTGCCGGTGATCCAGGCACTCGTTAAGGCCGGGGCGCTCGTCAGCATCGACACGACGCACGCCTCGACGGCCGCTGCGGCCGTGGAGGCCGGAGCCGCGATCATCAACGACGTTTCAGGGCTGAGCCTCGAACCTGAGATGGCCGAACTCGTCGCTCGTACCAAGGTGCCCTATGTTCTGACGCATCGCCGGGGCGACGCCGAGACGATGAACAGCCTTGCCGACTACGGCAATGTCGTGGAGGAAGTCATCGAGGAACTCAAGGGCGTCCGAGACAAGCTCTACGCGGCAGGCGTGACAGCAGAGCAAATCATTGTGGATCCCGGCCTGGGTTTCTCCAAGGACGAGGACCAGAACTGGCAACTCCTCAAGTACATCGGCAAGCTGGATGAGCTTGGCCACAAGGTCCTGATCGGAGCTTCCCGGAAGCGCTTCCTCGGAACGCTCTTGACCGTGGCTGGCAAGGCGGCGGCACCGGAGGAGCGGGACCATGCCACCGCGGCCATCACGGCAATCAGTGCCGCGAACGGCGCCTGGGCTGTGCGCGTCCACGACGTCGGCCCCAGCCTTGACGCCGTCAAGGTTGCTGCGCGCATCAGACACTAAGCTTCGTGAACAGAGGGGGAGGAACCGGCTTGGACAGGATCACACTGACCGGAGTGACCGCCGTCGGGCATCACGGCGTCTTCGACTTCGAGCGCCGGGACGGACAGCCGTTCGTCGTCGACGCGGTGCTGTACACCGATTTCAGCAAGGCCGCGGAAACGGATGACCTGCAGTTCACGGCGCACTACGGTGAAGTGGCCGAGTACATTACGTCCCTCATTACGGGCGAGCCACTCAACCTGATCGAGGCCCTCGCGGTGCGGATCGCCGAGGGGATTCTGGCGGGCTTCCACGTCTCCGCCGTCGATGTCACGGTCCACAAACCCAAGGCTCCCATCGAAGTGCCCTTCGGTGATGTCACTGTCAGTGTCCACAGGGAGCGTGCATGAGCTCCCGTTTCACGAAAGCCATCCTCGCCCTCGGCAGCAACCTGGGCGAGCGGAACGACACCCTGTCCACCGCCGTTGCCGACCTCGTTGACCGCCCGGAAATCCGCCTGCTCGGTGTCTCTCCTGTGGTGCAGACCAAAGCCGTGGGCGGGCCCGTGGGGCAACCGGATTTCCTCAACATGGTGATCGCCATCGAGACCACCCTTACGCCACTGGAACTCTTGCAGCACTGCCACGACGTCGAACAAATGCACCACCGGGTCCGCGAGGTCCGCTGGGGCCCCCGCACCTTGGACGTGGACATCATCGTCTACGGCGAACTCACGAGCGACGACGAAACGCTGACCCTGCCTCATCCGCGTGCTGCGGAGCGGGCCTTCGTGCTCTATCCATGGGCCCTCCTGGACCCTGCGGCGCGGCTCAACGGTGAGAGCGTCGCCGAGCTGGCCGCGAAGGCCGAGGACTTTCCCGGGCTTCGGCCTTTCGACGGTTTCGACGGATCCGGCAGCGTCGCTGCCGCGGGAGCGGTGGAGTAGTCCATGAAGGCCATGCGTCCGCTCTTGTTGGCGATCATCGCCGTCGTTCTTGCCGCAATTGGTTGGCTGACCACCGTACTCACCACGCGCTACAGCATGGCGACGCCGGTGCTTCCTCCTTCCGCGCTGGTGACCATGGGCTTCATCGCCGTGCTCACCTTGATCATGGGCATCCGGGTCCTGCGATGGCGCAACGGCAAGAAGAAGACCATGCTCAACCCCATCCTGGCCGCGCGAACCCTGATCCTGGCCCAGGCCTGCGCTTATGCGGGCACCGTGCTGCTGGGCTGGCATGCGGGAATCGTGATTGAGCAACTCCGGCTTTGGAGCTTCCGCAGTGACCAAGGCATCTTGTGGCTCGCGCTGATCATGGGCGGCGGCGGGCTCATCATGACCGTCGTGGGGCTCGTGGTGGAGCGGTTCTGCCGCATCCCACCGGAAGACCTGGAAGGCGGCCCGGGCGTCAGGGATCCACGTCGTGGCGAAGCCAAGGGCGAAGGCGAATATGCATACCGTGGCGATTGATCCTCCGGGCATCCAGTGGCTGCGCGTATCGCCGAAATACGTGACGGTGCGGCTCGTCGAGTGGGCCATCCGCAACGTGATCACGATCGGCCTGTTCAGCCTGCCCTTGCTCTTCGTGGAACTGGGATGGTGGAAGTGGCCACCGCTGTGGCTAGCCGTCGCCGTTCCCACGGCCTTTCTACTGCTTGCCCTGTGGCGGCTCGTGTTGATCCCGAGGCAGGTCAGGGCCATCGGCTATGCGGAACGCGACGACGATCTGCTGATCCGCCGCGGCATCTTCTTCCAGCGGACCATGGTGGTTCCCTACGGCCGGATGCAGTTCGTCGATGTAACGGTTGGACCCGTCGAGCGGCTCTTGGGGCTGTGCACCCTCAAACTCCACACCGCCTCGGCTGGAACCAACGCCCACCTGCCTGGACTTCCCGCCGTTGAAGGCGCACGGCTGCGCGAGCAGCTTTCGGCCCGCGGTGAAGCGAGGCTGGCCGGGCTGTGACCCAGGAACAGACCGTCGTCGACGGCGACTGGCACCGCGTCCACCCGGCGTCGCCTTTCGTGCGGGGATGGGTGGCGCTTGCGGCGATCGTTTATTTCTTCGGCCGCGATACCTTCGAACGAGCCCTCCAAGGCCGCGGGACCATTGGCGACAACTTTAACGAACGCACGCTTTGGCTTCTGGCCGGCGGCGGCGTCGTGCTGTTGCTGGCTTTGGGGTCCTTCGTCCTCAGCTGGTATTTCACCCGGTATCAGCTTGCCGAAGGCTATGTCCGGGTCAACACCGGATTCCTGTTCAAACAGCAGCGCCAGGCGCGGCTTGACCGGGTCCAGGCCATCGACATCGTGCAGCCGCTGCTTGCCCGTATTTTCGGGCTCGCGGAGCTGAAGTTCGAGGTGGCCGACGCCGGCCACTCGGCCGTGCGGCTCTCGTACCTCAGGCTCGCGCAGGCCAAACAGCTCCGTGCCACGATCCTGGGCCGGGCCGCCGGTATTGCTGACGGGAGCGAAACGGTCGAGGTGCCCGAAGCGCCCGAACAGGTGGTGCTCTACGTGCCGCCTGGAAGGCTTGTCGGTTCGCTGATCCTGAGCGAGCAAAGCCTCTTCATTGTGCTCAGCGCCATCGCGTCGGTCCTGGTGTCAGTGCTGACCGAGTCCCGGGCCTTCATCCTCTACCTGATACCAGCAATCCTCGGCTTGGGTACCGCCTACTGGCGCTCGTTCAATACGGGCTACAACTTTACGGCGGCAATTTCCCCGGACGGCATCCGTGTGCGCTACGGACTCCTGGATACCCGGGCCCAGACCGTGCCTCCCGGCCGCATCCAGGCCCTCAAGGTCACGCAGCCGCCGCTGTGGCGCATTCTCGGCTGGTATCGGATCCATGTGAACGTTGCCGGCTACGGTGAACACCACCGCAGCGAAGGCGATCACAGGACCATGCTGCTTCCCGTCGGCAGGAAGCCTGAAGTGATGATGATGCTCTCACTCGTCTTGCCCGATCCCGGTATCGCCGATCCTGAGCGGGTGTTCACCGCCGGGTTGACCGGACTGGATTCAGTCGCCGGCTTTGTCACTACCCCCAAGCGTGCCTGGATTCTTTCCCCGTTGGGCTGGCGACGCAACGGCTTCCTTTCAACGGACACGGCCCTGCTGCTACGCTCCGGCCGCTTGTGGCGGAAGCTCGTGATGGTCCCGCATCAACGAACCCAGTCGATCGCCCTCCACCAGGGTCCGTTGGCCCGGCTCTTCGGCGTGGCCGACCTCGTGTTGCATACGACTCCAGGGCCGGTGGCGCCCCGGCTCATCCAGGCAGCCACAGAGGAAGCAGTAAGTTTGTTCGACCAGCAGGCGGCCCGGGCCCGGAAAGCCCGCAAACTGCAGAGCTCCGAGCAATGGCTGGCGCAACTCCCGCCCGTGGCGATGCCGGCCCCGGCCCCGCCCGCCACGCCTGCCATGCAGCACGCACCGACCCAGGAGGAACCCCACCATGGCTAGGCCAGGACGACTCGGCGTAGGAATCATTGGCGCCGGCAAGGTGGGTGCCGTATTGGGTGCGGCCCTGCGCGGGGCTGAGCACGCCGTCGTCGGGGTTTCCGCAGTCTCGGAGGCGAGCCGGGAACGGGCAGAGACGCTGCTGCCGGGGGTTCCGATCCTCGAAATCCAGGAAATCGTGGAGCGGTCCGAGTTGGTGCTCCTTGCTGTTCCGGACGATGCCCTCGGCGAACTCGTGGCGGGACTGGCCAAGCTCGGAGCATGGCAGCCCGGTCAACTCGTGGCACACACTTCCGGCCGCTTCGGCGTCGGAGTACTGAAGCCGGTCCGCGCGGCAGGTGCCATTCCGCTCGCTCTTCACCCGGCCATGACGTTCACGGGCATGAGCCTGGACCTGACCCGGCTCCTGGACTGCACTTTCGGGGTCACCGCCGACGCTGCGATGTTGCCCATCGCCCAAGCCCTCGTGGTGGAGATGGGTGCCGAACCAGTGGCCATTGCCGAGGCCGATCGCACGCTTTACCATGCAGCCCTCGCGCACAGCTCGAACCACATGGTCACCCTTGTGGCCCAGTCATCCCAACTGCTTCGGGACATTGGCGTCGACGCGCCCGAACGCATGCTCGGCCCGTTGCTCCGCGCCACCTTGGAAAACGCTCTGGCCTCAGGCGAGTCCGCGTTGACCGGGCCCGTGGCCCGCGGGGATGTGGGAACGGTGGCCGCCCACTCGGAGGCCCTCAAGGAGTACGACGGCGGTGCCGGCGGCGATGTCCTCGTCGCCTACCAGGCCATGGCCCGCGCTACGGCCCGCCGGGCGGTCAATCGCGGACTGCTAAAGCAGGGCCAGTTTGGCGACATCAACAATGCTTTGGACGGCTCAGGCACGCCGGACAACGGTAAGGACCGTCCAGGCAACGACGCTGCCGGGACGCAGGAAGGAAACTGAGAATGGCCATCAAACTTGTGACCACCGCGGCGGAACTGCGGGCCGAAAGCGCGCGGTTGCTCGCGAAAAAGCGCGGCAGCTCGCAAGGCCTCGTCCCCACGATGGGAGCGCTGCACACCGGGCACGCAGCGCTGGCCCGCACCGCCGTCGAGCAGAACGACGTGGTGGTGGTCTCCATCTTCGTGAACCCCCTGCAATTCGGCGAGGCCGCGGACCTCGAACGGTACCCGCGCACGCTCGATGCCGATATGGCCCTCCTGGACGCCGAGGGCGTGGATCTCGTCTTCGCCCCTTCCGTTGACGAGGTTTATCCCGGCGGGGAGCCGTTGGTCCGGGTGACTTCGGGACCGCTGGGCGAGAAATGGGAGGGTGCCTCGCGTCCCGGCCACTTCGACGGCGCCCTCACCGTGGTCGCCAAACTGCTGCACTACGGCCTGCCTGGCGGTCCAGCCGCCGACGGCGGTGCTGCCGCGTACCGCGCGTACTTCGGCCAGAAGGATGCCCAGCAGTTGGCCCTCGTGAGGAGGATGGTGGCCGATCTCAGCTTTCCGGTGGACATCGTGGCCGTGCCGACCGTGCGCAACGCGGAAGGGCTGGCGCTTTCCAGCCGGAACCGTTTCCTTTCCGAAGAAGAGCAAGAAGCGGCACTGGTGCTCTCCCGTGCCCTCCGCCTCCTCGAGTCCCGCGCCTTGGCGAACGAACCGCTCGAGCTGGACTCCGCCGTCGCGCTCGTTGAATCCCAGCCCCTCGTGAAGCTGGACTATTTCGACGTCGTTGACACCCGCACGCTCGAACCGCTCGCCGAAAACTGCAAGGAAACTCCGTTCCGCGGCGAAGGGCTTGCGATCATTGCAGCGAAGGTCGGGCCCGTGCGCTTGATTGACAACGTGCCGCTGAGTTCCTGAGCACTCTTAACTTTCGGATGCCCGTACGCAAACGTTTGGATTAAGCTGCTGACGGGAATGCGGTTGAGGCTTAGACTGTTGCAATCTTCACCGGTGCCGAGCGCCGGAAACCATCGCACCCAAAGCTGAGGGATCCTCATGTCTACCGACGTCACATCAGACGCGCACGGCAAACCCAGGCCGGAAACGGCGACACAGCAAGCCAGCGACAGGATGTCGCGCGAGTCTGTCACCATCATCGTCACGCTACTTGTGGCCACCTTCGTGGTGATCCTCAACGAGACCATCATGAACGTCGCCTTGCAGCGGCTCATGACGGACCTCAACGTCGACGCCCCCACAGTCCAGTGGCTCTCCACCGGATTCATGCTGACCATGGCCGTGGTCATACCCACCACCGGCTTCATCCTCCAGAGGCTCACCACTCGAGCTGCGTTCCTTCTGGCGATCGGACTGTTCAGCACCGGCACCATGCTCGCGGCATTAGCCCCGGGTTTTGGAGTGCTCTTGTTGGCGCGGATCGTCCAAGCGGGCGGCACCGCGATCATGCTCCCGCTGCTGATGACAACCATTTTGACCCTGGTGCCCCTGTCCCGCCGGGGTGCGGTGATGGGTAACGTGACCATCGCGATTTCGGTTGCGCCGGCGCTGGGCCCCACGGTTTCCGGCATCATCCTTGACCACTTCTCGTGGCGATTCATGTTCGTCTTCGTGCTTCCGGTGGCCTTGCTGGCCATGGGCATCGGTGCCAAGTTCCTCACAAACGTTGGCGAGCGAGGCAATGTGAGGCTGGACTTCGTCTCGGTGGTCCTGACCGTTCCTGCGTTCGGCGGGTTGGTCTATGGGCTGAGCCAGATCGGTGGCCACGCGGGAGAAACTGCCGTGCCGATCGTTGCGCTGGTGATCGGTGTCTTGTGCATGGTGGCGTTCGTTTTCCGCCAGCTCAAGTTGCAGAAGTCCGACGCGCCCTTGCTGGACCTCAGGGCATTCAACTTCCGCATGTTCACGGTGTCGGTCCTGCTCATGGTGGTTGCGATGATGGCCCTGTTCGGCGGAGTGATCCTGCTGCCGCTCTACCTCCAGAACGTCCTCCACCTGCAGCCGATGGAGACCGGCCTGGCTCTCCTTCCGGGCGGGTTGGCGATGGGCCTGCTCGGGCCGGTTGTCGGCAGGTTGTTCGACAAGATTGGTCCGCTCCCGCTGACTGTGACAGGTTCAATCCTGCTGGTACTCACGCTGTGGCAGTTCTCGATGCTCACCGCGGATAGCCCCTTGTGGTGGGTCGTGGTCCTGTACGCAGTACTCAGCCTGGGTTTGGCTTTGCTGTTCACGCCGGCGTTTACCACTGGCCTCAACCCGCTCCCGCCCCACCTCTACTCGCATGGCTCGGCCATCATGAGCACGCTGCAGCAGGTGGCGGGAGCGGCAGGGACGGCACTCCTGGTTTCGATCTTCGCCGTGGTCTCGGCCTCGTCCGGCTTTGTCGCCGGGATGCAGGCCGCCTTCTTGACAGCCACTTTGATTGCGGTGCTTGCCGTAGTGCTGTCCACCATGATGCGCAAGACCGAGGGCGCGGCCGGGCACTAGTCCGCTTTTGTTTACTGGTGCGGCGCGTTGTTTGTGACGCACGGCATGTTTGTGCCTTGCGGCCCTAAAGGCTTTCTCTCAGGTGTCGCTGGGCCCGAAATCGCCGTGTTGTAGCGGGTTTTGGAGCGCAGGATGGTAGTGCGGGGGTGATTTGCGCCGGGTCTTGGCGGTGTGTAAAGTAGTTCGAGTCGCCGCCGCTGATGCGGAAAAATTGCGACCGACCCCCTTCCAAATGGAAACCAAATTTCCGGTTCGCTTTTGTGCGTTCCGGTGAGGTTTCCCGGGGGTCGCGGATGATGTTTTGTCCGGTGCGGTTCCCGGGATCGGGAGTTGTGCGGATGATGTTTTGTCCGGTGCGGTTCCCGGGATCGGGAGTTGTGCGGAGAGAGCGCGTCTGGTAAGTTTGGGAAGTTGCTCCGGAGCGATCCTGGACCCTGTGGGGTGTGGGTGGTGCCGGGTGTGTCTGTTGTTTGAGAACTCAATAGTGTGCCAAGTTTGTTGATACCGATTTATTTATATGAATTGGTTGTTTTGGCTGGTCCTGTGTCGCTTCGGTGGCGTGGGGCTGGTTTTTTACAGCTGGTTTCAAATTTTGTGCAGCCCGGCCGT
>NZ_BAABKK010000007.1:0-3543 GCF_039543785.1 Arthrobacter gyeryongensis
CACCCGGCACCACCCACACCCCACAGGGTCCAGGATCGCTCCGGAGCAACTTCCCAAACTTACCCGAATCATTACCACTTTGCAAATCAGTATCTCAACCAATTTCAGGGTAACAATCCGAATTCCCCTCGAATTGCGGCGCACAAAGCACCTGCCGTTTTAGGCTCAATTCGAAGGGATTGGCCACCCGTGGTTCCCAGCTCTAGGCTGTCTCCCTCGCGGCGACTTAGAAGACATTACACGGCTTCCGTACCCCGCGCAAATCCAGCACTGACGCACTGCTATTCCCCCGCTCGAGCTGACCGACAAACCTGATCTGTACGCCACGGCGACGGCGACGGCGGAACTCGGGTTCCGCCGTCGGGCCCCGCCTAACGGAAGGCGGCGATACCCGTCAGCTTGCTACCCAAGATGAGGGTGTGGACTTCGTCGGTGCCTTCATAGGTGCGAACCGATTCCAGGTTGTTGGCATGCCGCAAGGGTGAGTGGTCCAGCGTGATTCCGTTGCCGCCGAGGTTTGTCCTGGCTTCCCGCGCTATTTTGATGGCTTCGCGGCAATTGTTCAGTTTGCCGACCGAGATCTGGTCCGGTTGCAAAGTGCCACCGTCCTTCATGCGCCCGAGGCGCGAGGAGGAATCCCTTGTTGATCTCCAGAGCCATGTCAACCAACTTCTGCTGCGTTAGCTGGTAACCGGCCAGCGGCCTGCCAAACTGAAGGCGTTCCTCGGAGTAGTCGAGGGCTACTTCGAACGCATCGCGGGCGGCGCCCATGGCGCCCCAGATGATTCCATAGCGCGCCTCGTTCAGGCAGGAGAAGGGGCCCTTGAGTCCGACGACGTTCGGCAGCACCGCACTCTCGGGCAGTCGCAGATCGGACAATTCGATGTCGCATGGAATGGAGGCTCGCATGGACAGTTTCGGCTCGATCGGGGTAGCTGTGAATCCAGGGGTCTCGGTTGGGACTACGAAGCCGCGGAAGCCGCCGTCGGTCTGGGCCCAGATGATGGCGACTTTGGCCACCGACGCCAGACCGATCCAGCGCTTTGATCCGTTGAGGATCCAGTCGCCTCCGTCGCGGTGCGCGAAGGTAGTCATGCCACCCCGATCCGATCCCGCAGTGGGTTCCGTCAGTCCGAAGCAGCCGATCGCTTCCCCCGCGGCCATCGCCGGCAGCCATTCCGCTGAGGCCAGACCGTGCTCGACGGCGGATCGTCCGGCGCATCCGTAGCCTTTCAGGCAAGGGCCGGGGGAACTTGCCTGTGGCTCGGTGCTGCTGCGGACAGCCGGATGGGGTTGGCCAACTGCCGGGACTTCCGGCCTGTGGCGGGATCAGTGACAACGATTGACGGCTCCAGCCCCAGGCTCTCAGCCAGTTCGAAAGCCTCGCTGATGCTGTTGACCCTGCGCGCAGGAACGCCTGCAACGAGGAATTTCCGTTGCCAATTCGCAGCAGTGTCAGCATGAAGGGCGGCCTCGATCGCAATACGAAGCTCCTCACGGGACGCTACGCTGCGTTCGTTGGTAAGGAACCTCGCTTGTTCGGGCAAACCCGAGAGCCCTAGGACTGACGCCAGCGCAGCAAATTGCCGATCGTTGGGTGGCTGCGCCCTGGTTCACCAATGCTGCCAGCAGCGAGGAGAGGGGGTTGAGCTGCACCTGCTGGCCGGCCCCTGTGGCATCGCGTACCCGCAGCGCCATCAGGATCCCCGCTAGGGCATTCTGCCCGGTGAGGACGTCAACCAGGGCAACCCCAACCTTGCTGGGCTCTCCTTCCGGGTGGCCGGTGATACTCATGAGACCGCCAAGCGCCTGCACGAGCAGGTCATGGCCGGGCAAATCTGCGCCGGATTCCGGTTGACGCTTGCAAAATAGGTGCCGGTTCCATCGGCTTCCACAGGCGGGATCTACGCCCGGGTATCGTCGCCGGCGGGACCTTCGATCTTGATGACCTCGGCACCGTAGTCGGCCAACATCATGGAGGACAGCGGTCCGGCTAGAACCCGCGAAAAGTCCGCGATCCGTATCCCGGCCAAAGGCTGCGGCAAACCGCTTGGGCTGCCCCCGTGGATGTCACGACACATCTCCTTCGATGGTTGTACGTTGCATGCAACTGCAGGGGACGTTCCCGGCGTGTAAACACTTCTTCGTCATATCAAAGTCAGCCGCGCAATTTCGTCAGCTGATCGAACTTCGCAAGATGCGCATCGGCAGACAGTCCGGGCGTCTTCGCGCAAACACCTGTAATGAGAAGCCGGCGGTGCGGGTGACATGTTCGCAAACCGCAACCGCTGCAGCCTGCGGGTCCTGTCGCTCCAACGCCTCGAGAATGCCTCGACGGTCGTCGGCCAAGTCCTGGCAGCTTCGGATTGAAGGGATGGTTACCAACCCTTACGCAAGAACAAGATTGCGGAGTTCACCATCCAGAATGCGCCCGTGCAGCACCCGGACACCGCGGTTCTTCTCGATCCGGACAATGCCCTCCTTTTCGAGCAGCTGCAGGGCCTCACGTACCGGCGTCCTGGATACTCCGAGTCTCTCGGCTAGCCCGAATCGCGGAATAGTGCTCCCCGGGCGTCATCTCGCCGGACGTGATTGCCGCCCGCAGCATATCTGTGGCCTGCGTTGTCAGAGACACTCCAGGAGTAACCTGTTGCATGCTACTCATCCTGACAGTACGGGTGCGGCGAACCTGGATCTCGGAGAGGTCCATAGGTGAGCGGGGGTTGGGGGATTCCCGCTCAGGTGAGCGGGGGTTGGTGGAAACCGGGTGATAGGTGAGCCGGGGTTTGGGATTCCGGCCCATAGGTGAGCCGGGGGGTTGGGATTTCCCGCTCATAGGTGAGCCGGGGGGTTGGGATTTCCCGCTCATAGGTGAGCGGGGGTTTGTGATTTCCCGCTCATAGGTGAGCCGGGGGTTGGGGGATTCCGGCCCATAGGTGAGCCGGCGTTTGATAACCCAAACCCCCGCTCACTTGTTAAGGGTTTTCCTTGGACGCGGGCTCACATATACCGGGTCCTGGCCGGACGCTCGCTCACATATACCGGGTCCGGGGGTTATAGGACAAAACGTGTGTATGGATTGTGCCTGCTTCCCAGTGTTGGCGGGCGAATTTCGGGGTAGCTAAGCTTTGGAAGCTTAGTGTGGCTGGGGTGCTTGCATATCTCTGGAATGTCTGGTCTGCGGTCAGGCGCTGGTACGGAACGGGAAAACGGCCGCGGGTAAGCAGCGCTACCGGTGCCTGGAATGCGGGGCGAGCCGCTCGGGTGAACGCCCGGATGTGAGTCGGCGTGCGGAGCTGGGTGCGTTTCTGGGCTGGTTGCCGGGTACCGGCGGCCAAGCGCTGGTTGACTCGTTCGGTACGGCCCGGTCCTTCCGGCGCCGCACGGCGTGGTGCTGGAATATTGCCCCCGCGATTCCGGCCACGGGCGAGATCCATGACCAGGTCCAGATCGACGGGATCTACGTCGGCTCGTGGTGCTGCCTGATCGCGATCGCCGGAGAGCATGTGATCGGCTGGCAGTGGTGCGACACCGAGAAGAAGG
>NZ_BAABKK010000008.1:0-1478 GCF_039543785.1 Arthrobacter gyeryongensis
CGGGTCATTTGGTCCGCGGCGGCCCAGAAGGCGTCGCCGGTGCGTTGGAAGCCGAACATGGAGTAGAACACGTAGATCGGCACGAGGGGTTCGCCGTGGGTGGCGTAGGCGGTGCCGGCGGCGGTGAAGGCCGCGACGGCGCCGGCTTCGTTGATGCCGGGGTGGATGAGCTGGCCCATGGGGGATTCCTTGTAGGCCAGGACGAGGTCCCGGTCCACGGAGAGGTAGTTCTGGCCCTTGGGGTTGTAGATCTTCGCAGTGGGGAAGAACGCGTCCATCCCGAAGGTCCGCGACTCGTCCGGGACGATGGGAACAATCCGGTGGCCGAATTTCTTGTCGCGGAGCAGGTCTTTGAGCAGACGGACGAAGGCCATGGTGGTGGCGGCCTGCTGCTTGCCGGTTCCCCGCTTGGCGACGTCAAAGGTCTTGGCGTCGGGCAGCTCAATGGCCGCGTGGTTGGAACGCCGCTCGGGGACCGAACCTCCCAGCGCAGCTCGGCGCTCGAGGAGATAGGCGATCTCGGGCGCGTCCATGCCTGGGTGGTAGTACGGCGGCCGGTAAGGATCCTCTTCCAATCGGGCGTCGGAAATCGGAATCCTCAAGTAGTCCCTGAATTCCTTCAGATCGTCGAGAGTGAGTTTCTTCATTTGGTGGGTCGCGTTGCGGCCCTCGAAGTGGGGTCCGAGTCCGTAGCCCTTGACGGTCTTGGCCAGGATCACGGTGGGTTTGCCCTTGAACTCGACCGCGGCCTTGTACGCGGCGTAGACCTTGCGGTAGTCGTGCCCGCCGCGTTTGAGGTTCCAGATCTGCTCGTCGTCCAGGTCCGCGACCATGTCCTTGGTGGCCGGGGTTTTCCCGAAGAAGTGTTCCCGGACGAACCCGCCGGATTCGGCCTTGTAGGTCTGGTAGTCCCCGTCGACGGTTTCGTTCATGATCTTCACCAGGGACCCGTCGGTGTCCTTGGCCAGGAGGTCATCCCATTCCCGGCCCCAGACGACCTTGATGACGTTCCAGCCCGCGCCGCGGAAGAACGCCTCCAGTTCCTGCATGATCTTCCCGTTGCCGCGGACGGGTCCGTCCAGGCGCTGGAGGTTGCAGTTGATCACGAAGTTCAGGTTGTCCAGGTTCTCGTTCGCGGCGAGCTGGAGCAGGCCGCGGGACTCGGGCTCGTCCATTTCCCCGTCGCCCAGGAACGCCCAGACCTGCTGCTCGGACGTGTCTTTGAGGCCGCGGTCGTGCAGGTAGCGGTTGGACTGGGCCTGGTAGATCGCGTTCATCGGGCCGATGCCCATGGACACGGTCGGGAATTCCCAGAACGAGGGCATCAGGCGCGGGTGCGGGTAGGAGGAGAGGGCATGGCCTTGTTTGGACTTTTCCTGCCGGAACCCGTCCAGGTCCTCCTCCGAGAGGCGGCCTTCCATGAACGCCCTGGCGTACATGCCCGGGGACGCGTGTCCCTGGAAGAAGACCTGGTCCCC